>SXKB01000291.1 GCA_005778215.1 Actinomycetota bacterium | reverse complement strand
GGTGTTCTACGGCCTCGACTGGGTGGCCACGGTGCCGCCCACCATCGCGTTGTGCCTCGCGCACTTCGGTCGCGACCGCGGTCCGCTGGTGTCCGGCTGGGTGTTCGCAGGGCACCAGGTGGGCGGGGCGCTCGCGGCGTGGGGTGCAGGCGCGTTGCACGACACCCCGGGCAGCTATCGCATCTCGTTCGTGCTCGCCGGGGTGGCGTGTCTGGTGGCGGCGGTGGGCGTCACCCGCATCCGCCGGGAGCCGGCCGAGCTAGCGGCAGCCGCTGCCGGGGGCGGGGATCACGTTGCCGTCGGCGTCGATGTCCATCAGCGGTGACTGCATGATGAGATAGCCCGGCACCAGTGTCGCTTCGTCGCGCGGCAGCTTGCCCTCGAGGATCTCGTAGTTGTCGATGGCCTGCTGCAGGGTGCGGCGTGCGTCGTTGCACTGCAGTTCGGTGGCCTGGTTGATCGCGTTGGTGCCCGTCTCTGCGTCGACGGGACGGCACGCCGAGGCCGTGGACAGCGCGGCGACGGTGGCGAGGGTGAGCGCAGCGATGGTGCGCCGGGTCATTTGGTCTTGTCCATGAATCGGTCGACCTCCACCAGGACTCGGGTGACTCTGCCTGCTGCCACCACACCCTTGGTATCGGACGCCGAAACCATGAACGTGAGCCGTCGTCCCTCGATCTTCTCGAGCAGTGCTTCGGCCTCCACCGTGCCGCCCACCGGGGTGGGCTGCAGGTGATCGACCTGCACCCGCATGCCCACGGTGGTGCACCCCTCGGCGAGGTGCCCGGCCAGGGCGGCGCAGGTGGCCTGTTCGAGCAGGGCGACGATGCGCGGCGTGGCCAGCACTTCCACGGATCCCGACCCCATGGCCAGTGCGGTGTCGGCCACCGTCACCTCCATGGTCGCGAGGCCCTTGAGGCCGACGACTGCGCTCACGGAGGGACAGGCTAACCCCCTGGCCCCGAGCGACGGCGATCTTGTGGCTGGGTAGGCTGCGGCGCGTGATCGACAGCGACGTACTGGAACGGGTGTTGGGGGTGGCGGTCCGCACGGGCGCCGACTTCGCAGAGGTGTATGCAGAGGACAAGCGGTCCACGTCGGTGGGTCTCGACGACGGCCGGGTGGAACAGGTCACCAGCGGTCGCGACCGCGGTGCCGGCATCCGCGTCGTGAAGGGCGACACCACCGGCTTCGCGCACACCGCCGACCTCAGCGAGGCGGGCCTGCGTGCCGCCGCCGAGGCTGCTGCCGCAGCAGCCAGCCAGGGCGACGGCGTCACCCGCACCATCGCGCTCACCCGCGGCCCGGCCCGCACCGTGAGCCCGGTGGCGCAGTACCCCGACGACGTGCGCAAGGCCGACAAGGTCACGCTGCTGCAGCGCATGGACGACGCGGCGCGCAGCGCGGGCGGTGCCATCGTGCAGGTGAGTGCCGGCTACGGCGACAGCCGCAAGCACATCCTGGTGGCCAACACCGACGGCGTGTTCGTCACCGACGAGCAGGTGCGCTCGCTGGTGCGCGTGAGCGTGGTGGCCGACGGCGACACCGGCATGCAGACCGGCTACCAGAGCCTGGGTCATACCATCGGGTTCGAGTTGTTCGACCAGGTGTCGGTGGAGGACCTGGCCCGCGATGCGGCCCGGCAGGCGCTCACCAAGCTCACGGCCCGGCCCGCGCCCAGTGGTGCGCTGCCGGTGGTCATCAAGCAGGGTTCGGGTGGCGTGCTGTTCCACGAGGCGTGCGGTCACGGCCTCGAGGCCGACCTCGTCGCCAAGGGTGGCAGCGTGTACAAGGGCAAGAAGGGCGAGCTCGTCGCCTCGCCGCTCGTCACCCTGGTCGACGACGGCACGATGGCGGGCGAGTGGGGTGCCATCGGCTACGACGACGAGGGCCACGCCAGCCAGTACAACGTGCTCATCCAGGACGGCGTGCTCACCGACTACATGTGGGACTACCTGCGGGCCCGCAAGGAGGGTCGTGCGCAGAGCGGCAACGGCCGTCGGCAGAGCTACCAGCACCTGCCGATGGTGCGCATGACCAACACCTACGTGCTCAACGGCACGGAGGACCCCGAGGAGATCGTTCGTGCCACCGACTACGGCGTGTACGTGGCGAAGTTGGGCGGCGGCAGCGTGAACACCGCGTCGGGCGACTTCGTGTTCGGCATGACCGAGGCGTACCTCATCGAGGGTGGCCAGATCACCGAGCCGCTGCGTGAGGGCAACCTCATTGGCAACGGCCCCGAGGTGCTGCGCGACCTCGACCTGCTGGGCAACGACTTCGCGATGGGCAACCCGGGCACGTGCGGCAAGGACGGCCAGGGCGTGCCCGTCGGCGACGGCCAGCCCACGCTGCGGGTGAAGTCGCTCACCATCGGCGGCACCGCAGCATGAGTCAGGAACTGCAGGAACTCGCCGACCGCATCGTCGCCCAGGCCCAGCCGGGTGAGCAGGTCGAGGCGTTCGTGTCGCGCGACCACGAGACCGACATCCGCGTGTACGAGGGCGAGGTCGAGCACTTCGTCAGCGCACAGAGCGAGGGCATCGGCATCCGCATCATCCGCGACGGCCGCACCGGCTTCGCGTATGCGGGCACGCTCGACCCGTCGGCCATCGAAGAGGTGTTGGCGGAGGCCCGCGACAACGTCACCTTCGGCACCACCGACGAGTGGGCCGGTCTCGCCAGCCCCGACGGTGTCGACGTGGTGCCGCAGGAGCTGTGGAGCGAGCGGCTCGCTGGCTACTCCACCGAGGAGAAGATCGCGCTCACCAAGGAGCTCGAGCGGCTCACGCTGGCCACCGACACGCGAGTGCGCATCGACGACGCCAACTACGCCGACGTGATGGTGGAGTCGGCCGTGGCCACCACCACCGGCATCCGTCGGGCCGGCCGCGAGAACGGCTGCTACGTCAGCGTCAGCACCATGGCCGACGACGGCGACGAGACGCAGACCGGGTTCGGGTTCAG
>SXKB01000290.1 GCA_005778215.1 Actinomycetota bacterium | reverse complement strand
TCGGCGATCGATCGCTTCCTCAGCGGAGTGTGACCGCGGCCCAGCCGTCGAGGATGTCGGTGTGCACCGGCTCGAGCGGCGCGAGCGCATCGAGCACGTGCTGATGCGTCTCGGCCAGGATGCCGCTCACCACCAGCGTGCCGCCGGGAGCGAGCACGCGGCGCAGGTGTGGTGCCAGCGCCACCAGTGCCGGGGCGAGGATGTTCGCGAGCACCAGCTCGAACTCACCCTCCACGTCCTCCAGCGGCGTGGTGCTGACGTCGACGGTGACGCCGTTGGCCCGAGCGTTCTCCAGCGTCACGGGCACTGCGGCCGGTGCGATGTCGATGCCCACGGCCGACGCCGCGCCGAACACCATCGCACCGATGGCCAGCACGCCCGACCCGCAACCGACGTCGAGCACTCGGGTCTGGGGCTGCACCCAGCGCCGTGCGGCCACCAGCGTGAGCCGAGTGGTGGGATGGTCGCCCATGCCGAACGTGGAGCCGGGCTCGATGACCAGCACCGTGGCCCCGTCCCGAGGCGGGGCGAACGCCACCCATGCGGGCTGCACCACCAGGTCGTGATCGACGTTGATCGGCTCGGCGAACTGCCGCCACGTGTCGGCAACGGCGGCGTCGACCTCCTCGAAGCGCGATGGCCAGGGAAGGTCGGGCTCGCCCGCGTCGTCGCCGAGCGACGTCCACAGCTCGACCGTGTCCTCGTCGAGCGGTCGTTCCTCGACCGCCACCACGCCGAGGCCCCACAGCGCGTCGGAGGCGAGCTCGACCTCGTGTGCCGCGACCGTGAGCACGAACTGGCGCATCAGCCGATGCGCCGCAGCTCGGTGGGATACGTGCGTGCCCGCTGCACGTAGGCGGCCGCTGCCTGGGCGATGAGCGCCGCGTTGGCCCGCCCCTCCTTGATGACCGCCGGCGAACCCACCGCCAGCGCGCCGGCGGGCACGACCGTGTCGTTGAGCACCACCGAGTTGGCCGCCACGATGGCCCCGGTGTGCACCTGCACCCGGTGCAGCACGATGCTGCCGTTGCCGATGAGGCAACCGTCGTGCACCGTGCAGCCCTCGAGGTGCACGATGTGGCCGATGGTGCAGCCCTCCCCCACGATGGTGGGCCACAGCGGCGTGGTGTGCAGCACCGAGTTGTCCTGGATGCTCGTGCGGGCACCGATGCGGATGTGTCCTTCGTCGCCACGCAGCACGGCACCGGGCCAGATGCTGGCCAGTTCGCCGATCGCCACGTCACCGATGACGACGGCATCGGGATGCACGAAGGCATCGGGATGGATGGAGGGTTCCTTGTCACCGAGGGCGTAGATGGGCACGTGGCGAGGGTAGCGAGCGAATCGGCAGTGGAGCGAAGCCCCCTCCACCCGGTACCGTGTTGGCCCATGTCCCGACGGATCGAAATCGAGCTCACCAGCACGCGCCCCGATGGCACGTGGACCTGGCGTGCCGCAGGTGCCCAGAAACCCAAGGGTGTGCTCGACGGCACGCTCCTCCCGGCGGGTGCCGCCGTCGGGATGGTGCTGAAGGCCGATGCGGAGGCCGACTTCGACGGGATGACCATCGTGGCCGTACAGGCCACCAAGGAGAAGGCCGGCAAGACCGGTCTGCTCGAGCTGATCCCCAGCGACAAGCCGTTCGAGGCCGTCACCCAGCAGCTGGCCCGCAAGGAGCGAGGCGACCGCGGTGACCGACGCGATCGCGGCGACCGCGGCGATCGTCGTGACCGCGGCGACCGTCCCGACCGCCCGCGTGGCGACCGCCCGCCCCGTGGCGACGGCGACCGTGCACCGCGAGGCGACCGTCCGCCCCGTGGCGACGGCGAGCGGGGTCCGCGTCCGGATCGTGGCCCGCGTCCCGATCGCAAGCCGCGCTTCCAGGCGCCGCCCGAGCTGCCGCAGCGCCCGAAGGCGAAGCGGCTCAAGCCCGGCCGCGCCCACCGCAACGCCGTGTTGGCCGAGCTGCCCGAGGCGCAGCGCGCCGTGGCCGAGCGAGCGCTTGCCGGCGGCATCCCCGCCGTGCGCGCCGCCGTGAACGAGCAGAACCAGCGTCTGCGCGCCGAGGGGAAGGAAGAGATTCCCGCGGCGGGCCTGCTGGCCATCGCCGAGCAGTTGCTGCCGAAGCTGCGCGTCGCCGAATGGCTCGACCGCGCCGATGCTGCGAAGGCCGACCTCGAGGAGCTCGATCTGCGTGATCTGCGCAGCGTCGTGGCCGCCGCCGAGGACCCCATGGTCGCCCGCGACGAGACCACCCGCGACCTCGCCACCGAGCTGAAGGAAGCGCTCGTGGTGAAACAGGAGAAGGAACTCACGCTGTGGTTCGGCGACATCGACGCCGCCATCGGCGTGGGCCGTGTGGTGCGTGCACTGAAGCTGTCGTCGCAGCCGCCCAAGGCCGGTGTGCGCTTCCCGGCGGAGCTGGCTGCGAAGCTGGCCGAGGCCGCCACGGCCAACCTCACCGCCGACGCACTCCCCGACCGCTGGGTCGCCGTGCTCGAGGCCGTGGCGTTCAGCCCGGTGCGTGCGCAGGTCACGCCCGCTGCGGCACCCACGCAGACCAACGACGAGCTGCTCGCCACGGTGAAGCGCCTCGGTTCGTTGTTGCCGCAGGTGGCGGCGCTGTTCGGCATCACCGTCGACCCGAAGGCCGCGCCGGCCAAGCCGCTGCGTCCCACCAAGCCGGCCCCGACGAAGAAGGCCGCCCCCAAGCCGCCTGCTGCGCCGAAGGCTGCGCCCGTGGTGGCGCCCGCCCCGGTCGAGGAGGCAGCTGCCCCGGCCGCCGAGGAAGCCCCGGCTCCGGTCGTCGAGGAGGCGCCGGTCGTCGAGGTCGCGGCTGCCGAGGAGGCCGCCCCGGCTCCGGTCGTCGACGAGGCACCTGCGGTCGAGGACGCCCCCGTGGCCGACGAGCCGGTGGCGGAGGCCCCGGCCGACGAGTCCGCCGCCGACTGACCCTCACGGTTCTTCCGGCGCGACGGCGCGCCACTACCGTCGGCACCATGTCCGACATCGTGAAGTACGAGACCCAGGGCCGCATCGCGGTCATCACGCTCAACCGCCCCGAGGCGCGCAACGCCGTCAACGGTGACGTCGCCAACGCCATGGAGGCGGCCATCGATCAGATGGAGGCCGATCCCGACATCTGGGTGGGCATCATCACTGCGAACACCGAGGGTCAGGAGAAGCCGGTGTTCTGCGCCGGCGCCGACCTGAAGGCCATCAACTCCGGCCAGGGCGGCAGCCTCGGCACGAAGAAGGGCGGCTTCGCCGGGTTCGTGTACCGCGATCGCAAGAAGCCCGTCATCGTGGCGGTCGACGGTCTTGCCACCGCGGGCGGCTGCGAGATCGTGCTCGCCGCCGACCTGGTGGTGTGCACCACCCGTTCGTCGTTCGGTCTCGCCGAGGTGAAGCGCAATCTCATCGCCGGTGCCGGCGGTCTGTTCCGGCTGCCGCGTGCCATCGGCCAGGCAGCGGCCATGGAAGCCATTCTCACGGGCGATCCCATCCCCGGTGAGCGTGCGTACCACCTCGGCCTCGTGAGCCGTCTCGTCGAGCCTGGCAAGGCACTCGAGGAGGCCCTGGAGCTGGCCGGCAAGATCTGCACCAGCGCACCGTTGGCCGTGTGGGCCAGCCGCAAGGTGGTGCTGGCGTCGGCCTACGCCGACGATCAGACGCTCATCGACATGACCAACGCCGAGTTCGCCGGCATCATGGCCAGCGAGGACACCAAGGAAGGCCTGACGGCGTTCATCGAGAAGCGCCCGCCGAACTGGCAGGGCAAGTAGTCACAACGGGACGCTGACCACGATCTTGCGGGCCTTGATGCCCGCTCGTTCGTAGAGATTCTTCGTCTCACGGTCGCCGGGCAGCGCCGTGCCCTCCAGCACGGTGCACCCGGCGGCCCTGGCTGCCTCGAGTGCGGCCGCCAGCAGTGCGTCGCCGAGGCCCAGTTCGCGTGCCTCCGGATGGACGAACACCTGGCGGACCCGGGCGGCGGTGCCGTGGTAGATGAGCTCCAGGTAGCCCAGCACCACGTCGTCCAGCGTGCCCACCCAGGCGCGGCCGATGGCCGCCCCCCAGTCGGCGGGCGGCTCCTCGTCGAGGTGAGCCGGCCCGCCGCGCTGGTCGAGCAGCGCAGTGCGGGCCTCGGCCTCCAGCGCCACCACCGCAGGGATGTCGTCGCTGGTCAGGGGGCGTACGGCGTCGTGCACCCCATGGCTCCGATCACGTGAACAGCGGGCACTCGTCGTCGCCCACGGGGCAACCCGGGGCGCTCTGGCGGACCAGCAGGAAACAGCTCGGGCAGAGCTGCTCGTCGGCACGCTTGGGTTGCAGACGATCGGCGGCCTCGCCGCGCTCCTCGGGCTCTTCCTCTTCGCCTTCGTCCTCGTCCTGCTCGGCGACGAGACGATCCTTCAGGATGGTGTCGAGGTCGGCTTCGACGTCGTCGGGGGCGAGCATGTCGTCGTCCTCGTCGTCGTCCTCCGAGGCGACCGACTTGCGCACCGGCCCGCTCGTGTCGTCCTCTTCTTCCTCGTCCTCGGCGACGAGCAGATCGTCGTCGTCACCGAACTCGTCGTCCTCGACGAGGTCGTCGGCAAGTTCGTCCTCGTCGAGATCGGGGTCGATCTCCGGATCGATCTCGGCGTCGTCGTCGACTTCCTCCTCGAACTCCTCGTCGGGTTCGTCGATCTCGATGTCGTCGTCAGCCATGCGCGTTCCTTGTCCCTGCAACCCAGTGAGGCCCGGGATACTAGGCCGGGCATCCCCCCGGCTCGCGCATCGGAGTTGTGACAGCCGTCACTGACCCCGGCGGGCCTCGGCGCGGCGCTCGGATTCGAGCCGTTCCAGCTCGGGGGCCTCGGTGGTGAGATGCGTCATCGCTGCGGCCACGGCCGTGTGACCTGCCTGTTCGGCGATGAGGCGGTGCATCTCGAGCACCACGCGGCGGTACGACGGGTGGCCCTGGGGCGAGGACCGCAGTTCCAGCATGTGCATCGCCTCGCGGGCGTTGAACTGCATCGAGTAGCGCAGCCGGTACGCCATCGACACGGCGTACTGGGCCTGCTGCGGGAATTCGTCCTTCAGTGCATCGAACAGCGACGCCGAACGGGCCATGGCGTCGTCGAACACGTCGGCGACGCCGGCTTCGTCGACCAACTCGGGTCGGGTGTAGCCGTGGTTGGGCGTGAGCGACTGCCAGTCGATGGTGAGCATGCGGTGCCGCTGGAGGTCGCGGAAGGCGCCGTAGTCGGAGAGCACGTCGAACCGGTAGTCGACCCGCTCGAACGCTCGGCCGGGTCGATGACGGCGGTTCTCGCGCTCCCCCACGTACGCCTTGATGAGCGCGAGGCGCTCCGTGGGCCCGAGGGTGCGCACTCGCTCGGCGAGCTGGTGCTCCGGAAGGTGTGCGAGCGGGTAGCAGATGGCCGTGAGCAGTTTGTTCTCGGCGTCGGCGTCGAAGTCGACCAGCGACACCTCGGGAGCCTGCTCCACGGGCGTGTCGCCGAACAGCGACTGCACCAGTTCGGAGGTGTGCTCGCGGGTGTTGCTGAGGTAGCTCGACCAACGGCCGCCGCGCTCGGCGATGTCGACCCGGCGCAGGAAGCTGGGGATCACCTTGCGCAGCTCCTGCAGCATCAGCTCGGCGTACTGGCGGGCCTCGGGCAGCGGATGGGCACGCATGCGCACCAGCAGCGCCTCGAACGCCTGGCCCGAGCCGTAGATGCCCACGTTCGAGAGGGCGGCGGCGGGCAGCACGCCGCGTACCGCGTCGAGCGCCTTCGCGCGGGTGGCCATGCGGTACACGAAGTCGCTGTCGCCGGCATCGCGGGGCACGGTGGCGCGCACGTGGTCGGTGACACGGTTCAGCAGCAGCGTGTAGCTGTCGAACATGCGGTCCATGTCGCCCACGTAGCGGGTGCCGAACCGGCTGGAGAGGATGGCGGGGTCGCGGTAGAACCGGTAGCGACCGCCGAGCCGGGCGTCGTACGCGATGTAGCGCGTGCTCTGCTCGAGGTAGCTCATCAAGCGGCCCCACTCGAGCACCTTGGTGAGGATGTTCGAGGCCTGCTCGCAGGCCAGGTGCACGCCGCCGAGCTGGGCCACCGAGTCGTCGCCGTACTCGAAGAACACCTTCTCGTACAGTTCCTCGGCGCGCTCGAGACCGATGGTGGCGTCGACGGAGGCATCGCCGGCGATGTCGAGGTCGCCCACGAACTCGTCGAGGAACAGGCGGCGCAGGCTCTTCGGACTGCGGCTGTAGCGCGCGAAGAGCGCGCCCTTGACGACTTCGGGCAGGTTCACCAATGCGAACACCGGACCGTCGAGATTGGTGAAGTACCTGCGGAGGATGTCTTCCTCGTCGGGCGTGAATTCCTCAGGGACGTAGACCGTCACAGTGGGTCATCCTACGGGTGGCGCTCCCAGGGATGAGGGATGCCGGATCAGTAGACCACCACGTCACGGGGCCTCTGGTCGAACTCCTCGCGCATCTGTTGACGCAGCGCCTCCGAGGTCCACAGGTCGACCACGGTCATCGCCATCACCTTCGCACCGTCGATGACGGCCTGGTCGCCGGCAGGGCTGCCGGCGTACGAGGCGAAGTCGACACTGTGGATCGGCACGCCGTCGGGAGCAACCTTGATCATCGGGTGGATGGACGGTACGAGGTAGCTGATGTTGCCCATGTCCGTGCTGCCCACCACTCGACGACCGGTGGTCGCCGGGTCGACCACGGTGCGGCCGACGCGGGTGGCGTTGCGCACGTACGACTGCACCATCGCCTGGTTGTTGATCATCTCGGCGTAGCACTCACCCACCCAGGCGTGGTCCATGGTGCAGCCACAGGCGGTGGCCGCGGCCTGGAGGCTGGTGAACACCCGCTCCTTCAGCGGCTGCAGCGAGGCGATGGTGCCGGACCGGATGTACCAGTCCATCGCGGCGTCGGCCGGCACGATGTTGGGCTTGTCACCGGCTTTGGTGAAGATGCCGTGGATGCGCTCGTTCGGGCGGATGTGCTGACGCATCGCCGCAACGTTCATGTAGCCGAGCACGGCGGCGTCGAGGGCGTTGCGGCCCTCCCATGGTGCGGCGGCGGCGTGCGCGGCCTTGCCGTGGTACTCCACCTCGAGCTCCTGGATGGCGATGCAGTCCATCTGGATGAGGTCGGCGTCAGCCGGGTGCACCATCATCGCCGCGTCGATGCCCTCGAACGCGCCGGCGCGTGCCATCTTCACCTTGCCGCCGCCACCCTCCTCGGCCGGCGTGCCCATGATGCGGATGCGACCGCCCGCTTGCTCGGCGATGGCCGCAGCGGCCAGACCGGCGCCGAGGCCGGCCGTGGCGATGACGTTGTGACCGCAGGCGTGACCCACGCCGGGCAACGCGTCGTACTCGCACAGCACCGCGATGGTGGCGCCGGAGCTGCCGGCGGCTGCGTCGAACGCCGTGCCGATGCCGTACGCACTGCGCACCGGGGCGACGCCCTGCTCCTCGAGGAGGTCGGTGAGCAGTTGGTGGGCGTAGTGCTCCTCGTAGTTCAGTTCGGGGTGCGCGTGGATGGCACGACTGGCGTGCACGAGCCGTGGCGCCAGTGCATCCACCCGGTCGCACACGGCCTGCTTCAGTGCTTCGACGTCCATTCGGGATTCCCTTCTCAGTGCTCGTCGTGCAGCAGCACGATCTTGCCCAACTGCTCGCCCTGTTCCAGGCGGGCCAGCGCGTCCACGTAGTCCTCGAGCCGGTAGGTGCGGTCGACGTGCACGTCGACGCCGTGCGCCACCAGTGCGGTGACCTCGTCGAACTCCTCGTAGCTGCCCATCGTGCTGCCGATGATCTCGTACTGCTTGAAGAACAGCCGTGGCAGGTTCAGCTCCACCTTCGGGCCGGAGGTACCACCGCAGACCACCAGGCGGCCGCCGGGGTTGAGCGATCGCACCGACTGCTCCCAGGTGGCCGGGCCGACGCTCTCGATCACCACGTCGGCCTCCACCGGCCAGCGGTCGAGTGCGCTGTCGTGCACCTCGTGGGCTCCCATGGCGAGTGCTTCGGTGCGTTTGGCCTCGCTGCGGCTGGTGGCCACCACGCGGCACCCCATGTGCCGGGCGAGCGCGAGGGCCGCGCACGACACGCCGGAGCCGATGCCCACCACCAGGACGGTCTCCCCGGCCTGCACGCGTGCTCGACGCAGCATGCGGTACGCGGTGAGGTAGGCCAGTGGGTAGGCCGCGCACTCGGCCCAGCTGCGACCAGCGGGGCGTGGCCGCACGTTGCGTGCCGGCGCGGTGGCATAGGTGCTGTGGCCGCCCCAGCAGTGCTCGCCGTAGATCTTGAAGCCCGGCCCCATGGGGCTGTTGTTGCCCCAGCGGACGATGTCGTCGACCGGGGACACGCCGGGGTTCACCACCACCTCGTCGCCGACCGCCACGGACGTGACGGCGGCACCGACCTCGTGCACCACACCGGTGACGTCGCAGCCCGGCACGTGCGGGAGCGGCGGCTTCGGCAGTCCCCGCGTGACCCACAGGTCCATGTGGTTCAGTGCGCTGGCCACCACACGAATGCGTACCTCGTCGGGTGCGAGTTCGGGTGGGTCGATGTGCCCCATCCGGTAGCTCCCTGGCGACTCGTCGAGGATCCACGCCTGCATGCGGACGACCCTAGTGCGGGTCAGGCGTAGAGGGTGAGGGCGTCGGGCAGCACCGTGATGGTGAGGTCGCGGACCTCACAGATGCGCGCGCCGTCGATCCACAACCGCATCGGCCTGGCGAAACGATGGTGCCACTCCCCTGTGCTGCGCACCTCGAGGTGTGGGTGCGGAAGGTGGGTGCCGGTGCGAGCACGAGCCCGGGCCTGGAGTCGAGCTCGTACCGGCATTGCCGCGTCGACGCGCAGCACGTCGACGCGCCCGTCGTTGGGATGTGATCGGGGCGCCACGTCGTACACGCCCAGGAACTGCGCGTTCATCGCCAGCACCACCTCGCCACGCCACCACGAACGCCGCACCACCACGTGCGCGAGGGCCAGGTGCTCTGCACCGTCGGCCGTCACCTGTAGGAGGTCGACCGGGGCCTTCACCAACGTGCCGTTGATGCGACCCGGCGTGCCACCCCCCATCGTGCGCGCCATGTCGCCGCCCTGCACGCCGATCGGCGGGAACGCTCGGCCGGCCTGACGCTGCAGTTCGAGCGACCGGGAGGCGCCGCGGTCGGTGTCGGGCGACTCCAGTCCCTCGGCCGGCACCTCGGCGGGTTCGCCCCACGGCTCACCCTTGCGGATCGTCACCGTCGACCTCCACCGCGCTGGAGTCGGCCACCACACCTCGGAACAACGCGTCGGCCGCCTGCTCCGCCACCTTCCGTGTGGCCTTCGATGGCGCCACGATCGCGAACTGCCGCACGAGGTCGATGAGCTGCTTCATCGTGCGCACGAAGTCGCCGCCCGACAGTTCCTCCTCGGCCACCACTTCGGCGAACCCCTCGCCCGCCGCCCACGCGTAGGCGATGGCGACGAACGTGGGGTCGGGCGGACGGTGCACCGACAGACCCGCGCCTTCTTCCACGTCCTGCAGCTCGTAGCTGATGCGGGCGATCGACTGCCACCGGCGCCGCGCCTCGGGCGAGGGATACCACGGCGCGGGCGGCGGCTCTGGGCTGCGGTGCTCGTACACGAACACACTGGCGAGCGCGGCGAACGTGGGCGCGTCGAGGCCGTCGAGCAGACCCTGCCGTAAGCACTCCACCACCAGCAGGTCGCTCTCGTGGAACGTGCGGGCCAGGATCTCACCGGCGTCGGTGAGCGACCATCCGTCGACGTAGCCCCAGTCCTGCAGCACTGCCAGCACCCGGTCGAAGTCGCGGGCGATCGACTGGCTCCGGCCGCGCACGCGTTGGCGCAACTCGTCGACCTCACGTGCCACCCGTTCAGCCTGGGTGGCGGCCTTCAGGCGGTCGTCGAGCTCGGGATCGTCCTCCACCGGATGCGTGCTCGGCCCGTCCTCGCGCACCGGCTTGCGGCTGCGCTTGTGCGGCTGTGTCTCGGCACGCTCGAGCCGGATGGCGACCTCCTTCTGGAAGTCGTGTCGGTTCGGTGCGTAGTCGGCGGGCAGCTCGATCTTGCCGATGGCCCGGGGCGGTTCGTGGAAGTCGAGGGCGGTGAGCATCACCGTCTCGCGCCGTGTGGTGATGCCGGTGAGGCGCATGCCGCCCTTGCGGTGTGCGCTGGTGAGCACCGCCACGCGACCGCTGTAGCGACCCTTCTCGGCGTACACGATGTCGCCGGGCTTCAGTTTCATCATCGCCAGGGTGACCGGGTCGTCGCGGCCGATGGTGGCGATCGGTCGGCCTTCCTCGGCGCCCTTCACCATGGCCCGGTACTCGTCGAGGTCGCCGTACGGACTGTGCGTCTTCTCCAGCAAGTTGGCGAGGTGTTGCTGGCGACGCTCGAGGCGTGCTTCGATCTTCACCACGTCGCGGTCGGCCTGGTACTGGGCGAAGGACAGGTTGAGCAGATGGTGGGCGCGCTCGCTGGTGTACGAGCGCACCAGGTTGGCGGCCATGTTGTACGTGGGTCGGAACGCCGAGTTGAGATGGAAGGTCTTGCTCGAGGCGAGGTTCGCCACCTGGTCGTAGGGCACGAACGGGCTCCACAGCACCACGGCATGGCCGAGCTCGTCGAGCCCTCGGCGGCCGGCACGGCCGGTGAGCTGGGT
>SXKB01000289.1 GCA_005778215.1 Actinomycetota bacterium | reverse complement strand
TCGCGGGTGCCCACGAAGGCGACCGCGCCGATCACCGCCACCACGGCCGCGGCCGCCACCAACCAGGTGCGCCACGGGCGACGGCGAGGCGCGGCACCACCGCGCCACTCCTGCACCATCTGCTCGCGCAGGCCATCGACGAAGTCGGCACCCGGCCGCAACCCGTCGCCGGCGAGGCGTTCGATCTCAGGATCCGGCATCGCGCACCTCCTGGTTCCGCATGCGTCGACGGGCTCGTGCCAGCAGCGACTCGGTGGCGTGCACGCTCAGACCCATCGCCTCGGCCACCTCGGGCACCGACAGGTCGTCGAGGTAGCGCAGGACGAGCGCCACCCGCTCACGGTCGGGCAGTTCGGCCAGGCCCGACACGGCCACCTCTGCCACCTCGATGGGCGCCTCGTCGACCGGCGACACGATCAGCCGCAGTCGCCGCTCCTCGCGGGCCTCACCACGCAGGCGATCGAGGAACCGGTGCCGGGCCGAGGTGCACAGCCAGCCGAGTCCCACCGACGTCGGCCCGCCCTCACGGGTCGAACGCACCAGCCCCAGGTACACGTCCTGCACCAGATCGTCGGTGCGCGCCCGGTCGTTGCCGGTGAGTCGGCTGGCGTAGCGGTACACGTGCGCGACCGACTGGTCGTAGCACGCGACGAGGCTCGCCTCGTCGGTCACGGTCCAGGGCCCGGTGTCCACCATCACCCATCATGACGCCGCTCGACGGCAGGCTCCGTCGCGGCGTACGAATGTCAGGTGGCGGCGACGAGCATGGCTCGGATGCCGAGACCCATGATGAACAGGCTGCCCAACCCGTACAGCAGGTACAGGCGGTGCTTCATCTGGAAGCGGTAGCTGTAGATGATGGCGATCGCGATGATGGCCACGAACCCGTAGAACGCATGGAACTGCGGCAGCGGCAGCTTGTACTTGCCCACCATCACCGCACCGAGCACCACCTGGACGAACACCGTGCTCTGGGCGATGCCGATGAACCACCACAGCGCACGGGTGCGCAGCTGCGGCACCCAGTTGGCCGTGAGCGCCCACAGGCCCGCCAACCCGTTGCCGATGATGACCACCCAGGCCCAGCCCTCGTGAATGGATTTGGTGGTCTCGAGACCTGCAGCGAGCATCAGAAGGAGGCTACTCGCCGCACCCGTAACCACCCACGAACGAGATGATGGTGTCGCTGTTGGCGGCGCCGGTGAGGAAGCCGCTGAGGCCCTCCTCGATGAAGAACGACGGACCGCTGATCTCGTCGCCGGGATTGACCAGCGCACTCGGGTACGACGCGCGCAGGAATTCGACGCTGGCACCGACGCCCACCCCGTTGGCGGTGACCAGACCGAACGGGTTGATGGTCGGCGCGAACGCCGGCCCATAGGTGTAGGCCGCGAAGTGCTTGAGGCCGGTGGCCGCCGGCGAGTCGTCGGTGAAGAACAGCGCGAGGTCGTTCCAGTCGACGAACCGCACCTGGGTGCCGGGGCAGGCCGCGCCGATGGCGAGCGGGTCGACCCAGCCGCTGTCGCTGGTGGGTGCGCCGAGGATGGTGCCCACGTAGTCGACCACGCTGTCGGCGTCGGCGCCGAACAGGGCATCACCGAGGCCCTGGGCCGACAATCCGAGCCCCTGCACGGCCGGGATGGTGGACGTGGTGGAGCTGGTGGTGCTCGAGGTGGTGGAGCTGGTGGTGCTCGACGTGGTGGACGAGCTGCTCGTGGTGGACTCGGCCACCGAGGTGGAGGTGGACGAGCTGCTCGCCGCGCTGTCGGCGCTGCTGGTCTCGTCGCTGCACGCGCTGAAGGTGAGGACGAGGACGCCGACCGTGAGGGCGGCGAGGGCACGACGTGAGGTCATGCCCTCAGTCTGCCAGCACGCGAGGCGGAAGAACGTGCAGGTCAGCGGATGAGTGTGTCGGCTTCGTGGCCCTTCTCGACCAACCGCAGCACTCCGTCGACCACGTCGATCACGGTGATGGAGCAGTTGTCGAGGCTGGTGCTCACCAGGCGGTCGTCGCCGATGGCAGCACCGATGACCGCGTTGATGGCCACGAAATGGCTGCACACCACCGTGTCGACGGGCAGCGACGCGACCGCCGCCACCACACCGTCGCGGAACGCCGTGTACCGCGGACCGAGTTCGGCCCACGTGCCGGCCATGCTGCGGCGCAACCACTCGACCCGTTCGCTCATCGGCACGCCCTCGGGCGACGGGATCTCGGCCACATCGGGCTCCACCCGCACCTCGGCGCCCCATGCTGCGGCCAACGGGAACGCCGTCTGTCGGCAGCGCAGCAGCGGGCTGGTGACCACGGCGAGCGGACCCAGCGGTGCCAACGAGCGCGCCATCGCGAGCGCCTGTTCGCGGCCCAGTTCGTCGAGCCCCGGGTCGGGGTCGGTGTCCCATCCGGCCGCAGCCCGACCGTGGCGCACCAGGTACACCCGGGTCATTCGAACAGCCAGCCCTCGCGGAGCGGCGCGGACGAACCCGCCTCGATGAACCATTCGTGACCGAACGCGAACGCGAACTGCTCGTCGGGCATCGTGCTGAAGAAGCCGGCGTCGGTGATCTGGCTCTTGTGACAGCGGATGGACTCGCGCTTGCGCTGCACGTACGCCGACACATCGACTCGGTGGGTGATCTCGGCCTCGGGGGTGCCCATCGGATTGCCGTCATCGGCGGGGCCATTGGGATCCCAGTCCTCGCCGTCGGGGCCACCACTACCGCCCTCGGCCTTGGCCATCTCGAAGAAACGCACCATCTCGTCGCGGTTCATCGTGGCCTCGAACACCTTCGGGGTGCCGGCCAGTTCGGCGGCGCGATGCCCCACCTGGTGCACCTTGATGTGATCGGGGTGCCCGTAGTTGCCGTGCCAGTCGTACGTGGTGAGCACGTCGGCCGACTCCTCGCGCAGCACGGCCGCCAGTCGCTCGGCCGCCTCGTCGAGCGGCGCCTGGACGAACGCGTTCGGGTCGTGGTTCTGCTCCCAGCCGGTCATGCCGCTGTCGGCGTAGCCGAGCCACACCAACCGGTGCACGCCCAGCACCGCGCACGACGCCGCCGTCTCGGCCATGCGCCGGTCGACGAGCGTCTCGCCCGGGGCGAGGTCGTCGGGCACCTCACCGTGATCGCCGTGCGTGGCGACGACCAGCACCACCCGATGACCCTCGGCGACCGCGCGCGCGATGGTGCCACCGGTCGAGATGCTCTCGTCGTCGGGGTGTGCGTGAAAGCAGACGAGTGTTCCCATGGAGGTCTGTGTCTATCAGCCGTTGGCCGGGCTGCCGTCGGCGACGGCGCCACTGACCACCAGCGCGTCGATGCGATCGGCCGGGATGCCCCAGTCGGCGAGCACCGCACGGGAGTGCTGACCGGCGTGCGCGGGCGGCGACACCACTTCGGGCTCGGTGCGCGAGAACCGCGGTGCCGGACGCGGCTGGGTGACCCCTGCCACCTCGATGAACGTGCCGCGGGCCACGTTGTGCGGGTGCTGCGCGGCCTCGCCCATGGTGAGCACCGGGGCGAAGCACACGTCGGTGTGCTCCATCAGCGCGCACCACTCGTCGCGGGTCTTGGTGACGAACAGGGCCTTCAGGCGGTCCTTCAGGTGCGGCCACATCGACTTGTCCATCTGGCGGGCGAACTCCTCGTCGCCCTCCAGACCGGTGAGGCGCATCAGTTCGGCGTAGAACTGTGGCTCGATGGAACCGAGCGAGATGTACTTCCCGTCGGCGCACTCGAACACGTCGTAGAAGTGCGCGCCCGTGTCGAGCAGGTTGGTGCCCGGCGCGTGCTCGTCGAACATGCCGATGGTGCGGAACGCCCAGAACATGCTCATCAGCACTGCGGCACCGTCGACCATGGCCGTGTCGACCACCTGGCCCTTGCCGCTGCGCTGCGCCTCGAGCAGCGCGCACACCACGCCATAGGCGAGGAACATGCCGCCGCCACCGAAGTCGCCCACCATGTTGAGCGGCGGCACCGGCGCCTCACCCGCACGGCCGAAGTGCGCGAGCGCACCGGCGAGCGAGATGTAGTTGATG
>SXKB01000288.1 GCA_005778215.1 Actinomycetota bacterium | reverse complement strand
TCGTTGATCGCGTCCTTCAGCGTGCGGCTGCCGCTGTGCACGGCCTCCACCTCGCTGCCGAGCAGCTTCATGCGGAACACGTTCAGCTCCTGGCGAGCCACGTCGACCGCGCCCATGTACACCTTGCACTCCATGCCGAACAGCGCCGCGGCGGTGGCCGATGCCACGCCGTGTTGCCCGGCCCCGGTCTCGGCGACGAGCCGCTTCTTGCCCATGCGCTTCGCGAGCAGCGCCTGGCCGAGCCCGTTGGTGATCTTGTGCGACCCGGTGGGGTTGAGGTCTTCGCGCTTGAGGATCAGCCGGATGCCCAGCTGCCCACCGAGGTTCTTGCACTCGGTGAGCATCGACGGACGCCCGGCGTAGGTGCGCAGCACGTGATCGAGCTCGGCTCGGAACACGGGGTCGGCCCAGGCATCGGCGAACGCCGCTTCCAGTTCCTGGCACGCGGGCACGAGTGTCTCGGGGACGAAGCGTCCGCCGAACTCACCGAAGCGTCCCGCGGCCGACGGCTCAGCCATCAGCGACATTGGATGTGTTGCTCCTTGTTCATGGAATGGGGGGTCATTCCTCGTCGTCGGCCCAGTCGTAGGGCATCGAGTCGGGTCCGAGATGCCGCGTCGGCGCAGCGGCCCGAGCCCGTTCGATGAACGACTTCACTTTCAACGCATCTTTGCGACCGGGTGAACGCTCGACGCCGGATGCGACATCGACACCCCACGGCCGCACGGTGCGCACCGCCTCGGCCACGTTGTCGGGGTCGAGCCCACCGGCGAGGATGAGCCGCGGACCCTCGGCCACTTCGTCGATCAGCGACCAGTCGAACACCTTGCCGGAGCCACCACCGGGCGAATCGACCAGCACCATGTCGGTGCCGAACTGGTCGGCCCGACGGGCATCGGGTGTGCCGGCCGTGACGGCCTTGATGACCCACCGGATCTGCTGCGCCACCTCGGCCACCATGTCGGGCGTCTCGTGACCGTGCAACTGTGCCGCCTTCAGGCCGGCGCGGTGCACCGTGTCGATCACCCGTGCCGGGGCCTCGTCGCGGAACACGCCGACCGTGAGGATCTCGGGTGGCAGCCGACGGGTGATGTCGTACACCTGCTGCGCCGCCACCTGGCGAGGTGATGGCGCGAATATGAACCCGACCGCATCGGCACCCATCGCCACGGCGAACAGGGCGTCGTCCTCATTGGTGATCCCGCAGATCTTCACGAACATGCATCCCCAACGTACCCCTGTCATGGGGTGGGGCACGGCATCGTTATCCCAGAAATCGGCAGGTTCGGCCGTGCGCTACGGTCCCTCGCCGTGGCACGGCCCGGGTCGCCCTCCCCTGTTGGTGACGAGGTGGCGGTCGCCCGCGAGCAGTACCAGGCCGCGGTGACCGCCGAACAGCAGCGCGCCGCCGCCCTGGTCCGCATCGAACGCCTCAGCGCCGAGCTCGACGGCGCGGCCCAGCGGCTGGCCGAGCTGCAGCGCGAGGCGGCATTGGAGCAGGAGGACGCGGGCCGCTGGAACGGCCGTGGCTTCGTGCAGTTGGTGTACTGGTTGGTCGGCCGGCTCGACGAACGCCGCGAGCTCGAGTCGGCCCAGGCGCTGGCGGCGGCGGCTCGGCTGGCCACGGCGCACGAGGCATGGGCCACCATCGACCACGCCCTCCGAGAAGCCACCACCTCGGTGCCACCCCGCGCCGACCTCGGCGCCGCGCTGGCCGACCTGCGCCGCACGCTGGAGACGCTGGAGCCGCACACCTACGCATGGGTGGTGCAGTGCGAACAGCAGTCGGCCGCCGTGCGCGCCGAACTCGAGGAACTCGACGAAGCGCTCACCGCCGTCACGTCGTGCAGCGAGGCCGTCGCAGCGGCGCTCCGACACCTGCAGTCGGCGGCGAACTGGGGCACCTGGGATCTGCTCGGCGGCGGCCTGCTGGCATCGGCGGTGAAGCGCGAGCGGGTCGACGAAGCGCTCTCGGCGCTGGGGCAGGTGACCACTGCGCTCGCAACGGTGCGCCGCGAACTCGCCGATGTGCCTGCCGGCGTGGCCCTCCCGGCGGGCATCGAGCTGGGCAGTGGCGCGTGGACCTTCGACGTGTGGTTCGACAACATCTTCAGCGACCTGAACATGCAGGGCCGCATCCGCGACGCAACGGCACAGGCCGAGACGCTCGCCGGACGGCTTGCTGCGCTGCGCGCCGACCTGTCGGCACAGCGTCGTTCGACCGTGGACCGCTGTGTGCGCGCCGATGCCGACGTGGCGCGGGCGTTGCGCGGCAGCTAGACCGCGACGAGTTCGGCGACCGCAGCCGCCCGGTCGCCCGACCGCACCAACGTCTCGCCCACCAGCACCGCCTGGTAGCCGGCAGCGCGGAGGCTCGCCGCATCGCCGGGGCCACGCACGCCGCTCTCGGCCACCTTCACCACGTGGTCGGGCATCACCGCGGCCATGCGCACCGCTCGTTCGTGGTCGACCTGGAACGTGACCAGGTCGCGCTGGTTCACCCCGATGAGGGTGGCGTCGGCCGCCAGCGCGAGGTCGAGTTCCGCCTCGTCGTGGATCTCCACCAGCACGTCGAGCCCGATGTGCACCGCCAGTTCGTGGAACGCGATGAGCTCGCTGCGTTCGAGCGCAGCTGCGATGAGCAGCACGCAGTCGGCGCCCATCAGCCGAGCATCGAGCACGTCGTGCTCGCTGACCGTGAAGTCCTTGCGCAACACCGGGAGGGTGCAACCGGCACGCGCCGCCTGCAGGTCGGCCACGGAACCGCCGAAGAACTCCTCGTCGGTGAGCACCGACAGGCACGAGGCGCCGCCGCGCTGGTACTCGCCTGCCACGGCCGCCGGATCGAGACCGATGTCGAGGTCACCCTTGGACGGCGAGCGCCGCTTCACCTCGCTGATGACCGCGAGATGGGTGCGGCCGTCGAGCGCTGCCCGGAAGCGACGCGCCGGCGGCATCGCCAACGCAGCGTCGATGAGCGCCCCGGTGGTGCGGGTGTCGGTGGCCGCCACCTCGCGGTGGCGTTCGAGGATGCGGTCGAGATAGGTGGCCATCTGCCCGAACGGGTCAGTGACCCTTGCCGCCGACCGGGTTGACGATCTTCATGTCGGGACGACCGGCCAGCACCGGGCCGAGCTTCGGACCGAACGACTTGAACCAGTCGGCGCCGGCATGCGCCGCGAGCGCGTCGCCCGACGTGTACTTCTCGTAGAAGTACAGGACGTTCTCGTCGTTCGGGTCGGTGTGCAGCAGGTACAGCTCGGTGCCGTCCTCGGACTCGACGGCCTGCAGCGCCTCCTGGATGATGGCGATCGCCTCATCGCGCTTGCCGGGCTGGAGATCCAGCTTCACCCACACCGAGACCTTGCTCATGTCCACTCCTCTGGAGGCCGCACCGCCGGCGGCGGTGTCACGCCGGGCACCGTACCAGCGTGCCACCATGAGACACGTGGCCGAACTCCTCGCAGGCGAGCGAACCCTGGTGATCGTCGAGGACGATCCACACATCGCGGATCTGCTCGACACGTATCTCCGCGACGCCGGCTTCCGGGTGCTGCAGGCCGCCAACGGACTTCGTGGTCTGGAACTGGTGGAGCTGCACCGGCCGGTGATGGTGGTGCTCGACATCGGGCTGCCCGACATCGACGGCTTCGAGGTGTGCCGCCGGATCCGAGCACGCAGCAGCGTGCCGGTGCTGTTCCTGACGGCCCGCGACGGCGAGATCGATCGCATCCTCGGCCGCGAACTGGGTGCCGACGACTACGTCACCAAGCCGTTCTCGCCGCGCGAAATCGTCGCCAGGGTGAAGGCCATCCTGCGTCGCGGTCAGGTCGATCCCCAGCCCGACAGCACGGTGGCGCGCATCGGCGACGACTTCGAGGTCGACCTCAACCGACGCGAAGCACGCCACCGCGGTGCGCCGGTGCCACTGGCCACGAGGGAGTTCGACCTGCTGGCGTACCTCGCCCGCAACCAGGGCATCGCGCTGTCGCGCCAACAGTTGCTCGACGGCGTGTGGGGCGACGACTGGGTGGGCGACGATCGAACGGTCGACGTGCACGTGCGGCAGCTGCGCAGGAAGTTGGGCGACGACCTGCCGCTGGCCACCGTGTGGGGCATCGGCTACCGGTTGGGCTAACAGATCGCTCACACATGACTGCCAGGATGCGCCCATGACCCGCCGACTCGCCCTCGTCATCGTCGGCGTCGTGGTGGCCACGCTGCTGCTGGCAGGGGTGGGCACGCTGCTCCTGGGTGCCGCCAGAGCACGCATCACCACCGAGAACGAGCTGCGCGCCCAGACCACCGAGTTGGCATCGAGCATCGCCGAGTTCCTGGAGGTCGACGCCGACGTCGACACCCCGGAAGGTCAGCGCCAGCTCCGCGCGCGCGTGCGGGTGCTGCAGCGCCTGCAGACCGTGTTGCCCATCGACGAGGTGGTGGTGCTGATCGCCGACCGCCAGGGCCAGTTCGACACCTCGGAACTGCCCGCCACCGTCACGCTGTCGCCCACCGACTTCGCCACGCTGCAGGCCGGCGGTACCGTCACCGGCACCGAGCAACGAGTGTCGTTCGCCGCCGCTTCATCGTCGGCGCCCACCGGGCGGGCGTTCGTGGTGGTCGCCACCCGGCGCATCGACGCCGGCCTCGGTGCTGCAGTGCGGCTGTTCCTGTGGGCGGCGGCGGCCACCATCGTGCTCGGCCTCGGTGCGGCCGTGTTGCTCGGTCGCCGGCTGGCTCGGCCGGTGCGCGAGGCCGCCGATGCGGCGCAGCGCATCGCCGCCGGGGAACTCTCCACCCGCGTCCCTGAGCCGCCGGCCACCGATCGGGACGAGCTGGCCGAACTGCAACGCAGTATCAACCACATGGCCGATTCGTTGGAGCGGGGCCGCGTGCTCGAGCAGCAGTTCCTGCTGTCGGTGAGCCACGACCTGCGCACACCGCTCACGTCGATTCGCGGCTACGCCGAGGGCATCCACGACGGCCACGTGGAGCCGGCACGCGGGGCGGCCGTCATCCGCCAGGAAGCCCAACGTCTGGAGCGGCTCGTCAGCGACCTGCTCCTGCTGGCGAAGCTGCAGTCGAGGTCGTTCACGCTCGACGTGGTCGAGCTCGACCTGTCCGCCGCGGTCCACACCGCGGCCGAGGGCGCGGCAGGCGCCACCACCGACGTGGTGGTGCACGCCATCACCTCGGGCCCGGTGCCGGTGCGAGCCGACCCCGACCGGCTCGCGCAGGTGCTCGCGAACCTGGTGGAGAACGGCGCGAAGTACGCACGCGCGAACGTGTTCGTGTCGTGCCGCGTGGAGGGTGCACGGGCGGTCTGCACGGTCGACGACGACGGCCCCGGCATCGCCGACGCCGACCTGTCCCACGTGTTCGAACGCCTGTACACGGCACGGCAGCGCCCCGATCGCACCGAGAACCCGAGCGGTCTGGGGCTGGCGATCGTGCGCGAACTGGTGACGGCGATGGGCGGCGACGTCGCCGCCGGCGCCGCACCGAACGGCGGTGCGCGCCTGTCGTTCTGGTTGCCGGTGGTCTAGAAGCCCAGGCGGGCCGACACCTCTGCCAGCAGCTGGTCGATCGGCACGCGCACCTGGTCGGTGGTGTCGCGATCGCGAATGGTGACCGCCCCGTCCTCCAGCGAGTCGAAGTCGACGGTGACGCACAACGGAGTGCCCACTTCATCCTGGCGGCGGTAGCGCTTGCCGATGGACTGGGTGTCGTCGTAGTCGACCATGTAGCGCTCGCTCAGCTGCTGGAAGATCTGACGCGCCAGCGGGGTGAGCGTCTCCTTCTTGCTGAGCGGCAGCACCGCCACCTTGTACGGGGCGAGCCGCGGGTGCAGACGCAGGATGGTACGTGCCTCGCCACCCACTTCGTCCTCGTCGTAGGCCGCCAGCAGGAACGCCGCCATTGCGCGGTTCACACCGGCGGCGGGTTCGATGACGAACGGCACGTACCGCTCGTTGGCGGCCTGGTCGAAGAAGTCGAGCTTCTGGCCGCTGTGCTGGGCGTGCTGGTTGAGGTCGTAGTTGGTGCGCTGGGCCACGCCCTCGAGCTCGCCCCAGCCCCAGGGGTACTTGAACTCGATGTCGCTGGTGCCCGACGAGTAGTGGCTGAGCTCGTCGGCGTCGTGCGGGCGCAGCATCAGCATGTCGGCAGGGATGCCGAGGTCGATGTACCACTGCAGGCGGGCGTTGCACCAGTACTCGTACCACTGGGCGCTCTCGGCCGGGGGCACGAAGAACTCGAGCT
>SXKB01000287.1 GCA_005778215.1 Actinomycetota bacterium | reverse complement strand
TTCGTCGTTCCCGCGTCGATCGCCTCCGCTGCTCCCGCCGCCACAGCCCGCTACCTCGTCACCTTCGAGCCCGGTGCCCTCCCCGACACCGAAGCCCGTGAGGCGGGGTCGAAGGGCATCGAGGTGCGCAAGGTGTTCCGCAAGGCCGTTCGTGGTATGGCCGTCGACCTCACTCCTGCGGAGGCCGCCGCGCTGGCCGCCGACCCCCAGGTGGCGTCCATCGAACCCGACCGGGTGCTGCGTGCCTCGGTCGACCAGACGGGTGCCCCCTGGGGGCTCGACCGCATCGATCAGCGCGGTCTGCCCCTGAGCGGCGCCTACTCGTACGCCGGCAACGGCGCCGGCGTGAAGGTGTACGTGGTCGACACCGGCGTGCGGTCCACGCATGCCGAGCTGCGCGGCCGTGTCGCCCCCGGCTACTCCCTCATCGAGGACGGCATGGGCACGGAGGACTGCCAGGGTCACGGCACCCACGTGGCCGGCACCATCGCCGGCAGCACCTACGGCGTGGCGAAGGGCGCCACCATCGTGCCGATCCGCGTGCTCGACTGCCTCGGTGCGGGTTCGAGTTCGGCCGTCGTGGCCGGCCTCGACTGGATCCTCACGTTCAACGCTGGTGCGCCGGCCGTGGTGAACATGAGCCTCGGCGGCTCGCCCTCGGTCATCGTCGACAGCGCCGTGCAGCGGCTCATCGACAACGGCATCACCGTCGTGGTGGCCGCCGGCAACTCGGCGTACAGCGCGTGCCTCGCCTCTCCGGCCCGCGTGCCGACCGCCATCACGGTCGGCGCCACGCAGTCCGACGACGCCCGTGCGCAGTACTCGAACTTCGGCCCGTGCCTCGACATCTGGGCGCCGGGCACCGACATCACGTCGGCCGGCATCGCGTCCGACACCGCCACGGCGGTGAAGTCGGGTACCTCGATGGCCACCCCGCACGTCGCCGGCGCCGCCGCGCTGCTGAAGGGTGCCACGCCCTCGCTCACGCCGGCCGGTGTGGCCAGCGCGCTCATCGCCAACGCCACGCCCGGCGTGGTCACCGATGCGCAGCTCGACTCGCCGAACCGCCTCCTCTTCACCGGTGGCACCGGCACGGGCGGCGGTTCCACTGGTGGTGGCACCACGGTGACGCCGCTGGCCGTCGCTGGCACCGCGCTCGCTGCCGGCACCGTCGGCTCGGCGTACTCGCAGACCCTCGCCGCCACCGGCGGCACGGCGCCGTACACGTGGTCGGTCGCCAGCGGCATGCTGCCTGCCGGCCTTGCGCTGAACCCGACCACCGGTGTCATCGCCGGCACGCCCACCGTGGCGGCCCAGTCGTCGTTCACGGTGCGGGTCACCGACTCGAAGGCGGCCACCGCCACGTCGGCCCGTTCGATCACCGTCGTGGCCGCGGCAACGTCGCTCCCCGGTGCGTACGCCAAGTCGAGCCCGTCGAACGGGGTGAAGGACCGGTCGACGTCGCTGACGCTGTCGTGGAACGTGTCGGCCGGCGCCACCCTCTACGAGGTCTGCTACGACCGCACCAACGACAACGCCTGCTCGGGCAGCTGGGTGAGCACGGGCACCGCTCGCACGCTCGCCGTGTCGGGCCTCGCTCGCTCCGCCACCTACTACTGGCAGGTGCGAGCCGTGAACACGGGTGGTACCACCCTGGCGAACGCCGGCACCTGGTGGTCGTTCACCACCAAGTGACCCGCGTGCGGTGCGGCGCTGCCGGGCGCATCCCCGGCGCCGCACTGCGTGAGCGCTGCCGCAGCAACTCTTGACCTGGGGCTGATGGTGGGGGTGGCGACGCCCTCCTACCATCATGGGGATGTCGGTCGTGCTGCGGCCTGCCTCGTCACGGGCCGGACGGGAACTGTTCGTTGCCGTCGTCCTGGCCGCGCTCGGTGTGCTCGTCGCGATCGTCGAGCCGGCGCTGTGCTGGGAGTTCGCGCTCGTCCTCGCTGCGTGGTCGGTGGGTCGTCGCGCTGCGATGTTCGTGTGGGCCGCATGGGCGGTGACGGCGTTGTTGCACGGCGGATTCACCGGCGATGTGCTGGTGGAGACCGTGCTCGTCGCGGTGGTCTCGTACGCGGTGTGTGCCCTCGTGGTGGTGACACCGCGACCGATGACCCGGTTGCGCCAGGCGTGGGCGGTGCTCGCCGGCCTGCTCGCGCTGTCCGTGGCTCGAACCCTGGTGCTCGTGTGGTTGTTCGGCGCACCCGAGCACTCGGGTGAGGTGCCGCGGTCGATCGTCGGTGTGTTCGCGATGTTGTCCCTGGGTGCCGCCGTCTCCTGGTGGCACGAAGGCGGTCGCCCCCGGCCGGCACTCTGCGCGCCGTTGGCGGTGGCCTCCCTCACGGCGTTCGTCATGCTCGGGACGGCGGAAGTGCTGCGCTATCGCGACGTCGATGCGCTCACCTCCGATGCAGCCCGCATCGGCGCCGCCTTCGTGTCGGAACACAGCGAGGACATGCGGGTGGTCGCGGCAGAGGCCGAGGCTGCCGAGAACGACCCGCTCGACGAGACCAATCTCGCCGACCGCATGCGGCCGGTACTGGCCGGTCACGAGGCCATCAGCGCCGTCGCACTCGTGGAGATCGGTTCGGACGGATCCACCGCGGTGCTCGCGTCCTTCGACGACGTCGGCGGCGATCCGGCGGCGTCGTTCGCCGCGTGGTTGGTGACCGAGCACGACAACTCGGGAGCGCACCACTCCGAGCCAGGGGTGGCCGACTACATCGACCTCGTCGAGCTCCCCGGCGAGGAGGGCGGCGCGGCCACCCACTTCGTGCACGCTTCCACCATCCGTCCATCGAGCCCTGCGGTCGGCGATCGTGTGCTGTACGTCTCGATGTCGGTGCCCGAGTTCCTGCGCGCCGCGGCGGCACCGACGTTGTCGGGATCGGGAGGGGCCGCCGTGTCCCTCTGGTCGACCGGTGACGAACCGTCCCAGCGTCTCGCGTTCGTGAACGCCGTGAACGACGACGGGGTGCTCGTCGAGGTACCCACCGACGACCCCGAACTCGTCGGCTCGTCCGCGTTCCGGATGCACTCCTCGTCGTTCGAGGTGGTGGTGCGTCCGAGCGTCGGCTACGGACTCGCCCACACATCACTGCGACTGGTGCTGTTGTCGTTGGCGTTCCTCGGGTTGGTGGGCTACCTCACGCTGGCGCAACGCCGCATCAACGTCGCAGCGGTCGACGAGGTGCGCCGCCGCCGGCAGGCGCTGCTCGACGCTGCGCTCGCCGGGTCGCGTGGCTGGTCGGCGGTGGTCGACATCGATCACCAGGTGCGCATCGCCAACGACCATCCGCTGGGTACGCACGAAGGACAGCATGTGGCCGACGCGACCGTGGTCGTCGGGGACGACGTTGCGGTGCAACGGGTGCAGGCACTGCTCGACCAGGCACGCGCAGAGGGCGCCGCATCGGTCACCCACGTGGGCGCCGACCAGGACGGCCGGACGCGCATCGTGGAGATGTCCGCGAACGTGCTACCCGCGACGGGCGAGGAGCAACTCTGCTTCGTGCAGTTCGTCGACGTCACCGACGACCGCGAGCGGTTGATGCGTGCGGCGCAGGCCGATCGCATGGAGGCCATCGGCGCGCTCGCCGGCGGCGTGGCACACGACTTCAACAACCTGCTGTTCATCACGCTCGGGTATCTGCAGTTGATGGAGCAGCACGCCGACCGGGTGAACGATCCGAAGCTCGCGTCGTACGTCGCGCCGGCCATCGATGCCGTGCGGCGTGGTGCAGAGGTCACCAAGGCGTTGCTCACCGTGTCGGGCCAGCACCCCTTGAACGAGCGTGGCATCGACGTCGGGACATTCGTCTCGGAACTGGCGCCGCTCGTGGAACAGGCCGTCGGCAAGCGCGTCACGGTGCGCTACCACGTCGGCGACGACGTGACGGCACGCATCGACACCGGTCGACTCTCGGGCTGCTTGCTGAACCTGTGCACGAACGCGCGGCACGCGTTGGAGGGTCGCCCCGACCCGGTGGTCGACATCGCGGTGCGCCGACAGTCGGGTGACGCGGCTGAGGTGGTCGTGATCGAGGTCGCCGACAACGGTGTCGGCATGTCGGCCGATGTCGCTGCACGCGCCTTCGAGCCGTTCTTCACCACCAAGGGGCGCGGGAAGGGCACGGGGCTCGGGCTCGCCTCGGTGTTCTCGTTCGCACAGCAGAGCGGTGGCACCGCGACCATTCACTCCACCGAGGGGGTGGGTACGACGGTGTCGCTGGTGTTCCCGGCGGCGTCGCAGCCCGGTCGCTTCGAGGCCGATGCGCCGTCGCAGGGTCCGATCGAACGCGTCCTCGTCGTCGATGACGAGAAGGACATCGCAGATCTGGTCGCATCGTGGCTCGAGCCGTTCGTCGCCGAGGTCAGGGTGGCGCAGTCGCCGATGGCGGCGCTCGATCTGGCCGGGTCGTTCGCGCCGCAGTTGTTGGTGTGCGATGCGCATCTCGAGAGCAGCATCGACGGGCTCGAGGTGGCGCGTCGGGTGTTGGCGCAGCATCCCGACACCGTGGTGGTGTTCATGACCGGTTTCGCGGAGCGCGTGCGCGAACTCGAGGCCACGGGGGCCGTGACGCTCGCGAAGCCGTTCTCCCGTGACGACTTCCTGCTGCAGATGCGCCGGTGTGGCGCACTGCCGTCGGCGCCGGTCGTGACGGTCGACGCTGGCTGACGGTCCCCGATTCGCGTCCACCGGCCGATGCATACTGGCGTCATGCCGACCGCACACGAGCCCGGCTCGAACGAGCCCCACATCCCCGACGAGGCTGAACTCGAGGCGTTCGACATCGATCACGATGGTCACATCGGCGTACTCGACGCCGAGCGAGCCCGCCTCGGTGTGGTGGATGCCCGGCTCGAGGAGGTCGCCCACGAGGGCGGCATCGTCGGCAAGATCGCCGAGGTCGCCCACAAGGTCGTCGACAAGCTCGACAACGACTGATTCGCGTGTCGTTCCGTCGCACCACCATCGCGGTGCTCACCGCAGTCCTCGCCGTCGCGGCCGCGACCATGGTCACCCGCGCCACGACGGCAGAGTCGGCCGCGGGTGACTCCACCACCACGGCCGACGTCACCTCGACGGTCGATCCCACCACGACCGAGGCGTCCACCACCACCGCCGTCACCACCACCACGACGGCACCCACCACCACGGTGCCGCGCCCGCCCGCGCCGCCGGCCGCCATGGTGGTGGCCCGCGACTCGGTGCCGTCGGCGGGCTGGTTCCACGTGACCGGCAAGCCCGTGCCCGCGGGCACGGCCATGTTGCGCTATCGCAATGTGCACCGGCTCATCCAGACCGGCACCACCTATCACCCGGCCGGGCCGTTGTCGCTGTGGTTCCGGGCGCCGGGCGCCCCGGGGTCGTCGATCACCATTCGCGTCGAGGCGCTGAACCGATGGGGTTCGGTCATCGGCACCATCGGCACCGTCACCCTCACCACCGGCAACGCGATGCTGCCGTTGCCGCGCAACACCGGTGCCGGCAAGCGCATGGTCATCCACTCCGACGCCCAGCAGGTGTGGCTGGTGGAGGCCGACGGCCGGGTGAGCGACACGTTCCTCATGTCGGGTCGACGCCTGCGCACGGCCTCGGGCTTCGACCAACCCGGGGTGTTCCGCGTGTACTCGAAGAGCACCACCATGCGGTACTGCGCCGGCCGGTGCGGGACCGCGAACTACATGGTGCGATACCAGCGCACCACGGTCAGCTCGGTGGGGTCGCACAGCCTGCCCAGCGAGGGCGGGCAGTTGGTGCAGGGCGTCGAGGACCTCGGCTGGCCGTTGTCGCACGGCTGCACGCGCCTGGAGGCGTCGAAGGCGAAGGCCGTGTACCGCTGGGCGCGGGTCGGCACCGTCGTCGTGGTGCTGTGACGCCGACCTGACGCGTCCGTTTCCCCACGGAACGTGGGCGGTCCCGGGACCACCCCACCCTCCGTGCCATGAGTCGTAGGACCCTGGGCTTACAGTCGATGACTCATTGACCAAAAACTCAGAAAAGGCGACAGTGGGTGTGCGGGAAGCCTCATTGATCTCACGATGAGTGATGGAAGCCTGCCCCTGCGGGAACACTGACGGGAATCAGACGGGAGCATGTCATGAGGGCGAAACTGGACAGGGCGCGCCACGAGCGCGCCACGACGGCGACGGAGCAGTCGCCACGAGCACACCGACACTCGGTGCGCGCACGGGTGGGTGCGGTGGCGGCCGTGGCGGCCGTGTCACTCACCGGACTCGGCGTGTGGAGCGTGACCGCCGGGGCCGTGGCGCCGCTGCCCACGTTCCCCGACAACCTGGTGGTGTTCCCCGACCGCGACTTCATCGCGGTCGAGGGCTTCTCCGGGTATCCGGGGCAGATGGCGCTGGTCGAGGTCTATCGCCCGTCCATCGACGGCGTGGTCGGTTCGGCCATGGCCGAGGTGTCGGGCACCGACGTGGCCTTCGAGATCAACCACCCCGGTGGCGTGTGCTGGGGCAACGGCACCTCGCTGAAGGTCACCCCCGACATCCTGCCGGGCGACGTGGTGTCCATCGAGATCGGCGGCAACGTGCTGGCCGCCACCACGGTGGGCGACGCCTACGTCACCACCGGGTCCTCGCTGTCCCTCGACGGCCTGACGATGACGGTCACCGGCCACGTCGGCCCCACGGTCGACCGTGCCAACTTCGAACAGCGCATCATCGAGCCGGCGTTGAAGGACACCATCATCGGCCGTCGCGACATCCGCGCCACGCCCGGTGATCCGGTGCAGGAGACCGGCTACACGTCGCAGGTCACCTTCTCGGGCGACACCTTCACGGCCACGTACCAGTTCGAGACGGCCGACATCGCAGCCATCGCTGCGGCCGCCAGCGGCGAGCGCGCGATGACCTGGGAGCTCACCGACCCCGACGCCAACCGGCAGGGCCTCACCATCGCCGAGTTCGGCGAGCCCGGTGGTCCCGGCATGGGTGGCTGCCCGAACGGGCCGGGCCAGACCGGTCCGGTGCCGCCGAGCAACATCCACGCGGCGCTCGCCACCAACGGAGAGTCGGTGCGGGTCGACTGGGTGCCCGCCGTGGCCGTGCCCGGCACGCCGGCCATCACCGGGTACCGCGTCACCGCAGTCGACCAGGCCGTGAGCGGCGGCGAGCAGGTGGAGATCGGTCGCCGCATCAACAACGCGGCCGCCACCGGCACCACCATCACTGGTCTCGACCCCAGCCGCACCTATCGCATCGAGGTCGTCTCGGTCAGCGAGGCCGGCATGACCAACCCGCCGGCAACGGCCGACGTGGGCTTCGACAGCACGCCGCCCACCATCACGGCCAGTCCCGACGGCGGGAGCTACTCGGTGCCCCAGTTGGTCACCCTCACGGCCGACGAGCCGGGCGTGGAGATCTACTACACCACCACGGGCGAGGACCCCATCGGCTCCGGCGGCACACTCGCCGGCGCGGCGTTGCTCTACAGCGGCCCCATCGCGGTGGACGCCAGCGGCACACTCACCTTCGCCGGCTTCGACCCGTCGAACAACGTGTCCGACCCGGTCACCGAGACGTACGCCATCACCAACGACCCGCTGCCGGGCGCACCCACGGTGCTCTCGGGCACCCCGGGCCTCGCATCGGTCGAGTTGACCTGGTCGGCTGCCGACCCCGGTGCACCGACGTACGCCATCGTCGACTACCTCGTGTCGATCTACGACGCCGCCGACGCCGTCACCCCCATCCGTGAGGTGAACGTCGGCGGACCCGAGACCACGCTGTTGGTCGACGGTCTCGAGGGTGTCGCCGATCACTGGTTCTCGGTGCAGGCGAAGAACAACGCCAACTCGGCGTGGGGTCCGATGTCGAACCGCTTCGGTCCGGTCGCACCGCAGGGTGAGGTCGTCGCCGACGCCGGCGCCGATCGCCTCAATGCGGTCCGTGGCTCGCTCGTGTCGCTCACCGGCACCGGCTCGGCCGGCAACTACCAGTGGGTGCAGGTCCAGAGTCTGGCGAATCCCATCCCGCTGGTGGGCCCGAGCGACCCGAACTACGTGTCGATCTTCGGGGCCACCACGCCGAACCCGAACTTCGTGATGCCCTTCTACCAGCCGGGCCGCACGACGGGGGCGCTGTACTTCCAGCTCACCATCACCAACTCCAGCGGTACCGACAGCGACATCGTCGCCGTCTTCCCCCGCAACGACAGCCTCACCGGCATCGCTGCTCGCTGGAAGGCGAACGACTTCCGTGTCACCGGTACCGGCGCCATCGAGGGCGCCACGGTCACGGTGCGCAACGCCACGACCGGCGCCGTCATCGGATCCGGCACCGTGACGCTCGGGGCGTTCGACATCCGGGTCCGCACGGGTGTGGCCAACCCCGGCCTCATCCTGGTCGATTCGAACCACGGTGGCACCTTCGGTCCGGTGGGCGTCGTCGCCCGCTGACCATCTGGGTGTGATTCGTCCCACCTGACCATCTGGGCGTGTTCCGTCCCGCTTTGCGGGACGGAACACGC
>SXKB01000286.1 GCA_005778215.1 Actinomycetota bacterium | reverse complement strand
GTGGGGCGAGGCGGTGCACGCCAGCGTGGTGCTGAAGCCCGACGCCGCTGCCACCGAGCAGGAGATCATCGCTCGCTGCCGCGAGTGGATCGCCGGCTACAAGGTGCCCAAGAGCGTGGAGTTCCGCGCCGAGCCGCTCCCGTTGTCGGGTGCGATGAAGGTGCTGAAGAAGGACCTGCGCGAGCCGTACTGGGAAGGCCGCGAGCGCAAGGTGAACTGAGCGGGTGCTCCACTGGTCGGTGGCGGCGGACGACCGCACGGGCGCGCTCGAAACGGCAGCCGAACTGGCTCGCTCGGGCGCGCCCGTCACCGTGACGGTGCGCGCCATCGCCGAGATGGCCGGTGTGGTGGATCTCGGGACCCGAGCATGCTCGGTCGACGAGGCGACGACCAGGGTGGCCACGTTGCCAGCGGCACCGTGGGTGGCGCACAAGATCGACTCGACATTGCGTGGCCACTGGGCGCACGAGCTGCGTGCGCGACAGCGCGCCCTCGGCCGGCGCGTGGTGGTGGTGCCGGCCTGGCCCGCGATGGGTCGCACGTGCGTCGGGGGAGTGGTGCACGTGCACGGAGCGGCCTTCGCCTCGGTGCACGCCGCGCTGCCCGAGGCCGACCTCCTGCCGGGTGCCGCCGCGCTCGACGACTGGCTGACCGGCGACGGGGCGTTCGGCGCAGTCGACGTGGCCGACGACCACGACCTCTCGGCGGTCGCGTCGGTGCTGGCGCGCCACGACGTGCTGGTGGCCGGGCCGGCGGGCGCCATCGGGGCAGCGTTCGCCGCTCGATTCGGTGACGCCGAGCGGGTGCCGCCGCCGCGGCTCGAGCTGCCGGCGCTGGTGGTGTGCGGCAGTGCGACCGCCGTCTCGCGCGTGCAGGTGGCGCAGCTGCAACGGGCCCGACCCGACATCGACGTGTTGATCGCCCCCACGGCCGACGGCGAACTCCGTGCCGACGTGTCGCTCGCCCTGGCCGACGAGGCCAACGGCCGGCTCGACGGGGTGACCACGCTGGTGATCATCGGTGGCGACACCGCCGCGGCGATGCTCGGCGACGCACCACGCCGGGTGCACGGCACCGTGCTGCCCGGTCTGCCGTGGAGTCTCGACGAGCACGACGGCGGCCCGGTGGTGGTCACCAAGGCAGGCGGCTTCGGCGATGAGCACACCCTGGTGCGCCTGTTCAGTTCGGGTTGAGCAACACCTCGGCACCGACCGGCACGAACCCGGCGGCCAGGAAGGCGCGCAACGACGCAGCATTGCCGGGTGCCACCTGCGCCCACACCGGCTCGGTGCGCGGCGCCGCACGCAGGCCGATGTCGATGAGGCGGCGGCCGTGTCCTCGACCGTGCGGCGCATGGTCGAACAGTTCGAGCGCGAGTTCCAGCCGGTCGGCGACGCCCCGGCCCAGCAGCACGACACCGGTGTCGTCGCCGAACGTGCGCACGTCGTGCCGGTAGCGGTGCGCACGCTGCACCCGAGGGTGGTCGGCGCCGTGACCGTCGTCGTCGGCCAGCTGGTCGCCCGTGCCGGGACGCACCATCAACACATCGATCGAGCCGACCGCACGGTGCGACCCTGCGAGCCACAGCAGCGCGTCGGGGTGGGTGCAGCCGCCGTAGCCGTGGAGTCCTCGAGCCGCCACCTCGTCGGCCGTCACGTCGGCGCACAGCACCGTGTGCGCGGTGAACTCCGTGACGGCCACGATGTCGTTGCGCAGCGCGGGGAGCACGTCGACGCCACCGTCGGCGTGCGGGAACACGCCCTGGGCCGCGTCGGCCAGCACGGCGGCGAACGGGTGCGGAGCATCGACCGGCATGGCGTCGGACGATACCGTGACCCGCATGACGGCACCGTTGGCGATCACGATGGGCGACGCCTCGGGCATCGGCCCCGAGATCGTGCTGCGCAGCTGGTGCGAGGGCACGCTGGGTGACGACGTGGTCGTGTACGGCGATGTGGCGGTGCTGCGGCACGGGGCCGGGCTGTTGGGATTGGAGGTCGACTGGGACGCGCTCCCGGTGGTGGATCTCGGGCTCCTGTCCGCCGCCGATCATCGCCCGGGCGAGCTCGATGCGAAGAGCGGTGCGGCCGCGCGGGCCTACGTCGAGCGTGCCACGCTCGACGCGTTGGCCGGCACGGTGGCGGGCATCGTCACGATGCCGATGAACAAGGAGGCCACCCAACGCAGCGATCCGTCGTTCGTGGGGCACACGGAGTTCATCGCCGGGCTGTGCGGGGTGGAGAAGGTGACGATGATGCTCACGGCCGCGACACCGTCGGGTTCCATCGCGGTCACGCACGTGAGCACGCACTGCTCGCTCGCGGAGGCGATCCGTCGCGTGCGTACCGACCGGGTGCTCGACGTGGTGCACCTCACGAACGACGTGCTGCGCCGGTTCCTGCCGGCGCCGCGCATCGCGGTGTGCGGCCTGAACCCGCACGCAGGTGAGCACGGCCTGTTCGGCTCCGAGGACATCGAGCACATCACGCCCGCCATCGAACGCGCCCGCGCCGAGGGCATCGACGCCACCGGGCCGCATCCGGCCGACACCGTGTTCTTCCAGGCCGTGCACCGCGACCGGTACGACGCCATCGTGTGCATGTACCACGACCAGGGACACGGCCCGATGAAGCTGCTGGCGTTCGACAGCGGTGTCAACGTCACGTTGGGGCTGCCCATCGTGCGCACTTCCGTCGACCACGGCACTGCGTTCGACATCGCGTGGCAGGGGGTGGCGTTCACCGACTCGGTGCAGCACGCAGTGGCCTACGCCCGCAGACTCGTGTCAGGCTGACTGCCACATCTTGAGCGGCCGAGTGTTAGGTTGGCCGGCATGACGCTGGGGAGCATCCGCCACCAGATCCGCATCAGCCGCAGCGCCGACGACGTCTGGGCGCGAGTGCGCGACGCCGCCGGTCTGCACACCTGGTTCCCGGGTCTCACCGACTGTCAGGTCGACGGGAAGAACCGTGTGATCTTCCTCGGTTCGGGCATGGCGATGCCCGAGGAGATCCTGGTCAGCGACGACGTGCAGCGACGGTTCCAGTACCGCATCACCGCACCGATCTTCCGCCACCACCGGGGCACCATCGACGTCATCGAACTCGGTGACGACGAGTGCTTGGTGGTGTACAGCACCGAGGCCGACCCGCGCACGATGGCGCTCACCATCGCCGGGGGCACCGCCGGGGCACTCGACGAGTTGAAGCGCCAGATGGAGGAGCACCACTGATGGGCCGCAAGATCCTGTTCGTCACCACCGACCAGCAGCGCTACGACGCCATCGGCTGCAACGGCGGCATGGTGGCGCGCACCCCGGTCATCGACGCGCTGGCAGCGCAGGGCTATCGCTACGAGCGGGCCCAGCCGCAGAGCGTGGTGTGCATGCCGTCGCGCAGCACCATGCTCACCGGACAGCACGTCAGCACCCACGGTGTGTGGATGAACGGCGTCGCGTTGCCGGTCGACGCCCCCTCGGTGGCCGAGGTGCTGCACGACGCCGGCTACCGCACTGCGCTCATCGGCAAGCCGCACTTCGAGCCGTTCCTCGATCCGTTCCTGCGGTTCACCGAGAACCGGCTGTCGCGCGAGCCGCTCTCCGACGGCCTCACCCATCGCGGCTTCGAGCACTTCGAAGCCGCCACGCACGGCGGGCAGGGCATGCTGCACTACGCCCGCTGGTTGCTGGCGAACCATCCGGAAGCCGTGGGCATGTTCTACCCCGTGCTCGACGGCTCGCTGGAGGTGAACGCCCTCGGCGGCGGCGAGACCGGCGCACCGCAGGTGTGGGAGAACGCGATCCCCAAGGAGTGGTACCACACCGACTGGGTTGCCGACCGCACGATCAACTGGCTCGACGGCCTCGACGCCGACGACGACTGGTTCTGCTGGATGAGCTTCCCCGACCCGCATCACCCGTGGGACCCGCCCAAGAGCGAACTCGGCCGCATCGACTGGCGCGACGTGCCGCTGCCCGAGGGCTACCCGCAGACCGCTGCCGAACGCGAGGCCATCCTCGACCGCAAGCCGCGCCACTGGCGGGCGTGGTACGACGGCTCGCTGGTGAGCAACTACGAGGCGCCGGCCGACTGGGTGCCCGCCACGATGACCGCCGACCACGTGCGTGAGGTGAACCAGCGCAACGCCATCGAGTGCGAGCTCATCGACGAGGCGCTCGGCCGTGTGCTGGCCGCCATCGAGGCGCGCGGTTGGGGCGACGACGTCGACATCGTGTTCACCACCGACCACGGCGAGTTCCAGGGCGACTTCGGTCTGCTGTTCAAGGGTCCCTACCACGTCGACGCGCTGATGCGCCTGCCGCTCGTGTGGCGCCCGGCGCCGTCGAGCACCCCGGCTCCTGCCGCAGTCACCCGGCCGGTCGGGTTGGTGGACCTGGCGCCCACGTTCTGTGCCATCGCAGGGCTGCCGGTGCCGGAGTGGATGGAGGGCAAGCCGTTGCCGTCGAGCGACACCGACGCCGACGCCCGCGGGTTCGAGCGCTCGCTCACCGAGTGGGACAGCGTGCTGTTCGGCGTCGACGTGCACCTGCGCACCATCACCCGCGACGGCTGGGTGTGCACCACGTACCAGGCCGGTCACAGCCACGACGGCACCGAGGGTGAGCTGTACTCATTGGCCGACGACCCGCTGCAGCGGGTGAACCTGTGGGACGACCCGGCGTACTCGTCGATCCGTGCCGATCTGGTGGCCGACCTGTGGGACCACCAGCCGGCGATGCACCAGCCGCTACGCCGCGTGGAGGCGCCGGTCTGACGGCTGCTGCTGCTTGTCGGCACGCCGACGTGACGGCACGGCCAGCAGCCAGATCAGGAACACGCTGATCAACTCGGGGAGGTGGGTCGCCTCGCCGAGCAGTGGCACGTTGCCGTTGAGCAGGTCGATGACGGCGGTGATGAGCAACGCGCCGGCCAGCACGGCGGCGACGGGCAGCATCGTGCGCGCCCTGGCGGGCCGCACGACCACCACCACGAGGCCGACGGCGTAGGCGATGCTGAACGCGCCGAGGTGGCGTGCATCGTGGGCAGTGGATCCGTCGTCCGCCGCGGTGAGCAGGTCGCGGAAGGCGAACCAGAACACGTCGGCGGCGATGACGGCGAGCAGGACGCGAGGAATGCTCCAACTGGCGGCGCGATCGGCCGCGGCGTTCAGCTTGGTGATCGGACGGGAGAGGTCGGGCATCGGCGGTGCCACCTGCATGCGAGCGGTGCGGCGGCCCATCTCGGCCGCGGCCTCGAACCGGCGGCAGTCGGCGCACCCGGCCAGATGGGCCTCCAGCAGGCGCGGCTCGACACCGAGGTCCTCGTCGTCGATGCGGGCGGAGATCGCCTGCTGCCACAGCTCACACGTCACGGTTGTCCAGTCGTCGGAAGACGGGAAATGGTTCCCGGGCCAAAAGACCCATTCTCGGTCAAGTTCAGCCGAAGTGGTTGACCATGGCAAGTGATCTGACCACACTGCACCGCATGGGAACGGGAGACCCCCTGCGCCGACACGTGGAAGCGGCCGTCGAAGGTGACGATGTCGCGTTCTCGTACCTGGTCAGCGCCACGCAGCCGGCCGTGTGGCGGCTGTGCAGCGCGCTCGGGTCCACCGGCGTCGAGGAGGACCTGGTGCAGGAGACGTATCTCCGGGCCATCAAGTCGCTCGCCGGTTTCCGTTTCGAGGTGCCGTTCCAGGCATGGCTGCTCTCCATCGCTCGACGGGTGTGCGCCGACGACGTGCGCCGTCGCACTCGGGCGCGCCGACTCGCCGATCGACTCGATCGGTTCGCCGGCGACGGTGTGGCACTCGACCACGAGTCGGTCGACCATCTGCTCGACGCGCTCGAGCCCGATCGCCGTGATGCGTTCGTGCTCACCCAGGTGATGGGTCTCTCCTACGAGGAGGCCGCCGAGGTGATGGACTGCCCCATCGGCACGGTGCGTTCGCGTGTGGCGCGGGCTCGGGCCGATCTGGCCGCCTCGGTGTCGCGCACGCTTGCTGTCTGACCTGGGGAAATTGCTCGAGTCGCAGGCCTCGGGTCCGATGACAGGGAGTCCGAAGACCCTGTTCAGAACCTGACCGGAACGTCACAATCGTGCACGGAAGGCTCGTTGGTGTCGGCGGGACGGAGGTGACGAGGCATGATGCACACGGCGGGCTCGAACGTGCTGGTCCGGGCTGCGCTCGACAGCCTCGTCGCGCCGTGCGTCGTCCTGCGTCCGGTGCACGACATCGAGGGGCGCGTGACCGACTTCCTGATCGCCGATGCGAATCGGGCGGCGTGCGACTACGTCGAGCTGCCCTACGACCGGTTCGTGGGCGGGCTGATGAGCGCACTGCGCGACGGTTCGGTGGGCGACGAGGTGTTCGAGATCTACCGCCGCGCGGTGGAGGACGGCACGCCGATCGACGAGATGGACTTCACGTTCGGCACGGGCGGGCGCAACCTGCCCTACAACCGCTTCGACCTGCACGCCGTGCTGTTCGGCGACGACCTGGTGGTGTCGTGGCACGACAGCTCCGAGCGGCATCGCCAGGCGGCAGCGCTGGCCGAGTCGGAACGGCGCCGTCTGGTGCTGGCCCAGCACACCTCCGACATCATCTTCGAGACCGACGCCGACGGCCGCATCACCTGGGTGTCGCCGTCGATCGAGCGGGTGCTCGGGCTGTCGACCACGGCGTGGCTCGGGCATCGACCTCGCGAGGTGGTGGCCGTCGACGACGTGGCCCGGGTGCTCGCCGTACGGAAGCGGGTGTTCGGCGAGGGTCACGACGACGGCGAGGTCGAGTGCCGCTATCTCACCGCCACCGGCGAGTCACGATGGATGGCCATGCGGGCCATGGCCATCCGCGACGGCGGTGTCACCACCGGCGCGGTGATCGTGCTCCGCGAGGTGCAGCACGAGGTGCTGCTGCGGCGCGCCGTCACCACCCTGTCGGCCGCCAACGCGATGTTGGTGCGAGCTCGGGACGAGAGCGAACTGCTGCATCAGATGTGCGAGATCGCCGTCGACGCCGCGGGGTACCTGTTCGCCTGGTACGGGCGACCCTTCGACGACGAGCGGCAATCGGTGAAGGCCGTCGCCGCTGCGAGCGAGCATCGCAGCTATCTCGACGACATCGAGATCTCCTGGGGCGACGGTCCGCTGGGGCAGGGGCCCACTGGTGTGAGCCTGCGCACCGGCACGATGCAGATCGTCGCCGACTTCATGAGCGAGTTGAGGTTCCGTCCGTGGCTGGCCTCGGCCACCGCGCGGGGCTTCCGGTCATCGATCAGCATGCCCGTGTTCGTCGACGGCACGCTCGACGGTGCCTTGATGGTGTACGCCGCCGAGCCGCATGCGTTCGACCCACAGGCACTTGCGGTGATGCAGGATCTCGCCACTCAGCTCGGCTACGGCATCGCCCGGTTGCGCGACGCCGACCGGCTGGCGCGGTCGCTGGAGGAGCGGCGACTGCTCGGGGCCGCCATCGACCAGGCGGCGGAGGCCATCATGGTCACCGACGTCGACGGCGCCATCCGCTACGCCAACCCGGCCACGTTGAAGAGCACCGGGTACGAACTCGGCGAAGTGCTCGGGCGCAACCCGCGCATGTTCCAGAGCGGGCTGCACGAGGACCGGTTCTACGAGGACATGTGGCGCCGTCTGCTCGGCGGCCAGGCCTGGCACGGCGTGCTGATGAATCGCCGCAAGACCGGCGAGTTCTTCGAGGAGCAGGCCACCATCGCACCCGTGCACGATGCGAGCGGGAAGCGCATCGCGTACGTGGCCGTGAAGCACGACCTCAGCCGCGAGCGCAGCCTCGAGGCGGCGGTGACCCGCGACCAACTCGACCGGGAGTCGGTGGTGGCGATCATGCGCGACGTGCGACCCGGCGATTCGCTGGAGGCCAGCGCCGCCAGCCTGTGCGCCGCCGTGCGGCGGTTCGACGAGATCGCCGGTGCGATGGTGATTCTCCTCGAGTCGGACGGTCGACCCACGCCGGTCGCCATCGACGGCGCGGCCATCCCCGGCGAGCACGAGGTGGGTCAGCCGTTGCGGCTGGACCAGCTCGACCTGATGGTGGAGGTCAGCAAGTCGGGTCCGTGGTGGATGGACCTGCGCGACCCGAACGGCCTCGCCGGCGCCGACCCCGCGTTCACCAACTCGATGCTCGCGGCTGGATTCACCGCCACGGCGTACGCTCCCATCCGTCACGAGGGCGACACGGTGGGTGTGCTCGCCGTGGTGACCCGGTCACCCGTCGCCGAGGAGTGGATGCCGCTGCGCCTCAGCGTGCTCAACGAGGTCGGATCGTTCGCCGGCATGCTGCTCGGCCCGCAGGTGCTGCAGCACGGGCGACGTCGCGAAGTCCGCGCCGAGATCGAGGACATCATCCGCAACGAGCGTTTCCATGTGGTGTTCGAGCCGGTGGTGCATCTGCCGTCGGGTGCACCCGTGGGGTACGAGGCGCTCACCAGGTTCACCGACGGATCCCGTCCCGACGTGCGGTTCGAGAGTGCCCACGCGGTGGGGCTGGGCTCCGACCTCGAAGCGGCGTGCGCGCGTGTGGCACTGCGCGACGCACAGCAGTTGCCGGGACACGTGTGGTTGAGCGTGAACTTCTCGCCCAGGTCGGTGGTGGAGGGTGTGGCAGCCGAGGTGCTGCGCGACGTGCAGCGGTCGATCATCCTCGAGATCACCGAGCACAACGAGATCGAGAACTACGCCGCGGTTCGGCATGCGATCGAGGAGTGCGGCAACGTGATGGTGGCGGTCGACGACGCCGGTGCGGGCTTCGCCAGCCTGCGCCACATCCTCGAACTGCAGCCCGACATCATCAAGCTCGACCTGGCCCTCGTGCGCGACATCGACGTCGATCCGGCCCGGCAGGCGCTCGCTGCGGGATTGCGTCACTTCGCCGCCCTCACTGGCACCACGCTCATCGCCGAAGGTGTGGAGACCGAGGCCGAGGCGGCCGCCATCCGCCAACTCGGTGTGGAACTGGCGCAGGGGTTCCTGTTCCAGCCGACGCCGGTGGACGGCTGATCGGTCCCTCCACATAGAGTCGGCCGGGTGAGCTGGTCGACGCGGTGGTTGCGCAGTGTGGACGAGGCGCAGCCTCGTCTGTTGGTGGTGGGCGGCGCGTCGCTCGACATCATCCACGTGCGCGGGGTGCCGACACGCACCCCGGGCGGCGCTGGTCTGTACACCGCACTCGCCGCAGCACGGGCGGGCGCCGACGTGACGATGCTCGCGCCCGTGCCCGATCCGATGCCGGCCGAACTGGCCCCCGCTCGTGACCGCATCCGGTGGGTCGGCCCGACGGTGCCCGTCGACGGGCTGCCGCGCTTCGAGATCGCCTACGACGACCAGGGCGCCGTCACGCTGTTCCGAGAACACCTCGGTGCCGAGCCCGACATGACCCCCGCCCTGCTCGATCTGATCGACGATCTGCCAGGTTGTGCGTACTGCGTGCCGTTCCTCGATGCACGGCTGCAGCAGGCGTTCATCACGGCGTTGCACGACCGGGGTGTGCTGACCGTGGCCTCCACGTACGGCAAGGCCGCGCGGCAGGAGACCGGCGTGGTGCACGCGACCGCCGGGGTGGCCGACCTGTTCTTCTGCAACGCCGACGAGGCGCTGGTGCTGTTCGGCGACGTCGATGGCAGCCCACCGCCCGCCGGCCGCCTGCGCTTCGTGACCCGCGGTTCGTCGGGGGCCACCGTCCTGCAGGGTGCACATCGCACCGACGTCGCGGGCATCGCCGCCGAGGCGCTCGACCCCACCGGCGCAGGTGACACGTTCTGCGGCACCACCGTGGCGCGGTTGCTGCAGGGCGACCATCCGGTGGTGGCCGCCGAGCGGGGCAACGCCGCCGCCGCCGAGATGGTGGCGCACGTCGGTCCGACCGCGTTGTGGGCACCAGGGCCGTCACCGGAACCGCCTGCGGATCCGCGGGTAGGGGTGGATCACCGCGCCGTGAGCCGGTTGGGTGCGTTGCTGGCCGAACTGCCCGACCTGCACGGTTCACCGTTCGTGGGTGAGCTGTTCCCGCCGGTGGATGCCGACGGTGCGATCGACTGGTGGTTCGCCGCCACGCTGCAGCAGTACGGCTTCTGGTACGAGGCCGCGGGGCGCCACGCCGGCCCGATGATCGCCACCATCGACGGTGTCGACCGGAAGGGGAGCGACTACCTGTGGGCGCAGTACCTGCGCTGGTGGCACCGCGAACCGGCGGCGCTCACGCCGCTCGGCCAACGGGCCGTCGATCTCGATGCCTGGACGGCCGCCGCGGCCGACGACGGCGGTACCGACCCGTATCCCGATGCCGTGCAGCGTGTGGGGTCGTGCCGCGACTACGGCAGTTCGATGGCCGATCTCGGTCTCGCTCCCGGCGAGCTCGTGGCCGCTGCTGCCGCAACCTCGCGGCCGATGGCCGCGCTGCTGCGGCTGCTCGACCACGTGGGCGGCTATCGCGAGGACCCGTGGCGGAAGAAGGCCGCCCTGCTCGGTGTGGTGCTGCGCCAGCGGCCCGAAGCGTTCCTCCCGGCGGCGGCCCACGACGACGCGCCGCCCATCGTCGACTACCACGTGCAACGCACCTCGCTGCGCACCGGCATCGTGGTGGTCGACGACCCGGCGTTGGCGGCGGCGCTGGCGGAGCGTCGGGTCATCTCGGCCTCCGACGAGGCCGCGGTGCGGCGGGCCACGTTCGCCGCGGTCGCCGAACTCACCGAGGTGAGCGGCCGATCGATGGGCGCCGTCGACTGGTTCCTGTTCCAGATGCGTCGGCGCTGCCCCGAGATGACCGTGCCGGAATGTGCGAACTGCCCGGCCGCCCCCGCATGTGCGAAGGCGACCGGGCAGTTCCAGCCGGTGTTCAGGACGACCGCGTACTAGGCGCTCGGGATCAGCACGCCCTCGATCGGGATGATGATGCCGTTCGACGCCCGGATCTCGGGTGCGATGGTGGCGATGCCGTTCACCGACACCACGTCGCCGGCGACCGTGACGGTGAGCGCCTCACCGTAGAAGGTCTGCACCGACGTGAGGTTCTTCAGGAACGACAGGGTGATGCCGGCGTCGACGAGGTGGAACGACAGCAGCTGGGTGAGCAGCTCCGGATCGTTCTTCGCGGCCTCCAGCGTGGCCGGGTCGATGGTGGCGAACGCGTCGTTGGTCGGTGCGAACAGCGTGATCGGACCGAGCACCGAGGTGTCGTCGGTGAAGCCGGCCGCCTCGAGGAACTCCACGAGCTGCGAGAACCGATCGTCGGCCCGCAGCGACTCGAGCACCGTGGGGGCGCTGGGGTCGGGCTGCGGGATCACCGTCGTGGGCGTGGGCGGCAAGGTGGTGGCCGGCGGCAGGGTGGTGGCCGGCGGCACCGTGGTGGTCGGCGTGCCGTCGATGAGGCCCCGGTCGTACGCGGCCTGCAACGTGGCGGCGTCGATGACGCCGGTCTGCGGCACGCCGAGCTCGGCCTGCAGCGCCTTGACGGCGGCGACCACTTCGGCCGAGTACACGCCGTCGATGGGGCCGGTGTAGAAGCCCAGCTCGGTGAGCAGGATCTGGATGCCGATCACCGAATCGGTGAGCGTGTCGGCGACGGCGCCGTACTTGGCGCGGAACGCCGTGTCGGTGGCTTCGTCCCACACGCCGGTGGGCGGCACGCCGAGGTCGACCTGCAGCGCGATGACCGACGCCGTCAGCTCGTCGCTCCACTGGCCGTCGATGGGACCGCTGTAGAACCCGAGCGCCGTGAGCACCTGCTGGAGGCGGGTGGTGAACACGGCGGCGGCGAGCGCCTCCTGCTGGCGGAGCTCGTCGAGATCGAGATCGGTCGAGGTGAGTTCGGTCATCGCACCGTCGGCGAACGTGGCCACGCTGATGCGCACCTCGGCCGGGTCGCCGGCGTCGTCGAACCGCACCCCGCCGCTCACACCCTCGTAGTCGATGTCCTCGCCGGCGGCGAGCTTCGAGAAGCAGTCGTCGACGGTGCTGCACGAGCGACCGCCATCGGTGACCGCAGGGATCTGCGGGCCGAAGCCGGCGGGATCGGAGCTGGCTGCGCTCTGCGCGGCCAGTGCGGCGATGATGGTGCAGTCGTACGCCTGTGCGCCGAAGATGAACTGGGTGAGGCCCTCGACGCCGATCATGCGGTCGAGGAAGGCTCGGTCGCCGGTGGAGCCGATGACCCGCAGACCGTCGGCGCGAGCCGGGTCGGTGTTCGAGGCGCGATCGGCGAGGTCGGGCGTGAACAGACCGTCGAGGCCGATGAGCTTCGAGGCGGGCACGCCGGCACCGAGCAGGGTGTCGACCAGACGCACGCCCTCGGCGTACGACACCATCACCACCGCGTCAGGATTCGCGGCGGTCACCTTGGCGGCTTCGGCGGTGAAGATCACCTGGCGAGGGTTGTACGGCACCACTTCCACGGCCATGCCGCGGGCGATGAGGGTGGAGGCGAGGCCGTTGCCCACGTTGACGCCGTAGTCGTCGTTGCGGGTGACGATGCTCACCTTGTAGGGCTGGCCCTCGGGCAGTGCCGCAGCCTCGGCGTCGGCCGACAGCGTGTCGGCCACGTAGTTCAACGTGAACGAGTCGGGCATCGCCGTGCGGTACAGCACGCCCGCCTCGTCGAGGACGCTCAGCTCGGGGGAGGTGGCCGAGGCGGAGCACGCCAGCGCGCCTCGCGTGGCCAGCGGCTCGAGCGCGGCCCTGGCGCCGTTCGAGCTGATCGGGCCGAGGATCATGTGCGCACCCTCGTCGACGAGGGTATTCACTGCGGCTGCGGTGTCGCCATCGAGCGACTCGTCGACCGCCACCAGTTCGACCGGACCGCCGTTCACGCCGCCGGCGGCGTTGATGTCGTCGATCGCCAGGTTGATGGCGGCCTCCTGCGCGGTGGCGAGCTGTGCCAGCAGGCCGGGCGCAGGGCGGACGTAGCCCACCACGAGGCCGGGATCACCGGTCGGTGCCGTGTTCTCCGAGGGCGTCGTGGTCTCGCCTGCGGTGGAACCGGTGGTGGTGTCGGCACTGTTCTCGTCGTCGGAGCAGGCTGCGAGCAGCAGCGCGCCGACGAGGGCCACGGCGGAGAACCGCCGGGCTACGGACGTGCGGGGGTGGGACATGTCGCCTCCATTGATGGATCCCAGGGTCGTCGCTCCATGGTGAGGTGGTATCGGCCCAGGAGACACCACCCTGAAGGGGTGATTCCTAGCGGCGCCGCTTCTTCTGCTGGAAGTAGACCACGATCACGAGGATCGCGACGAGCATGATGACGCCTGCACCCAAGAAATACATGTCTGCGACCCTACCCGGCGCATACTCTCGTCGGATGGACGCCGTGACCCCTGTGCCGGTCGCCCCACGCGAGCAATGGCGAGGAGTCGCGCGCATCCTGGTGCTCGGGGTCATCCTGTCGGTGCTGTACGTCCTCATGCCGTTGCAGACCGACCTCGCGTGGCTCGGCCTCATCATCGGGTTCGCCGCGCTGCTGTGCATCGCACCCTTTGCCGTGAAACGAGCGGTCACGGTGAGCCGGAGCCCGTTCCCCATGCTGGCTGCGGCCGAGGCGATCCTGATGGTGGTGGCGATGCTGATCTTCGGGTTCAGCTCGGTGTACCTCGCGATCAACCGTGAGGTCGACCAGTTCGAGGGGCTGGACACGCGGATCGACGCGCTCTACTTCACCGTCACCACCCTCTCCACCGTCGGCTATGGCGACGTCCATGCCACCGGGCAGTTGGCCCGCGCGCTGGTGACGGTGCAGATCCTGTTCGACCTGTCGCTGTTGGCGGTGTCGGTGAAGTTGCTCCTGGGTGCGGCGCGGCAGGGTCGAACCAATACCGTGTGACCACCATGGTCGACCCTGCCCCGTCCGTCGAGGACGCACCCAATCCCATCTTCCCGGTGTTCCTCACGGTCTTCATCGACCTCGTCGGGTTCAGCATCCTCATCCCGATCTTCCCGTTGCTCATCGGCGACACGCCGTTCCGGGTGACGCCCGAGTCGTGGACGCCGCAGCAGGGGCTCATCATGCTCGGGTTCCTGCAGGCCGTGTACCCGCTGTGCACCTTCTTCGCCGCCCCCATCCTCGGGCAGCTGTCCGACCGGTTCGGTCGCCGGCCGGTGCTGGCGTTGTCCATCGCCGGCACGGCGGTCGGGTATGCGATCTTCGCCATCGGGATCAGCGCCGGGTCCATCCCGCTGCTGTTCCTCGGGCGTGCGCTCGACGGGGTCACGGGTGGCAACATCGCCGTGGCTCAGGCAGCCGTGGGTGACATCAGCACCGACAAGAACCGTCAGAAGAACTTCGGTCTGCTCGGTGCCGCGTTCGGACTCGGCTTCATCATCGGCCCCTACCTGGGCGGCAAGCTCAGCCAGCCCGACGTGAGCTTCTACGGGCTGTTCACCACGCCCTCGTGGTTCTCGGCCACCACGCCCTTCTGGTTCGCTGCGGGGCTGTGCATCGTGAACGTGGTGCTCATCCTCACCCGGTTCCCCGAGACCATCCGCCACAAGGACACCTCGAAGCACATCGCGTTCGGCACGTCGGTGAGCAACGTGGTGCGCGGCTTCGCCTCGCCGCGGCTGCGGGTGCTGCTCGCCTCGTCGTTCCTGTTCAACGCGGGGTTCACGTTCTTCACCACGTTCTTCGGTGTGTACCTGTTCCGCAACTTCGGTTTCACGCAGGGCAACACCGGCGACTACTTCGCCGTCGTGGGCCTGTTCATCGCGCTCACCCAGGCGTTGCTGGTGCCCAGGGTGGCGCACCACCTGCGTGACTACCAGGTGCTCCGCTTCGCGTTCTTCGGCCTGGCTGCCGCGATGAGCGCCTACTTCCTGGCCAACGAGAAGTGGCAGCTGTGGGCCATCATCCCCATCTTCACCAGCTTCAACGGCCTCGTGATGGCCAACCAGACCAGCCTCATCTCGCGCTCTGCCGAGCCGGGCCGGCAGGGTGAGGCGATGGGCATCTCGAGCAGTGTGATGAACCTCGCCCAGGTGCCTGCCAGCATCCTCGTCGGGTACATCACCGGCTCGCTCACGTCGGCCACGCCGCTCGTGGTGTCCACGTTGTGCATCCTGGCTGCCGGTGTGGTGTTCGTCGTGTGGTTCCGGCCCACCTACGTGCACGACTGATCCGCGGTCGCGGCCGCCGGCTCAGAGGTGCTGGTTGCGCTCGAGCCACTTCATCGCGAAGAAGCCCCAGGTCGGTGGCAGGTAGAACGTCGACGCTCGGTACGCGATGACCGCGGCGAAGGCCGCGCCGTCGGGCATGCCCGAGCGGATGAGGCCGTAGGTCAGCATCGCCTCGGCCACGCCCATGCCACCAGGCACCGGCATCAGGCCGGCCAGCAACGACACGGACAGATGGATGAGCAGCAGGTCGGCGAACGGCACGGTGTGCCCCATCGACAACGCGAACAGGCCGAGTGCCAGCGGGAACAACGCCTCGGTGGCCAGGTTGCCACCGAGCAGCAGTGCGAGCCGTCGTGGCGAGCGCAGCCCCTTGATGACGGCCAGTCCCTCGGTGCCCAGCTTCTTCGCCCATTCGACGACGGCGCGACGCAGTCGGGACACCGCCACCACGACGACGATGGCGATCACGATGAGGGCGCCTGCGATGCGGAGCAGACGCATCGCCGTGTCGCTGGCGTCGGTGAGATCGAGGTCGAGGCTCGCCGGCGTGAAGAGGATGAGGCATGTGATGCCGATGACCTCGATGAAGAACGTGGTCATCACGTCGAGGAAGCCGGCGGTGAGTGCCGCGCCCGCCGGGACGGCCTGGCGTTGGAAGAAGCGCACCACCACGGCGACACGAGCGGCGTACGACGGAATGGCGATCTGGATGTACGACGACGTCAGCTGCAGCGCGTAGACCGGGCCGAGGGGGAGTGGCTTGGGCGATGCGCCCACCGTCGACAACGCCTGTGTGACGCGAGTGAGGTTCGCTGCGATGAAGCCGAGCACGAGCAGCCACCAGGTGGCACCGGTGAGTTCGTCCCACACACCGTCGAGGTCGAGGCCGGCCACCATCGAGGTGAGCGCAAGGATCGCGAGCCCCGGCAGCAGCACCCGCACGATCGTGCCGAGCGTGATGCGGCGCAGCCGCTGCAACGGCGGTTCCTCCACGCCGGCGGCAGCGGCCGCCGCAGCGCGCAACACGTCGAGGTCGAGGTCGGCGTCGCGTTGGTGCGGCGTGAGGATGGCGCGCTGGAGATACGGCAGCAGTTCGGCGAGCTTGTCGGTGCCGAGCGCGTCGACTGCCGAGGCAACCGCTCGGTCGTTGCCGTGCACCATGGCGATGCTGGCCAGCACCTGCACTCGGTCGGTCTGCATCCGGCTGTCGGAGGCGGCGACCGACGCGCTGCCGAAGTCGACCAGGCCGACGCGGCCGTGCTCGACGACGATGGTGCTGGGGTCGATGGCGCCGTGTGCCAGGCCCTGTGCGTGCAGCACGTCGGCCATCGCCCACAGCTGCTGCTCGAAGTCGGCCGGTGGGGCCGAGGTGTCGAGCGGGTTGCCACACGAACGCAGTACCAGCACCGCGTCGTCGTCGGCCGTGGCGGCGGCGGTGACCACTGTCTCGGTGATGATGCCGGACTGGGCGGCGAGCAGGGTGACGAACGCCTCGTGCTCCACCTGCTGCAGGCGTCCCAGTCGCAACGGTGCCCCCGGCTCCCGGTAGAAGACAGCGCGCCCGATGGTGCTCACGAGCGCCGCATCGTGGGCGTCGCGGCCGTACACCTTCACCACCAGCGAGCGTCCCGTGTCGTCGACGGCGAGCACCTCGAAGTGGCCGGCACGCTGACGGTCGACCGGGCTGAGATCCGTGGCCGTGATGCCCACCTGGGCCAACGCTCGGCGCACGTCGTCGACGCTCGGGCGGCCGGCGGACGAACCGAAGATGAGGTGGACGATCGCGGCGCCGGCGGCACCGACCAGTACGCCGGCCAGCGCACCGAGGGTGCTCGCAGCACCGAGCGCCATCACGGCGAGCACACCGAGTGCCAGCAACCATCGGCCGATGCGACGGGCAGGCCGGCTGAGATGCGGAGCGGCGGTGACGATGACCGCCGTCGGGAGGGCGATGCGCGGCGACGGGTACCACGACGGTGCGCCGACGGTGCGCAACGAGTCCCAGAACGCAGGCCACGCGCCCTCGGCCAGGCGGGCCACGACCAACCACACCACCATCGCCAGCAACGTGGCCAACGCCAGGTCGCGGGCGAGGTCCCAGCGACGCCGCCACGTCGCGGCGACCAGCAAGGCGATGGCGTACAACGCGAGGAGGTCGACCGAGATCTGCCATGCCGTCGTCAGGAAGCCCGGGGCACTGCGCAGGAGTGCCACGAACGCGGCGAGGAAGCCCGGGTCGGGCAGCGCAGCCATCGACATGATCCACAGGCCGAACGCGCACGCCGTCAGCAGAATGGCATCGGTGGCCCGACGAGCCCTCGGCTCGGAGCGCGAATGAACGAACAGGCGCGGCGCGCGTGCGGTGAAGGCCACGGCGACACTCTTGCACGCCGACCCCTCCGACGCGGCAGACTCGGCGCATGCACACCGCTCGCCGTGGAGTCGTCATCGTCAGTGGTGGCGGTGCCATCAGTCCGTTCACCACGCCGACGGCCGAATGCGCGGTGGGGCTTCCCGCCGGCAGCACCGACACCGGCCTGCGGGCAGCGCTGCTCGATGCCGGGCTGAGGGTGTACACGTCGCCCGCCAACGTCGGACGACGTCCGGTGTCGAACGACCCGGAGGCGAACGGCTTCGACGGGGCCCCGGAGACACTCCCCGCCGAGCTCACGGTGAACGCGGCCGGGCCCATCGACACCGCAGGGGAACACCTCGCTCGATTCCTCGCATTCCTCGCCGAACGCGAAGGGCTCGACACGGTCGACGTGGTCGCGCACTCGATGGGAGGGCTGTTCACGCGTGCGGCGATGCGCGAGTTGCGTGCGGCCGGCCATCCCCTCCGCGTCGCTTCCTTGGTCACCATCGGCACCCCGTGGCAGGGCTCGTTCGTCGCGGAAGCCGCGAACGGCCACGTCGACATGTCGGTGGCAGCCGGCGATCCACGCACGGTGCGGATCATCGAGGACTTCAAGGTGCTGCTCGGCGACATCTCCGAGGGTGCCGGCACGCAGGTGGTGTCGCAGTACCTCGGTGGCCCTGACGGGTGGAACGAGCGGCAGGGCGACGTGCTGCGCGACACCCCGGTGACGCTCATCGCCGGCGACTGGTTCCAGGCCGAGGGCGGCGACCCCCTCGCCTGGCCGCACGACGGCCTCGTGCAGTGGGCCAGCGCCATGGCGCACGGCGTGTCGCCGCACGTGATGACCCCCGTGGCCACCCACACCTTCCCCGACGTGCACAGCATCTTCTTCGCCGACCAGTTCGGACTGCCGTGGCATCGGGCGCTGACATGGAACCCGCAGGTGTTCGAGGTGGTGCTCCAGTCGATCGGTACGGCGTCGTGACGCCCTCGCTGCCGCCGGGGCACGAGTTCGGCACGATGACCGACACCGAGGTGCGTGAACTGGTCGGGTGGGCGGCCGCCGAGTCGTGGAACCCTGGTCGTCACGACGTGGCGGTCGCGCATCGTGTGGACCCCGAGGCGTTCATCGCGCTCCGTCGCGGCGGGCGGATGATCGGTGGCGGCTCGGTGTTCTCCTACGACGGCGCGTTCGGCTTCATGGGCCTGTTCATCATGCACCCCGACCATCGCGGCCACGGCCTGGGTGCCGCGCTCTGGCACCACCGCCTCGCGCTCATGCGCGCCCGCGTGCGGCCCGATGCGGCGGTGGGCATGGACGGCGTGTTCCGCATGGCACCGTTCTACGCCCGTGGTGGTTTCGTGCTCGCGTATCGCGACCTCAGGTTCGACGGCATCGCGCCCGAGGGCGACGACGACGGCCTCCTTCCGGCGGAGGCAGTGGGGTTCGACGCCCTGGTCCGTTACGACCGACGGCACGTGGCCGCGCCTCGGCCTGCGTTCCTGCGCGGCTGGATCGCTCCCGACGACGTGCACGCTGCCGTGGTGGTGGAGTCCGATCAGGTGGTGGGCATGGCCGTGTTGCGACCCTGTCGAGACGGCCATCGGTTCGGACCCGTGCATGCCGATCGCCCTGACGTGGCGGAGCGGTTGATCCGCGGGCTGATGAGCCGTGTGGCCGGCCAATCGGTGCAGATCGACGTGCCCGAACCGAACGCAGCGGGCCTCGACATCGTGGCTCGCCTGGGCATGACCGAGTCGTTCGGCTGTGCGCGCATGTACCACGGTCCCGACCCGCAGTTGCCGGTCGACCGCATCTACGGCGTCACGTCGTTCGAGTTCGGCTGACCGTCACAGCTCGTCGAGCGAGCGGCGGTCGAGGATGCTGCGCACCGCCGCACCCAACGGTGCGTCGGTGTCGAACAGGTCGCAGGTGACGTCCACATGGTCGCGGTCGGCCACGTGCACCGGCACGGCGCTGCGGTTCCAGTGCGACATCGTCCATCGAGTCGCCCAGGCCTGACCCTGCCGGCGCACCTCCGGTGTGTCGCCGTCGGCCCATGCCACGACGCACGCCGCGTCGGAGGGGCCGATGAGTGTCAGCGGCGAGAGGGACGCAACGTCGTCGTCGGCCACGCCCATCTCGTGCTGATGTGCCGCGCAGCCAGGATGTCCGAGGTCGTAGATGCCCGACACCAACACGTACCCGCAGGGTCGCGGGTCGTGCACCGCCACCATCGCGGCGAGGTGTGCGCCGGCCGAGTGACCGGCCACGACGACCCGATGCGCGGCGTGGCCGAGTTCCGGGTGCGTGGCGACCCAGTCGACGGCGCGACGAGCCTGGTCGACCATGCCGGTGAGGCCGCGCACCGAGGGGCACGAGGTGCGCACCGCGGCGAACGCCAGTCCGGCATCGGCGGCGCGGTCGGCGAGCGACCCGTGCGCATCGGCCGCACCCGGGTGCCAACCCGCGGCATCGAAGTACACGATCACCGCCGCGTCGGGGGCGGCGGGGGAGTATCGGATGCACTCGTCAGCGTGGGTGCCGTAGCGCAGACGGAGCGGTGCCGTCGCAGCCACGCCCCCCCCGGCGCGGCTGCGGGTGTCGGACATGGGCGGATGGTAACGACGGGGTCGCTTGCTGTCCGTCGGCCAGCCGACACTTCTGGGCGTGAATCACCCACGTTGAGTCGTACGCCGTCGATGCGCGAGAGTCGCCCGCAGCACCGAGGGGGCATCGATGACGGAACACGGCGAGATCGACCGCGAGGCACTTCGTGCTCGGTACAGAGTCGAACGCGACAAGCGACTCCGCCCCGAGGGCAACGAGCAGTACATCGAGCCGACGGGTCGGTTCGCGCACTTCCTCGACGACCCGTACGTGCCGCGCGTCGAGCGCGAGCCGCTGCGCGACGAGGTGACGGTGGCGTTCATCGGCGGAGGGTTCGCCGGGCTGGTCACCGGTGCCCGGCTGCGCCAGGCCGGGATCGACGACGTGCGGCTCATCGAGGGCGGCGGCGACGTCGGTGGTGCGTGGTACTGGAACCGCTATCCCGGCGCGATGTGCGACACCGCGGCGATGGTGTACCTGCCGTTGCTCGAGGAGACCGGGCACATGCCGACGCAGAAGTACGTGTACGCGCCCGAGATCTACGGTCAGGCGCGCCGCATCGCCACCACGTTCGGTCTCTACGACAAGGCGGTGTTCTCCACCGCGGTGAGTTCCCTCACGTGGGACGACCAGCGCAAGCGGTGGATCATCCGCACCGACCGCGGTGACGAGATGGCGGCGAAGTTCGTGGCGATGGGGACGGGGCCGCTGCACCGACCGAAGCTGCCCGGCATTCCTGGCATCGAGACGTTCGGCGGCCACTGCTTCCACACCAGCC
>SXKB01000285.1 GCA_005778215.1 Actinomycetota bacterium | reverse complement strand
GACGACCTGCTCACGGCGCTCATCATCGAGAGCTACGACCACCTCGGCGCAGCGGTCGAGGTGGCCGACGCCGCAGTGCGCCGTCGCGGCGACTTCCGTGCGCGGTGGCGTGCGGCAGCGCATGCCCTTCGCGACTGGGCGATGGCGAACCCGAGCGAGTGGACGTTGCTGTTCGGCACGCCCGTGCCCGGCTACGCCGCGCCCGCCGACACCATCGGTCCCGCCAGCCGATACACGGTCGTACTGGTCCGAATCCTCACCGACATGGCCGCGGCCGGGCACCGGCACACCGCCACGGTGCCGCCATCGCTGCGCGGTGACCTCGCTCGTCTGCGCACCACACTCGGCAGCGCCGCACCCGACGCCACGCTGATGGTGGGCATGGCGGCGTGGTCGGCCGTGATGGGCGCGATCAGCCTCGAGCTGTTCGGCCACCTGCACAACGTGGTCGACCAACCGGGTGCCCTGTTCGACGCGGTGGTCGAGCAACACGGCCGCATCATCATGGGAACCGACCGGGGCTGACGGGCGTCGGACCGGCATGGACCGACGCAGCTTCCTCTCCGCCATGGCCGCCACTCCGGTACTGGCCGCCCTGCTCGCCGCCTGCGGCGACGACGCCGTCACCCCGGCCGACACCGGTGGCGACACCACTGTCGGGTCGTCGGGTGCGATCGCCCACCCCACCAGCGCCGACGAGATGGTGTTCCGGCTCGGCTACGAGGGCGGCTACGTGCCGATGGGGTACGCGTTCATGAACATCCCCACGCTGTTGATCTCCGGTGACGGCCGCGTGGTGCAGACCGGCGCCACCCCGGCCATCTACCCCGGGCCGCTGCTGCCGGCACTGACCGAACGCACCATCGACGAGATCGGCATCCAGACCGTGCTGGCCGCGGCGAAGGACGCCGGGCTGCTGGCCTCGCCGCCCGACTACTCGCTGCCCGAAGGCATCGGTATCGCCGATGCGTCCGACACCGTGGTGCGCATCAACGCCAACGGTGCGAGCTACGTGCACAGCGCGTACGCCCTCGACATCACGCAGACCGACGACATGGCCAGCACACCGGCGCGCGACAACCTCGCTGCGTTCGTGGCGAAGGTGTCCGACCTGCAGACCCTCGTCGGGGCCGAACACCTCGGCGCCGAGGCACCCCTCGTCGCCACGCAGTACCGGTTCCAGGCGTTGGCGGTCGATCCCGCGCAGTACACCGACGTGGCACCCACGGTGGTGCCGTGGCCAGCCGACACCGGCGTGGTGTTGGCGGACGCGACCGAGTGCGCCGTGATCGACGCGTCGAAGGGCGATGCGCTGTTCGCCGAGGCCACCCAGCTCACGTTCTTCCAGGAAGGCGATGTGGTGTACCAGCTGTCGGTGATCGCCGTCCTCCCCGGCGACACGCTCTGCTGAGCGCCGGTCGCTAGTCGGTGGTGTCGGGCGCCACGGTCTCGACCGTGGTGGCCGGCTGCCCGAGTGCGATGTCGCGACGCAGCAGCTGCAGGTAGGTCTTCAGCTTCAGGTAGTCGGGATCGCTCGGGTCGACGATCGGCGGCACCAGGCCGACCGACTCGAACTTGCCGCCGTCGGCCTGCAGGAACGCGAGCAGGTTGCGCGCCTCCTCCACCGTCATGGAGGTGCGCACGTCCTCCTTCACCGCGTTCGCCAGTTCGGTGAAGTTCGTGAGCAGGTCGGTGATGCCGATCTCGCTGGCGATCGTCTGCAGGAGGATGCGCTGCCGTTCCATCCGCTGGTAGTCGGAGTCGGCTGCACGTGACCGCACGTAGCCGAGCGCCTTGGTGCCGTCCATGAACGTCTCGCCCGGGCCGATGGTGGGGGTGAGGCGGTAGTTCGAGCACCGGAGCTTCGCCGGCATCGGCAACTCCTTGTCGAGGGTGATGGTGATGCCACCGATGGCGTCGACCACCTTCACGAACCCGCACGAGTTCACCATCACGTAGTCGTCGATCGACACACCCAGCGTGTAGCTGAGCCCCTCCATCAGTGCGGTGATGCCGGGCTCGGTGACGCCGTCGTCGTAGGCCGCGCGCAGTTCGGGATCGAGGTCGACGGCCTCGTACACGGCGTTCACCAGGTCGTCGAAACCGTTCGGGTACTCCTCGGCCATCGGCGAGCCGGGAGGGAACTCGACCTTGGTGAGGTTGCGGGGCACGCTCACCATCACCGTGTGGCCGGTGGGCTCGTGCACCATGGCGAGGATCATCGTGTCGGTGCGCAGACCGAGCCGGTCCTCGCCCTCGTCGCTGCCCATCATCAGCACGGTGTGGTACTCGTCGGCCTGCGCGTCGTTCACCGCGGTGACGGCGGCAGCATCCTGCGTGGCGCCGAAGACCTCCTTCACCACCGCACGGGTCTGCTCCATGCGCCACACGGTGAACGTCACCGGCAGGGTGAGCAGGGCCACCACCACCACGCCGCGCCGACGCATCAACTGCGCGCCACGTCGATCGGGGATGCGGTCGGCGGTGAGCACCACGGCGATCAGTCGGCTGGTCATCGCCGCGAGCGCCACGATGGCGATGCCGCGGAGCACGTTGGGGCGGGTGAACAGGCCCACGAGGTCGTCGCGGTGCTGCCACACCATGAGCAGGACGAAGCACGGCGCGATGAACCCGGTGATGAACAGCGCTGCGCCCACCAGCGGCGCGCGGCGCCACACTGCGAGACCCGGGAAGAGCACCACGCCGGCCAGGCCGGGGCCGACGGTGCGGGAGGGCGGGGGAAGTGCCTCCTCGTCCGGGGGCTGGCGATCGTCGGTCATCCGGTGCGAAATGCTACTTCTCGTACCGCCGACCCCGGGGGGCACCCCTGGCGTGACGTGGGTAGGGTGCGGCCGGGCGGTGCATCCAGGAGGTTGGGTCCATGGGCAGTTCCGTACGTCGTTGGTGTCGCTGGCTGTTGGCGCTGGCGCTCGTGGGTCTGGTCGACGTGGTGCCCGCGACCGCCGCCCCGCTGCCCCGTCCCGCGGCCACGCTGGGCGACGGTTCGATGGTCGATCAACTGGTCAGCGGCTCACTGTCGGCGCCCGTGGCGGTGACCGCGCTGCCCGACGGGCGCGCGCTGGTGCTCGAGCAGGGCGGCCGGGTGCGGCTGGTGGCGAACGGGGTGGTGCAGCCCACGCCGGCGCTGACGTTGACCGTGTGTGCGAACAGCGAACGCGGGCTGCTGGGCATCGCGGTCGACCCGGCGTTCGGCGCCAACCGGTTCGTGTACGTGTACTTCACCCGACCCAGCCCGGGTTCGCCCGGCGGCTGCGTGAACCGGGTGAGTCGGTTCACCATGAGCGGCGCCACCATCGTGCCCAACTCGCAGGTGGTGTTGCTCGACCACATCGGCTCACCGGCCGGTAACCACAACGGCGGTGACGTGGCCATCGGCAACGACGGGTACCTCTACGTGGCCGTCGGTGATGGCGGCTGCGATCCGCGAGGCAACAGCGGTTGCGCCGGTGCCAACGACGCGGCGCAGGACCTGAGCCTGCTGAACGGCAAGATCCTGCGCGTCAACCGCACCAACGGCGCCCCCGCACCGGGCAACCCCTTCACGGGGGTCGGCACCGCGGCGTG
>SXKB01000284.1 GCA_005778215.1 Actinomycetota bacterium | reverse complement strand
GTCGATCACACCCACGCCCCTTCGGGCACGTGCTGTGCGTCGCCGCATGCTGCCGGACTGGGGAGCACCTTGAACGGGTTCGCCATGCCGGTGGGATCGAACGCTCGGCGCATCGCCGCCTGCGCAGCGAGGTCGGCAGGGGCGAACATCATCGGCATGAAGTCGCGCTTCTCCAGCCCGATGCCGTGCTCGCCCGACAGCACGCCGCCGGCGGCGACCGATGCGCGCACGATCTCCTCGCCCGCCGCGTGGACGTGCTCCATCACGCCCGGTTCGCGCTTGTCGAACACCAGCAACGGATGCAGGTTGCCATCACCGGCATGGAACACGTTCATCACCAGCAGTTGGTGACGGCCGGCGATCTCGTACACCTGACGCAACACCTCGGGCAGCATGCGCCGCGGTACCACCGTGTCGTGCAGGTAGTAGTTCGGCTTGATGCGAGCGATGGCTCCGAACGCCGTCTTCCGACCCTTCCAGAGCAGCGCGCGCTCCGCTTCGTCCTGCGCGATGCGCACCGTGCCCGCGCCGTGCACGCTGCCGATCGCGACGATGCGCTCGGCATCGGCCTCGACCGCGTGCGCTGGACCTGACACCTCCACCAACAGCACTGCGGCAGCCTCGACCGGCAGCCCTGCGTGGATGTACGCCTCCACGGCCTGCACACACAGTTGGTCCATCATCTCCAGGGCAGCCGGCACCATTCCCGCGGCGATGATGGCGCTCACGGTGCGCGCGCCGTCGTCGACCGAGGCGAAGTCCATGAGCATCGTCTTCACCGCAGGCGGGTTCTGCGTGAGGCGCACCAGCACGCGGGTGGCGATGCCGAACATGCCCTCGCTGCCCACGAACGCACCACGCAGGTCGAGACCCTCGACCTCGGGCTCCTCACCCCCGAGCTGCACCACCGAACCGTCGCTCAGCACCACCTCCACGCCCAGCACGTGCGAGGCCGTGACACCGTCGGCCAAGCAGTGGGGACCGCCCGAGTTGTTCGCCACGTTGCCGCCGATGGAGCAGCTCTGCTGACTGCTGGGGTCGGGTGCGAAGTGCAGGCCGAAGCGGGTCATCTGCCGCGTGAGGTCGAGATTCAAGACCCCGGGTTCCACCCATGCCATGCGGTTCACCGTGTCGACCGACAGCACTCGGTTCATCTTCGTGGTGGCGATCACCAGTGCGTGGTCGAGGGGTGTGGCCCCACCGGCGAGGCCGGTGCCGGCGCCACGGGCGACGAACGGCACCTGATGCCGCTGGGCCGCGAGCACGGCGGCCTGCACCTCGGCGGTGGTGAGCGGGAAGCACACCACCGCAGCGCTGCCCTCGATGTTCGAGGCGTCGCGGCGATACAGCCCCAGCTCGGTGGCGTTGGTGCGCACGCGGTCGGGCGACAGCGCTGCCCGTAGGTCGGCGGCGAGCGCCTCGCTCATGCGTGCTTGCGGCGACGGCCCGGCTGGTTGGCCTTCGTGTCGCGCACCTGCTTCAGCACGATGACCTGACCCGGCTCGACCGGCACCCCGTCGACCATGACCGCATCGCCTTCGTCGAGCTCATCGGCCAGGTTGTGCACGCGGCCGTCGAGGCGGGCGCGCAGCTCGGCCTCCTTCGCCTTCGCCGCGCGTCGCCCCTCGGCGAATGCGTCGCGAACCCGGTCGGCGGTGCGGTGCGCCACCTGCGCCGGCGCGTACTCCACCACCACGGTCTTGGCCTTCTTCTTCGCCATGCTCGCGCCGGCCACCCCGGCCACGGCACCACCCACGAACCAGGTGAGTCGCTTGATCATGCGCTCTTCCGTTCCTTGCGGCGAAGTCGTCGCACCGCACGCGAGGTACCGGTACCCAATGCCACGGTCTTGATCATCGGTGCCGAGAGTGCGGCGCGGGCGACCCGACTGCCGCCGGCCACGGCGCCGCTGATGGCCTCGGCCGAGCCGAGCACACGGTCGAATCGCTCGAGGTCGTCGCGGGCCTCCTCGACCACGGCGCGAGTGTCGAGCGTGGTGCTGCGCAACTCCTGCAGCAGCGGCCGTGTCTCGGCGCGCAGTGACTCGACCTCGCCGCGCAGTGCCTTCAGGCTGTCGAGCACGCGCATCAGCACCACCACCAATGCGGCGAAGCCGATGCAGCACAACACCGCCGCCATCAGCACGGCCAGTTCACCTGCGGTCATCCCGTGCCCTCCTCTCGGCGTTCGTCCATTCGTTGCGCCACCCTGGCCTCGTTCCCGTGGGACGTGGGTTCGTAGTAGCGCTTGTCGAGTTGTTCGGTGGGCAGGTACTGCTGCGCCACCCACCCATCCGGGTGGTCATGAGGGTAGTCGTAGCCCACACCGTGGCCCACCACCTGCGCACCCTGGTAGTGCGCATCACGCAGGTGGGGCGGCACCTCGCCCACCGCACCGGCCTGGACGTCGCTGCGTGCGTTCCAGATGGCCAAGGCCGCTCGGTTGCTCTTCGGCGCCGTGGCCAGATGGATGGCGGCCTGGCTGAGGTTCAACTGCGCCTCGGGCAGGCCCACGTGGTCGAGTGCCTGCGATGCGGCCACGGCCACCAGCAGCGACTGCGGGTCGGCCATGCCGATGTCCTCGCTGGCGAAGATGATCATCCGGCGGGCGATGAAGCGGGCGTCCTCACCCGCCTCCAGCATGCGGGCCAGGTAGTAGACGGCGGCCTGTGGGTCGCTGCCGCGCATGCTCTTGATGAACGCGCTCACCACGTCGTAGTGGTCGTCGCGGCCGTACCGCAGCGCGCTCGTGCCCAGTGCCGCCTCGACGTGCTCGAGCGTCACCACGTCGGGGTGCGACAACGCACATGCCACCTCGAGCGCCGTCAGCACCTGCCGCCCGTCGCCGCCGGCCCGGTCGGCGAGGTACGCCACGGCGTCGTCGGCGGCGCGTCGACCTTCGGCCTGCAGGCCGCGATGGATGAGCGTGACGATGTCGTCGTGCCGCAACGGCTCCAGGCGGAACAACGTGCTGCGGCTGCGCAGCGGCGCATTGACCTCGAAGAACGGATTCTCGGTGGTGGCACCGATGAGGGTGAGCGTGCCGTCCTCCACCGCCGGTAGCAGCGCATCCTGCTGGCTCTTCGAGAAGCGGTGGATCTCGTCGAGGAACAGGATGGTGCCCCTCCCCTGCTCGCCCAGCCGATGGCGGGCGCGCTCGATCACTTCGCGCACGTCCTTCACACCGGCCGTCACGGCACTGAGCTGCTCGAACGCCCGCTTCGTGCTGCCCGCCACCGCCAGGGCGAGGGTGGGCTTGCCGGTCCCCGGCGGCCCCCAGAAGATCGCGCTGGTGAGGCGGTCCTGCTCGACCAGCCGACGCAACGGCTTGCCCGCCCCGACCAGGTGCTCCTGGCCCACCACGTCGTCGAGCGTGCGCGGGCGCAAGCGCGCCGCGAGCGGAGCCTGCTGACGCAGACGGTCCTCGGCGGCAGCGCTGAACAGGTCGGACACGTGGACGACGGTAGCCGTCAGAGCGTGCTCAACACGCGGTGGTACGCATCTCGGCGGAACTCGGGCACGTGCTCGATGAGCCAGTCGGTGGTGACCCACTTCCACGCCACGAACTCGCTGCCGTCGGGAGCCGGTTGCACGTCGATGGAGTGCACGTTGAACAGGAACCAGCGTTGCACCTGGCCGATGCGGTCCTTGCGGCTCGCCTTGCCCTTGCGCAGGTGTTCCGGCCACTCGTAGGCCACCCAGTCGGGATACTCCGCCAACACGTCGACGTGCTCGGGGCCCAGCCCGGTCTCCTCGGCCAGCTCGCGCCAGGCCGCCTCGATGGGCGTCTCCCCTTCGTCCATGCCACCTTGGGGCAGCTGCCAGCTGCCGCGCGCGTCGGCGCGTTCGAATGCCATCACGTGTTCGAGATCGGGGTGGCGCACCACCATCACGACGCCCGCGCGGAAGAACAGGCTGCCCACTCGGTTCAGGCCTTCGGCGGCAGCACCCGGATGCCGAGCTCGTCGAGCTGCTTCTGCACCACGGGCGTGGGCGCGTTGGTCATCGGGTCCATGCCCGACTGGGTCTTCGGGAACGCGATGACCTCGCGGATGTTCTCCTCGCCCGCCAGGATGGCCACCAGACGGTCGATGCCGAACGCGAACCCACCGTGCGGCGGGGCGCCGTAACGGAACGGGTTGAGGAAGAAGCCGAACTTCTTCTGCGCCTCCTCGTCGCTGATGCCGAGGATCGAGAAGATGCGCGCCTGCAGATCGGGCTGGTGGATTCGGATGGAGCCCGAGCCGAGCTCCCAGCCGTTGAGCACCAGGTCGTACGCCTGGCTGCGCACCTTCAGGGGCTCGCTCTCGAGCAGGTGCACGTCGTCGGGGTGCGGCTGGGTGAACGGGTGGTGACCCGGGCGAGGACGACCCGACACCTCGTCGACGCCGACGAACAACGGGAAGTCGACCACCCACAGGTAGCGGTACGGCCCCTCGAACACCGGCGGGCGGCCGATGTCGTTGCGCAGCGTGCCGAGCACCTCGCAGGCCATGTCCCACTTGTCGGCCACGATGAGCAGCAGGTCACCCGGCTGTGCCGAGAGCCGCTCGCGCAACGCCGCGGTCTCGGCCTCCGAAAGGAACTTCGCCACCGGCGACTCGAACGTGCCGTCGGCGGCCACCTTCAACCACACCAGGCCCTTGGCGCCGATCTTCTTCGCCTTGTCGGTCATCGCGTCGAGCTTGTTGCGCCCGTACTCGTCGGCCTTGCCCGAGGCGTTGATGCCCTTGATGGCGGCCGCACCGGCGAACGCCTTGAACTCGGTGGCGGCGAACACGTCGGTGAGCTCCTGCAGCTCCATGCCGAAGCGCAGGTCGGGCTTGTCGATGCCGAAGCGGTTCATGGCCTCGTGCCAGGTGATCTTCACGATCTCGCCGCCGGTGTCCTTGCCGCAGGCCTCGGCTGCGGCCAGCACCGCCGCGCCGATGGCGGCGTGCACGTCGTCCTGATCGACGAAGCTCATCTCGGCGTCGAGCTGCATGAACTCGTACTGGCGGTCGGCGCGCCGGTCCTCGTCGCGCAGGCCGCGGGCCAGCGGGTAGTAGCGGTCGATGCCGGCCCCCATGAGCAGCTGCTTGAAGAGCTGCGGACTCTGCGGCAGCGCGTAGAACGAACCCGGCTGCTGACGGCTGGGCACGATGAACTCGCGAGCACCTTCGGGCGTGCTGGGCACCAGCATCGGGGTCTCGACCTCGACGAAGCCCTGAGCCTCCATCGCGCCACGGATGGCGCTGTTGACGGCCGCGCGCAGGCGCAGGTTGCGCTGCATGCGCTCACGACGGATGTCGAGGTAGCGGTACTGCAGACGGGTGTTCTCGGCCACCTGGTCGGCGCGCTCGCTGATGGGGAACGGCGGCGCCTCGGCAGCGTTGAGGATCTCGACCTGGCAGTCCTGCAGCTCGATGCCGCCGGTGGGAAGCTTCGAGTTCACGTTCTCGGCCGGACGAGCCGCCACCGTGCCCGTGACGCGCACGACGTACTCGGCGCGTACGTCGACCGTGTTGTCGACCACACACTGGGTGACACCGCTGTGGTCGCGAAGGTCGACGAAGGCCAGCTTCTCGCCGTGTTCGCGACGGGTGGCCACCCAGCCGGCCAGCGTGACGGTCTGGCCGATGTGCTCGGGACGCAGTGCGCCGCACTGATGGGTACGCATGGACGTGGAGCTCATGACATTGCTTTCGTGAGGTGAGAGGTGAGATCGGTGCGCGGCACGGCCACCTGGCCGCTCGCGGTGTCGGGCCCGGCCGGTTCGGCACGCAGGGGGCGCACCACCACGGAGCCGGCCTCGAGTTCGTTGCTGCCGACGATGACGGCGAACACCGCACCACTGCGGTCGGCGGCCTTCATCTGGCTCTTCATGCTGCGGTTCTCGTACGCCCGGTCGGCACGCAGACCAGCGGCCCGCAGTTCGGCGGTGATGCGCAGCGCCTCGGCACCGCCCGTCGTGTCGACCACGAACACGTCGACGGCGGCGCTCGGGGCAGGGAACACGCCTTCGTCGTCGCACGCCAACAGCGTGCGATCGAGGCCCATGGCGAAGCCGACACCCGCGGTGGCCGGGCCGCCGAGCGACTCGACCAGGCCGTCGTACCGGCCCCCGCCGCCCAGCGCGTTCTGCGCCGAGTCGAGCGTGCCGCCCTGGTACTCGAACGTGGTGTGGCGGTAGTAGTCGAGGCCGCGCACCAGCTTCGGCTCCACCGTGAACGGAATGCCGAGCGTGGTGAGACCGGCCTGCACCGCCTCGAAGTGCGACGCCGCCTTCTCGCTGTAGAACTGCGCGATGCGCGGCGCGCCCGCCACGAGCGCGGCGTCCTGCTCGCGCTTGGAGTCGAGCACCCGCAGCGGGTTCTTCTGCAGGGTGACCCGGCTCTCGGCACTCAACGCGTCGAGGTTGGCCTCGAAGTACGTCTGCAGTGCCTGCACGTACCGGGCGCGGTCGTCGGGCTCGCCGAGGGAGTTGAGCACCAGCTTCACCTGCTGCAGCCCGAGGGCGCGGTAGAACTCCCACCCGAGTGCGATGACCTCGACGTCGAGGTTCGGGTCGTCGGCACCGAGCACCTCGATGCCCACCTGGTCGAACTGGCGGTACCGGCCGCGCTGCGGCTTCTCGTACCGGAACATCGACCCCGAGTACCAGATCTTCCACGGTGCGAGGGGGCGGTGCTGCACGAAGGCCCTGCAGATCGAGGCCGTGAGCTCGGGCCGCAGCGCGATGTGGCGGCCACCCTTGTCGACGAAGTCGTACATCTCCTTCGACACCACGTCGGTGGCGTCGCCGATGCGCTGGAACACGCCCAGGTCCTCCAGGAGGGGCGACATGACCTGCCCGTAACCCGCCGATTCGACGGTCTGCGCGAACACGTCCACGAACCGGCGCCAGCGGGCCGATTCGGGGGGCAGGATGTCGCGCATCCCGGGGCTGGTCTGGAACTCGGGCACGGTGGTCAAGGCTACCGGGCCGGACCTGTCGGACCCGGGAGGTTTCACCGGTCAGCAGTTGCCGAAGCACTCCGGGAAGATCTGCAGGTCGTCGAGTGCGGCGACGAGCCAGATCAGGATGAGTGCCGCCACCCCCAGCAGCACCATGACGACGGCGAACACGGTCACCGCCACGGGATGATCGGCCTTGTTCCAGCGGGACAGCATCATCGTGCACCTCCCTGCCTCTTCACGATGCACCCGCCGGCCCCGCTCGCACAAGACCCGACAGCGGCACTTCTGGCGCCGATTCGTCCCGGTTTCCGGGACGAATCACGCCCAGATCGGTTTCTGGGACGAATCACGCCCAGAAACCCGTGATGCTCAGCCGCCCTTGCCGGGGACCAGGCGGTAGGCGTCGTACACGCTGTCGATCTGCTTGATGGTGCGCAGTACCGACTCGAGGTGCGACGGATCGCCCATCTCGAACTCGAACCGCATCTTCGCCACACGATCAGAACCGGTGTGCGTGCTGCACGCCACGATGTTGACGTGCTGCTCGCTCAGCGAGTTGGCCACGTCGCGCAGCAGCTTCGACCGGTCGAGCGCCACCACCTCCACCGCCGCTCGGAACAGTGCCTTCGACTGGTCGCCGTCCCACTCCACGTCGATGAGCCGGGCCGACTGCTCGCTCATCAGGCTGGCTGCGTTCGCGCAGTCGGCTCGGTGCACCGACACGCCACGGCCGCGGGTGACGAAGCCGATGATCTCGTCGCCCGGCACGGGGGTGCAGCAGCGCGAAAGGCGCACCAGCACGTCGTCGATGCCCTCCACGTGCACACCGGCCGTATTGCGCGACCGGCTGGGACCCGTGCGCGGCAGCACCGTGGCCGGCAACTGTTCGTCGGGGCGGTCGCCGTGCAGATGCCGAGCCACCTTGCCGGCGATGGACCGCGCCGACACGTGCCCTTCACCGATGGCGGCGAGCAGCGAATCGAGATCGGCGTACGAGGCGGCCTCGATCTCCTCGGCCAGGGCGTCGCTGGCCCAGATGCGCTGCACCGGCAGACCCTCGCGGCGCAACTCCTTGGTGAGTTCGTCGCGGCCTGCCTCGATCATGTCCTCGCGTCGCTCGCGCGAGAACCACTGCTTGATCTTGTTGCGAGCACGCGGCGACTCCACGAACTGCAACCAGTCGCGCGTGGGGCCGGCGGATTCGACCTTCGAGGTGAAGATCTCACAGGTGTCGCCGCTCTTCATCTTGTGGTGCAGTGGCACCAGACGACCGTTCACCTTCGCACCGATGCACGCGTGCCCCACCTCGGTGTGCACTGCGTACGCGAAGTCGACGGCGGTGGAGCCGACGGGCAGCGTGACCACCTTGCCCTTCGGAGTGAACACGAACACCTCGTCCTGCTCGAGGTCGGTCTTGAGGTTCTCCATGAAGGCGGCCGGATCGCTGATCTCGGCCTGCCAGTCGATGATGCGGTTCAACCAGTCGATCTCGGTGGCCGCGGCACCCGCGTTGTCCTTGTACGCCCAGTGCGCGGCCACGCCCCACTCGGCGCGCTGATGCATCTCACGAGTGCGGATCTGCACCTCCACCACCTTGCCGCCCGGCCCGATGACCGTGGTGTGCAGGCTCTGGTAGAGGTTGAACTTCGGCATCGCGATGTAGTCCTTGAACCGACCCACCACCGGCTTGTACCGGCCGTGGATGCAGCCCAACGCTGCGTAGCAGTCCTTCACCGAGTCGACGATGACGCGAATGGCGATGAGGTCGAAGATGTCGTCGAACTCGCGGCCCTTCTGCACCATCTTCTCGTAGATGCTCCACAGGTGCTTCCCTCGACCGGTGACCTCGGCCGTGATGTTGAGCTCCTGCAGGCGGGACTGCACCTCGGCGATCGACTTCGCCAGGTACACCTCGCGTTCGGGCGATCGGCTGAACACGAGGTGGTCGAGCTCGGCGTACCGCTTCGGATACAGCGCCGCGAACGACAGATCCTCGAGCTGCTGCTTCAGTTCCTGCATGCCCAGGCGGTGGGCCAGCGGTGCGTAGATCTCGAGCGTCTCGTGGGCGATGCGCTGCTGCTTCTCGGCCGGCATCGCCGCGATGGTGCGCATGTTGTGCAGTCGATCGGCCAGCTTGATGATGAGCACGCGCAGGTCGCGCGCCATGGCCACCAGCATCTTGCGCATCGTCGCCGCCTGCTGGGCCTCCTTCGAGTCGAACTGGATGCGCTCGAGCTTGGTGACACCGTCGACGATCTGGGCCACCTCGGCGCCGAAGCCGTTCTCGACGTCGGCGAGCGTGATCTCGGTGTCCTCCACCGCGTCGTGCAACAGCGCCGCCGCCAGCGAGATCTCGTCGAGGCCGAGGTCGGCCACGATGCGAGCCACCGCGAGCGGATGGTTGATGTAGCTCTCACCGCTGCTGCGCGACTGGTGGCGATGCGCTTCCTTCGCCGTCTCGTAGGCGCGGTTGATCATGGTGACCGACGCCTTGGGGTGGCGGCGGCGGTACGCCGTGAGCAGCGGGGTCAGTTCCTCGGCCGTCGCGTTCTGGTGGCGACGCCAGGGCAGAACACGGTCGACCGCGGCCATCAGTACAGCGCCAGGCTCTCGACCCGGTGACCGGTCAGCTTCTCGCGGCCGCCGAGGCCGCCGATCTCGAGCAGGAAGCCGAGGCCCACCACCGTGCCACCCAGTGCCTCGACCAGCTTCACCGTGGCGTCGGCCGTGCCGCCCGTGGCGAGCACGTCGTCGATGACCAGAATCCGCTCTCCCGGGTGAATGGCGTCGCGGTGCATCTCGAGTTTGTCGCGACCGTACTCGAGCGCGTACTCCTCACGCACGACGGCCCACGGCAGTTTGCCCGCCTTGCGAACGGGCACGAACGACGCACGCATCGAGTACGCCACCGGAGCGGCGACGATGAAACCACGCGCCTCCATGCCGAGCACTCGATCGACCTGCAGTCCGTCGAACCGGGCGACGAGTTCGTCGATGCTGCGGCGAAAGCCGTCGGCATCGGCCAACAACGGCGTGATGTCGCGGAAGGTGACCCCCGACGTGGGGTAATCAGGGATGTCGCGGACCAGTTCGGTGATCCAGTGACCGTTCGACGCCATGACCAGAGGGTACCGGGCGGATCAGGCCCGACGCTTCTTCTTGCGCGGGCGAGGGGCGTGCGTGAGCACCTCGTCGGCCGTGAGCGTGGGCGCCAACGGCGCATCCTCGTTCACCGGGGCCGACGATGGGCGCTGACGACCGCCCTCACGGCGTGCCGACGGTGCACCACCGTGCACCAGACGCTCCAACTCCACGCCGGTGGCGTGGCGGCCCCTCATC
>SXKB01000283.1 GCA_005778215.1 Actinomycetota bacterium | reverse complement strand
TCGAGCCGGTGGCGCCCCCGGCCATGCCGAACTGGCTCTTCAGCTTGTCGACGTCCTTCAGGTCGTTCACGCTGCCGCCCGACTCCTTGAACATCGTGAACGCGCCGAACGCCGCAGCGCCGGCCGCGAGCACGGCGAGGTAGATGCCGAACGAGGTCGAGATCGGGTCCTCCTCGCCGACCAGCAGCTTCAGCAGCGTGAACAGCGTGGCGAGGCCGGCGATCACCAGGAACACCACGCCCTTCGGCTGCCACACGGTCTTGCCGAATGCCGGCAAGGCGACCAGCACGGCGCCGATGACGAGCAGGATGGCCCACAGGCTGCCCCACAGGAACCCGATGTCGCCCCACGCGTTGAACGACGTGGGGATGCCGAGGATGGCGAACTCGTCGGGGATGCTGTACCACGGCAGCAGCGACGCGATGAAGTAGACGATCGAGGCGCCGACGAAGATCTGGCCGCCTTTGCTGACCTTGCTCAGGTCCATGCAACACCCTCCCATTGCCGGTGGACCGCCGAGCAGTCCGTGCGCGAAACGTACACCTTGTTCCGTCCCCGATGCGCGGACCATGGGTGGTGTCGGACGGGCACCGCTCGGGGCGGCGACGGTCGATCGACCAGTCACCGCCCCGCACGGTTCAGCCGACCCGCACGGCCATCGACCGGTGGGCGGCACCGGGCACGAACAGGTCACCGGCGGCGGACAGCATGTCGATGTACGCCGCGTCGGTGTTGATCTTCGCGTTGGCCGCGTCGAGCGCGGCCATGTCGGGCGACACGCCGATCCACGTGACCTGACCGAACGGGCCGTAGAGATCGGAGAAGAACGCGACGGGCATGCCCGACACCTTCGTCGCGTGCGCCGCGGTGTCGAGGCCCCACCCGATGGCATCGGCGTACCGACCGTTGCCGATGATGGCGGTGGTGATCACGGCGACGGCACCGACGGGCGGCGGATCGCCGCCGCTCGCGCCGTCGAGTGGCTCGCGCAGTGCGTCCGTCGGTGGTCCACCGAGGAACTCGGCTCCTTTCGCCAGCATCGCCTCGTACGTCGAGTCACCCGCCAACGGTGCGGTGATGGCGGCGAGGCCGGCGTGGCCGTCGACGCGGGCCGAGTACACCATGGTGCCGACGGGGCCGCCGAACTGCATGCTCCACAACGACACCTCGGTGCCGATCTTCTTCGTCACGTACTCGCGCACACCGAGCGCGAACTCGGACACTGCGGTGGTCGGTCCGGTCATGAGAACGGATCTGCTGAACAAGCTCATGGACACTTTCCTTTCGTCAGGGCCGGGCGGGTCCCGGCCGAGCGTCGGCGGCGTTGCCGTCATCGCCCATCGGTCCACCATGCGCCTCCGGCGTGGGCCGGTGTGTCGGATCGACGACACCCGGAAGAACCGCGCGTCGGGTCGGTGTTCGAGCCGTGGTCCTGCGGCGTGTGGCCGGTTCGTCGCTCTCGGCGCGTCGGCCGTACACCTTGTAAAGCGGCGCCGGCCGTGGACGCACCCACCGCGTACATTCGCCACATGCCCACCGCGCTGCTCTCCGTGTACGACAAGACCGGCATCGTCGAACTGGCCGCCGGCCTCCACGCCGCCGGCTGGCGACTGGTCAGCAGCGGCGGCACGGCCAAGGCAGTGGCCGAGGCCGGTGTGCCCGTCACCGACCTGGTCGACCTCACGGGGTTGCCCGCCATCCTCGACCACCGCGTGGTGACCCTGCATCCGAAGGTGCACGGCGGGCTGCTGGCCGACCCCACCAACCCGACGCACCAGGCCGACATGGTCGAGCACGGCATCGAACCCATCGATCTGGTGGTGGTGAATCTGTACCCGTTCGAGTCGAACCCGAGCATCGAGCTCATCGACATCGGCGGCCCGGCCATGGTGCGCGCCGCGGCGACGAACCACGCGCCCGTGGCGGTGGTGGTGACCCCGGCCGACTACGCCACGGTGCTCGCGGAGGTGGCCGACACCGGCGTGGTGTCGGCAGCGACGCGGCGTCAGTTGGCGCGCGATGCGTTCGCCACGATCGCCGCGTACGACGCCGCCATCGCCAACTGGTTCGACGCCGTCGTCGACCCGACCACCGAGCTGCCCGCCGGTCTGCACCTGTCGCTCGAGCTCGCACAGCCGCTGCGCTACGGGGAGAACCCGCACCAGCAGGGTGCGCGCTATCGCATCGCCGGAGCGACCAGCTGGTGGGACACCGCCGTGCAGCACAACGGCAAGGAACTCAGCTACCTCAACCTGTACGACACCGAAGCGGCATGGAAGCTGGTGCACCGCTTCGACGGTCCGGCATGCGTGATCGTGAAGCACGCGAACCCGTGCGGTGTGGCTGTGGCGGGCGACGTGCACGAGGCGTACGTACGCGCCAACGCATGTGATCCGGTGAGCGCGTTCGGCGGCATCGTGGCCGTGAACCGCGAGGTCACCGGGGCGATGGCCGAGGCGCTCGCGCCGGTGTTCACCGAGGTGGTGGTGGCGCCCTCGTTCGAACCTGCGGCACTCGAGGTGTTCGCGAAGAAGCCGAACCTGCGGGTGCTGGCCGCATCGGCACCGGTGGGCAGTGTGCTCGACCTGCGCGCGATCGACGGTGGTCTGCTGGTGCAGCACGCCGACGTGGTCACGCCTGCCGGCGACGCATGGCGGGTGGTCACCACGGCCCAGCCGACGGCCGCGCAACTGGCCGACCTGGAGTTCGCGTGGAAGGTGTGTGCCGCGGTGAGCAGCAATGCCATCGTGTTCGCGAAGGACCTGCAGGCGTTCGGCATCGGTGCCGGTCAGCAGAACCGGCTCGATTCCGCGGAGATCGCCGCTCGTCGGTCGGCTGGTCGCTCGGTGGGTGGCGTGTGTGCCAGCGATGCCTTCTTCCCGGTCCGCGACGGCCTCGACGCCGCTGCCGCCGCCGGCATTGACCGTAGTGAGCTGGCAGGCGGCATCAGCTTGGGCGTTTCGGAAGCGATGGAGATGACCGCGCACAATATCGATGCGGCGCAAGTGACCGTGGCCACTGATATTCACTATGATCTTGAGCAGGCCGGACAGGTTGCGGCGGTGCATGTGCACGGCACCATCAAAAGTACCGCCACGCACTT
>SXKB01000282.1 GCA_005778215.1 Actinomycetota bacterium | reverse complement strand
CGCCGTGGTGCTCACCAACGGCACCGACACGTGGCCGGTGGACGTGCGCGTCCACGACCTCACCACCGACTCGAGGGTCGGGGCACTGGCCGTGCTGGCGCTGCGGCACTCCGACTGACGGCGGAGCGGCCTCGCAGGCCTGCGGTGGGCGTGGCGGGACTCGAACCCGAGACCTCCACCGTGTCATGGTGGCGCTCTAACCAACTGAGCTACACGCCCTCGATTGCGTCGCAACGCTACCCCACCAGGCACGCCGCGCCAACGTCGCAGCCCGGCCTTCCGGACCGAACTGCGACGTTGCGGGGCGAAGGCTCGTCGCTCAGCGGATCCGTTGTCGTGGATCCAGCGCGGTCGACGAGCCGACGTGGGACGTGCTGCCCAGGTACTGAGCGGTGACGGTGTGCGTTCCCACCGACAGGCCGGCGGTCGAGAGCCGTGCCCTCCCCGCCGCGTCGAGCGTGACGTTGCGGACCAGCCAACCGTCGATGACGATGCGCACCGTGCCACGGGGCACGCCCACGCCAGGGGTGTTCGTCGTCACGATCGCCGTGAAGGTGACCGTCGTGCCGCGCAGGGCCGGATTGGCACTCGACACCAGCCGCGTCGTGGTGGCCGCCCTGCTCACCACCTGGGTGAGGGAGGACGAGGCACTCGGCGCGAACAGCGTCGACCCTCCATACGACGCCCGCACGGTGTGCGAGCCGACTGCGAGGTTGCTCAGCACCACTCGGGCCTCGCCGTTCGCATCCACCACCGCAGGAAGGCTGCGGGTGCCGTCGATGACGAAGGTGATCGTGCCGGCTGCGCTGCGGTCGTTCATCGTCGCCGTGAACGTGACCGCCTGCCCGTACACCGACGGCGTGCGCGACGTGCGCAACGCCACCGACGACGCCCGCTTCGTCACGATCTGCGTCAGCGGGGCACTGGTGCTCGCCGTCCACGGCATGGTGGCGTCGAACGATGCCGTCACCGTGTGACTGCCGTCCGACAACATGGTGGTGGTGAGGGCGGCTCGACCCGCGCCGTCGACGGCGGTGGCCACCACCGTGTCGGCGGCGCCGGGGTTCGTGATGCGGAACCGCACCACACCGGCGGTCACCGCAGCGCCCGACACCGACTCCCGGACGGTCGCGGTGAACGTGACCGACTGGGTGAGCGTTGCAGGATTGCGGCTCGAGGTGAGCGTCGTCGCCGTGGCGGTGGCCACGATGGACTGGGTGATGCTGCTGCTCGTGCTGCCTGCGTGGTTCGCGTCGCCGAGATAGGTGGCCTGCACCGTGTGCGTACCGACGTTCAGCGTCGTCGTGGAGTAGGTGGCGACACCACCGGACAACGGCACGGTACGCGTCGCCGCCGCAGTTGTCCCTCCGTCGACGACGAACCGCACCGAACCGGTGGCACCTGCCGGGGACACCGTGGCGGTGATCGTCACGGTGTCGCCATAGAACGACGTCGCTGCGTCGGTGGCGATCGTCGTCGCCGTCGATGCTCGCTGCACCGTGTGCACCACGCTGCCACTGCTCGGCAGCAGGGCGATGGCCGACCCGACCGGCGAGCCACCGTACGCGGCGGTCACCGTGGCCGTGCCCGCAGGCAACGCCGACGCGGCGAGCGTGGCGACACCGTTCGCATCCAGGGCGACCGACACGTCGGCGCCGGCGCCGCTGAACACCACCGTGCCGTCGGGCACCACGCCGGGCGTCGCCGCCTCGACGGTGGCGGTGAACACCACGTCGTTGCCGTACGCCGACGGCGACGGGGAGGCCGTCACCCTCGTGGTGGTGGCATCGATGCGTACGGCGACGGGTCCGGCGTGGCCGGAGTCGCCGAACGCACTGGTCGCGTGCACCCGGTACGCATAGTCGACGCCCGAGATCACGTTGGTGTCGATCCACGTCGCCGGCAGCACTGCCGGCGACACGTCGCGAGGCAACGTGGCCACGATGGTGAACGCACCACCGTCAGCCGCACGCTCCACCACCATGTCGGTCACGGTTGCATCGTTCGGCGGGGTCCAGTTCAGTTGCACGCTCGGGCCGCTGGGCAGCACCGTGGCGGCCAGTGCTGTCGGCGCCTTGGCGGGAGCGAGCACCGCGACCTCGTTCGACGGCGTCGCGCCGGCCTCGTTCCACGGGGCGACCCGATAGAGGTAGCTCTCCCCTGGCACGCCCGTGGTGTCGGTGAACGACGTCGCGTTGGCGAGTGCCGTCCCCACCAGGTCCCAGCGGTCGGTGCCCACCGACGAGCGTTCCACGCGGAACCCGATCTCGGCCTTCTTCATCTTCGCGTTCGCGTCGACCAGGTCGAGTTGGCCCCCTGTCACCGAGATCGGTGTCGGGTCGGTCCACGAGAGCCGCACCCCGTCGCCACTCAAGTCGGCGGGAGCGAGCACGGGCGCATCGGGCGTGAGCCAGGTGACCTCGACGTTCACCGGACGCATCATGTCCATCTCCTCGTGGCTGAGGATGTGGCAGTGCACCACGTACTCCCAACCGAAGTTGACGATGGCGTTGATGATCGGCGTCAACGGCTGACCGTTGACATCGGTGTTGTTGAACCCGGCCTGGCTGCCGAGCGTGCCGTTCTGCTCGCCGCGGGCGCCGAGCGGCATCATCGGGTTCATCGGACGACGGCTGTCGGGGATGGCGAAGGGCAGCACCGGGATGATGGGCCGCACGGCGACGATGGTGTCCTGCAGCGGGTTGATGCGCACCGTGTCCTTCCATCCGAGTTCGTTCGGCTCGGGCGGTTGCACGATGTTGTCCCAGGCCACCCGGTTGATGACCTGCACGTCGTAGAGGTGGAAGTGCAACGGGTGCGTGTCGACGCCGTTGTGGGTGATCTTCCAGATCTGCGTGCCATCGGCCGCCGACGAGAGGGCTTCGACGTCCATCGTGGTCGGGAAGTCGGCCGACGTGAGGATCTCGGTGGCCGGGCTCGTGTAGGGGTAGAGGATGATGTTCTGCGTGAGCGGCGTCGCACCCGGCGCCTCGAGGCCGAGGTTGGCGGTCATGCGGCCGAACTCGTCGAACGTCGCCGAGTTCATCTCGTCGTGGATGCCCTTCGGCTCGAGCGGCACGGCGAGCTGCCCCTGCGGGCCCCGCACGGCGTCGCCGGTGGCCAGCACCCCGCTCCCCGACACCCGCCGCACACCGGTGAAGGTGACCGCGGTGACGTCGCTGCGTTCCTTCAGCAGACCGCTGTCGGTCGTGCTGACGGTCAGCCCGGTGTACGAGAGCGAGACCGGTCCCGTCGCCGTGGCGACGGTGATGGTGCCGTTGTTGCCGAAACCGGTGGCCGACGCGGCGACCGACAGCGTGGTCGGATGACCGACGCCACCGTCGAAGGTGGCGACATCGACGCCGTCGGACGCCGCCGCGACGGTGGTGACCGCCTGCGCCGTCGGGTCGACCGTGTCGAAACGGAACTGCTCGCCGCCCTGCTCGGAGATTCGGGCGAAGCCGTCGCACTTGGCGGCCGGGCGGCTGGGGCTGTTGCACCAACCGGCCGCAGCGAAGTTGGTACCCAGCGCGGTGTTGTAGGCGGCCTGACCCACGATGGGCGCATGCTGGCCCGACTCGAACACGCCGGAGCCATCCCCATGATGGGCGAACAGGTTCATCAGCGTGCCGAGGCGATCCGCGGTCGTGCCGGGCTTGTCGAACTGCTCCGCCGGCGCCTTCGCCGACACCTTCACCTGCATGACGGTGCGCGTGTTCGGGCCGTAACCGGGCAGCGTGGTGGGAGCACCCGACGGGCTCAGGTCGGGACCACCGGTGTAGTAGTCGTAGCCGGGCACGCGTGCCGGGAACGCCGCCGGAGCGTCGTTGTACAGGATGAGGGTCTTGCCGCGGTACTGCGAGAAGTCGACGATCACGTCGGCGCGCTCGGCCGGGGCGAGGAGCAGCGAGTGCTGATCCACGTTGCCCACGTCGAAGCGGGTCGGGTCGGTGACCCAGGTGGTCGGCTGCGCCGGCACCACCACGGGCGAGGGCAGGAAGCCGCCCTCGGTGCCGATCTGGATCCAGTTCGGACCGGCAGGACTCTTGCCGGTGTCCGGGGTCGGGAACACCACCGGATCGTTCTGCGCCGCGGCCACTTCGGCCGGGTTCAGCGCCACTTCGGTGAGCGTGCCGGTGGTCGGATCGGCCACGTACCACGACAGGTTGAAGAACCGGTCGTTCGCTGCGTTGAGCACACGGAAGCGGTAGGACTTCGGGTCGACGGACGTGGTCGGGTAGGCCGTGCCGTTCACGACGGGCGTGTCGTTGAACGCCTCCATGCCGACCGAGATGTTGGGCGTACCGGGAATGAGCGCTGGCTCGCAGAACTCCTCGACATCGGGATCACACGCCGGGTCGTAGTAGGGGTTGTCGATGGGCGCGTACTCGGTCTTGGTCGCGGGCGGCCAGAACCACGGGCCGTACATCCAGCGGCCGAACGAGCTCATGCCCGTCGGGTCGCCGGGGTTCTGCGCCGGCATGTACACGTGCGGGGTCCAGAGGCTGCCCTCGCCGCCCCAGCGGGCCTTGTTCCAGGTGGGGTCCTGCCGAGCCATCGCGTCGTCGGACGGCACGAAGGTCTTGTCCTGGATGACGAGCGGGGTACCCACGCCGAGGTCGGCGAAGGGTGCGCCGGGACCGAACAGCGCCTGTTCGGTCGCATCGGTGATCAGGTACGGCGCAGCTTCACCGGCGTACACGTTCAGGCGGGTGATGCCCCACGCATGGTCGTGGTAGAACATCAGACGAGCGCTCTGCTGGTTCGTGTAGAAGAACGTCATCGCACCGGGGCCCGGATCCGCCATGTCGGGCACGTTGCTCACGCTCACACCCTTCGGGTAGATCGTGTTCTCGTTCGCCGGGGTGATCCACTGGTGCGGCGTCCCGTCGGAGATCCACGGCGTCACGCCACCGTGCAGGTGCAGTTCGGCCCGGTTCTCGGTGTAGCAGCCGGCCGGCTTCGGCGAGTTGCCGCACTCGGGGTTGCGCACACCGTCGAGCACACTGCCGAGGTCGTCGGCCATCGGCATCGGCGTACCGTCCGCGGCCAGCATCATCGAACCCGGGACCGGCACGCCATTGGGGTTCTCGGGCGTGGCGGGCAGACCGGGACCGGAGCCCGAGCCCATCAGGGTGGTGTCGACCGGGATGAACAGATCGCCGTCCGAGCCGGTGGGCAGCAGGTTGCGGAACACGATGCGCGTCGGGCGGTTCTTCGTGGCCAGGATGGTCGGCCCGAGGTAGTGCGGCGCGTCCACGCCGTACACCTGCGCACCGTGCAACAACACCGGCGTCGAGGCGACGGCAGGGTCGATGTTCGCGTTGGTGAGCGCGACGTGCTTGCCCGGCACGACCGACGTCGACAGTTGCACGTAGCCGCGCACCAGCGTCGGGGGCAGGCTGCTGTGGAACTGGTGGCGGTACTGCACCACACCGATCTCGTAGTAGTCGGTTCCCGGATACGTGGTCGTGTCCGGCTCGGCGACGGGCAGGTAGTTGCCGAGGTTGTTCGCTGCACCCTCACCGAGACCGGCGAGCGTGTCCACGAACTTCCGCAGGCCCGGCGTGAGGTACCCCTTGCCAGACGTGGTGAGCGCGATCGCGCTCACGGTGCCCGAGGCCGCCACCGTCGCCGTGGCCAACGCGCCCACACCGCTGCCGGTGCTGTCGGTGATGGTCACCGAAGGCGGCGCCGTGAAACCCGAACCGACATCGGTGACGTCGATGCGGGCGATGCTGATCGTGGCGGTCACGACCGCCGGTGTCGGGTTGTCGGTACCGCCGTCCCACACGTGCACGGTCGGTGCGGTGGTGTAGCCGGAGCCGGCGTCGACGACCGCGACCGCGGTGACGACACCCTCGGCGTCCATCACTGCGGTGCCGGTGGCCTGCGTGCCGCCCGGCAGGTCGGGCAGCGAGAACTCCACGATCGGCTGGTTCACGTAGCCGCTGCCACCGTCGACGATGGTGAGGTCGTCCACCATGCCGCTCGCCACCGCCGTCGCCGTGGAGGCGGGCGAGAACGACACCACCGGCGTGGTGTACCCGTAGCCGGGTGCATCGACGGTCACCGCGTTGACCGCACCGGTGGCGAGTTCGGCCACCGCGGTGGCGGTCTCGAAGGGCTCCATGTGCGCGCCGGGTGCCGTGATGGTGACCGCGGGCGGCACCGCGTACCCCGCGCCCGGCGATGTGACGCTCACGCTGTCGATCGAACCGTCGACCGGGTCGACCGTGGCGCTGCCCTCGGCTGGCGCGCCGGCGGGGTCGATCGTGACGGTGGGGGCCGTGTAGCCACCACCGGTCGCTCCGACGGCGATCGCCGTCAGCGCACCGTCGGCGTCGAGTGTCGTCGCCGTGGCGGTGGCACCGGCACCTGCTGCGGTGTCGGCAACCGTGACGGAGGGCAACGCGGCGTAGCCGGCCGCACCGTGGAGCACGTCGATGCGGTCGACCCGGATGGTCGCGGCCGCCGTCGCCGGCGCCGTGAACACATCGTCGGTGAGCGCGATGTGGGGCGCCGAGGTGTAACCCGACCCCGCCTCCGTCACCACCACGGTGATCGCGCCGAGGCCGTCGACCGAGGCCGTGGCGGTGGCCTGCACGCCGCCAGCCAGGTCGGGCGCTCCGATGGTGACCACGGGGGCGACGTAGCCGGCACCCGAGTCGCTCACCACGATCGCGTCGACGCCGCCACTGGCCTGCGCCACCGCGGCCGGAGCCGCGATCGTCACCAGTGCGTTCGGCATGACCTGCGGGCTGTTGGCCCAGTTCGGGTAGGGCCCGAAGTAGTGCGGGATCGTGCGCTCGTCGGTGGCGGTGAACGCCACCGCCTCCTTCGGGCGCAGCACCTGCTCCGACAACGGGGCCACCGTCGTCACCGTCGTCACGGCGGCGAACGCCGCCACCCACCGCTGCCATCGCGCCGTTCGGCCACGCCACATCGTCATTCCCGTCCTCACTCTCTTCGTCCCGTCGCTCGGCGATGGTCGTAAGACCACATGCCGCACGTCGTAGGACCATACGGACCGAATCTGAGAAAGTCCCTAGGTCATTCGACCCATCGCGTCACCATGCGTGTCCTTCGACAACAATGTTTCACGTTGCGTGGTTCTTTCCGGCGCGATCGCCATCGATTGCAGATCTTGCGATCACGAACATCGGGCCTCCCGTCGACGCACACGACGTGAACGTCAGGTACGGATCAGGATGTGGTCAGAGCAGCACGGTACGTGGCCAGAGGCCACTGATCTGGAGAACTGTGTGGCCCACGATCGTGACCGGATCAGGATGTGATGAAGTCATCACGGAGGGTATTTGGTCCGTGGTGCGACGGGCCGATGCCGTTGTACAACGACGACAGATGGCGGACGGTGGGAGACAGACTGATGCGATTGCTGACACGGCACGACGGAGCGAAGGGGGCGGCACTGCCCCCGCCGCCACCGGCCGGGACGAACGACGATGGTCAGCAGGTGCAGGCGTTGGCCCAGCAGGCGGACGCACTCTCCGTGCTCATCACCGGCATTCTCGAGTCCGCACATGCCGAGATCGCCGTCTTCGATGCTGATGCCACGGTCATCGCCGCCAACGCACCGTTCCGGATGCAGTTCCTCAGCGGCGCCGACCCCACAGGGTGGAGCCTGGGCGAACTCGCTGCGCAGACCGACGATCCGCCGATGCTCGACATGCTCGACGCCGCCCGCCAGGCGTTGGCCTTCGACACCGAGATCACGATGTACGCCAACGACCGGGTGCTCAACCGCGACCGATGGCTCGACGTCACGGTCACTCCCCTGCGTCTGCGCCCCGGCGTGGTGCTCCGCGCCCGCGACGTCACCGACCTGGTCACGGCAGCCCGGGCATCCCACCTCGGTCGCGACCACGACGTGCTCACCGGCCTCCTGTCACCCCACGGCCTGCACGAAGCGCTCGGCGACGACCTGCACCACACGGCATCCACCGTCTGCGTGGTGATGCTCGACATCGACCAGTTCCACGTGATTCGTCAGACGCTGGGCTACGGCGCCGCCGACGAACTCGTGCTCGAGGTGGCCCGGAACCTCCAGCGGCAGGTGCCCAAGGGTGGGCGCCTCGCCCGTCTCGAAGGCGACCAGTTCTGCATCAGCTTCCAACCCGAGTCGGCGCTCGACGTCGATCGGGTCGCCTCCGACCTCCGCGATGCGGTCCGTCAGCCGGTCAACATCCGCGGCCGCAACGTGCGCATCACCGCCTCGGTCGGCAGCACGCTCGTCACCCCCGACCAGGGCATCGACACGGCGATGCAGCAGGCCGAGCTCGCCAAGCAGGAGGCCGGCCGCCGCGGCGGGAACCGCTGCGTGAACTACACCCCGGAACTCGCCGAGCCGCAGGAAGGCATGGTGCGCCTGTGGAACGCACTGCGCAGCGCGCTGCAGTTCCGCCAGATGGAGGTGTGGTTCCAACCGGTCGTCAGTCTCGCCACCGACCGCCCGGTCGGGGCCGAGGCGCTCTGCCGCTGGCACCACCCGCAGTTCGGCGACGTGTCGCCCGGCGAGTTCATCCCGATCGCCGAACGCAACTCCGAGATCCTCAACATCGGCTCGTTCGTGCACGGCCGTGCCGCCGAGATGATGAACGCCATCCGCGCCAGCCGCACGCACGCGCTGGGCAGCTTCCAGATCTCGGTGAACGCCTCACCCAACGAGCTGGCGTGGCCCGAGTTCGCCACGAACATGCTGGCCCGCATCCGCGCCAACGACGCGTTGCCGGAGTGGTTCGCCCTCGAGGTCACCGAGAAGGCGCTGCTGCAGCGCGACGACGCGGTGAAGGCCAACCTCCACCTGCTCGCCGACGCCGGCATCACGCTGTCGCTCGACGACTACGGCACCGGCTATTCGTCGCTGGAGCGCCTGCGCAACATCCCGGTCAACCGGGTGAAGATCGACCGCCAGTTCGTCCTGGCCATGCTCGACAACGAGCGCAGCGAGCGGCTCATCGCCGCCATCATCGCCCTGGCCGACGAACTGGGCATCGACACGGTGGCCGAAGGCGTCGAGACCGCCGAGCAGGCCGCCAAGCTGCGCGCACTCGGCTGCCACGCAGCGCAGGGCTTCCTGTACGCACCCGCCGTGCCCGACAGCGAGCTGGTCGCCGTGTTGCGCGACCTCTCGAACTCGAGCACCACCGGCCACCGCCCCTGGTGACCCCGGCGCGTCAGCGCAACCGCAACGACACCTCGTTGGCGAGCAGACGACCATGCCGGGTGAGGCGTGCGGTCCCGTCGCGCACGTCGACCAGTCCCTCGAGTCCGTCGAGCTCGAGCGCGTCGGCCGGTACGCCGTCACGCATCCGCAACCGCAGTTGCAGCCCCTCCACCCGCTGGGTCTCGGCGTCGAGCGTCTCCCCCGCCGCCTCCGTGGTCTCGCCACGTTCGACGGCACCGAGATACCGCTCAGGGGTGCGCAGGTTCCACCACCGACGCCCGGCCCGATGGCTGTGCGCGGCACTACCGAACCCCAGGTAGTCGCCCTGCTGCCAGTACAGCACGTTGTGCCGGCACTCGTGCCCGGGCAACGCCCAGTTGCTGACCTCGTAGTTCTCACGGCCGGATGCCACGAGCAGATCGTCGGCCAGGTCGTACTTGTCGGCCAGGTCGTCGTCGTCGGGATGCCGATCGGGCTCGTCGAACAGCGGCGTGCCGGCCTCCACCGTGAGCGCGTACGCCGACACGTGCGTGGGTTCCAACGCAAGGGCACCCTCCAGGGTGGTGCGCCAGTCGTCGAGCGATTCGCCTGCGCCGCCGTAGATGAGGTCGAGGTTGAACGTCGGGATGCCGGCGGCGCGTACGGCCTCGACCGCCGTGCGCACGTTGGCCGGTTCGTGCGTGCGGCCCAGCGAGCGCAGCACGTGCGGCACCATCGACTGCACCCCGATGCTCACCCGGTTCACGCCGGCGTCGGCGTACACCTGCAGGATCGACACGTCGAGATCGTCGGGGTTGCACTCCACCGTCATCTCGGCGCCGTCCACCGTGGGCAACGCGCGCACCACCGCGGCCAACAGGTGCGGGTCGACGAGCGTGGGAGTGCCGCCGCCGACGAACACGCTCGTCACCGGCGGAAGGTCGGTGCGGCGTACGTCGGCCAACAACGCGGCCATGTAGGCCTGTTGCAGGTGGTGGCGATCGGTCCAGGTCGCGAACGCGCAGTAGTCGCAGCGTTGCGCGCAGAACGGGATGTGGACGTAGACGCCGAAGGGCGCAGTCACCTCAGGGGCGGTACAGCAGGTCGAGCGCGTCGAGGCGCTGGCCGACCTGATCGACCGGCACGTCGAGCATCGCGGCGATGGCGCGCGTGTCGTCGCCACGCACGGTGATGACCTTGCCGTTGAAGTCCTGGCGCTGCACCTGGATCATCTTCAGGAACCGGGTGAGCATCTCGAACGGCTGCCCACTGAGCTGGCTCAGCTTGAGCAGGTCGACGGCCAGCTTCTTGCGGCCCTCGGCCTCACCCTCGGCCACCGGCACGGCGTCCTCGCGGGGCAGCAGCTGGTCGACGGGCACGTTGTAGAACTTCGCGAGGCGCTCGAGACGGGGCACCGAAATGGCACGCTCACCGCGTTCGTAGGCACCGAGCACCGAGGCCTTGAACTCCTCGTTCGAGGTGGCCTCCACCTCCTGCAGCGACAACCGCTTCTGGCGGCGAATGACGCGCAGACGCTCGCCCACCTTCCGGCTGTACGGCGATGATGCAACGTCGTCGTCGAAATCGCGCATGTTCACGTGGCCCTTCTCCTGGGTCGTCGGCGGGGTGGCTCCCGCGTTGTGGTGACTCCACCGCACAGTGTGGCACGATCGGCCAGAATTCACAACGGCCTGTGAAAGTTCAGCACCCTCCGTCGAACTTTTTCAGCGGGCGTACAGAACACCACTCGCAGCGACGATGGCCGCGGTCTCCACGCGCAGCACGGTGTCGAGCAGGCGCAGGCGCGGCAACGGCACCGCCAACTCATCCGCCGCGAACCCGCCTTCGGGTCCGATGAGCACCGTCGACGCGACGACACCCGCCGCTCCGTCGGGCTCGGCCAGCACGGCACCCGGCAACGCGGCGGCCTCGGCGAACGGCACCGGCCCGCGCACCACCGGCAGCCAGACGCGACGGCTCTGCACGGCCGCCTCGCGAACCACACGCTGCAGTCGAGCCAACTGCTTTGCCCCGCGCTCGCCCTCCCAGCGCACCACGCTGCGTGCGCAGTGCATCAACACGATCTCACCCACGCCCACTTCGGTGAGCTTCTGCACCATCCATTCGGCCCGATCACCCTTCGGAATGGCCGCGGCGATGGTGCACGGCGCGGGCGCGGGCTCGCGAACCACCGGCCCGTCGACACGCAGCGCGCCCCCGGCGGCCACGGTGGTGCGCCAGCCGCCGAGCCCGTCGCTCACGGTGACCGTCTCGCCGTCGCGCAGGCGCAACACGCGGAACAGGTGGTGCGTGTCGTCGGGCGACGGGTCGGGCGCGTCGACCGATTCGACGAACACGTGCGCCGCGCTGGTTCGCAGCGCAGGGTTCACTGGAACGCCGACTTGATGCGGGCGAACAGACCCGTCTCGTGATGCAGTTCCTCGCCCCGCGACTCGGCGAACTTGCGCAACAGTTCGGCCTCGAAGTCGGACAGCTTCGTGGGCACCTGCACGTCGATGCGCACCCGCAGGTCGCCGCGCCCGCGACCCTGCAGACGCGGCACGCCACGCTGGCGGAGCACGAACTCACGACCCGGCTGGGTGCCGGGCGGAACGACGATCTCCTCGTCACCCTCCAGCGTGGCCAGGGTGAACTTCGTCCCGAGCGACGCCTGTGCGATCGACACCGGGAGCACGGCCACCAGGTCGTCGGCCTCGCGCCGGAAGTGGGCGTGCGGCGCCACGCGCAAATGCACGTACAGGTCGCCGGCTGCCCCGCCACGCTGCCCCACTGCACCGCGGCCGGTAAGGCGCAAGGTGGAGCCGGTGTCGACCCCGGCCGGCACGTCGACCTGATACACCTTCTCGCCGATGGTGCGGCCTTCGCCGCTGCAGGTGGGGCACGGGGTGACCACCACCTGGCCGAGACCACCGCACTTCGGACACGCCGACGACGTGACCATCTGGCCGAGCATGCTCTGGCGCACACGCTGCACCTGGCCGCGACCGTTGCACTCGCTGCACGTGACGGGCTGCGTGCCGCCGCCGGCGCCGCTGCCGTTGCAGTCGTCGCAGCGTGACGCGGTGCGCACCGTGACGGGCACCGTGGCGCCGAACACCGCCTGCTCGAACGCGATGTCGGCCACGACCTCGAGGTCTTGGCCCCGCGGCGGACCGGCCGGTCCGCGCGTGCCGCCGAACGGACTGCCACCGCCGAAGAAGGCATCGAACAGGTCGCCCAGGCCACCTGCCCCACCGCCGAAGAAGTCACCGGCACCGGCCCCTGCACCGCCCATGCCCTGCTCGCCGAAACGGTCGTAACGAGCGCGCTGGTCGGGATCGCTGAGCACCTCGTAGGCGCGGGCCACCTGCTTGAACTTCTCCTCGGCCGCCGGATCACCCGGATTGGCGTCAGGGTGCAGCTCGCGGGCGAGACGGCGGTACGACTTCTTGATCTCGTCGGCGGACGCGGTGCGGCTGACGCCGAGCAGTTCGTAGTAGTCAGCCATTCGCAGCACCGCCATCACTGAGCCGTCGACCCAAGCGGTCGCTCACTGCCTCGACCGTAGCCAGTGCCTGGGGGTAGTCCATGCGCGTCGGGCCGAGCACGCCGACGGTGCCGACCTGCTCCCCGTCGACCACCACCGGGCTCACCACCACCGAACATGCAGCCAGCGGTTCGATGCCGTGCTCCGCGCCGATGGCCACCGACAGGCCACGGTTGAGGATGTCGCGCACCAACGACACCATCACGTACTGCTGCTCCAGCGTGCGCAGCACGGAACGCACCGTGTCGACGGTGTCGAACGCGTGCGCCATCGATGCGGCACCGCCGACGAACACCGATTCGTCGTGCCGGCGGCCGAGTGCCGTGGTGGCCGACTCGCACACCTGGTCGAGTTCGCGGTCGCCCGTGGCGGGCACCGAGTCGCCGGCACGATCGCGGGCGCGGCCGACCATGTGGGCCTGCAGGTGAGCGGTGACGGCGGCCAGACGCACGTCGGAGGTGTCGGCCGGGAGCTCGATGACCTCGTTCTCCACCACACCGTTCGACAGCACCACCACCACGGTGGCCATGCGCGGCGAGAGCGACACCACCTGCGCCGACCGCACCGTTGCCGTCTGTGCGGGAGGCCCGACCACCAGTGCGGCGTGATGCGTGACCTGGGCCAGCAGGTTGGTGGTCTGGTGCAGCAACTCCTCGAGCCGGCCGTGCGCGGAGTCGAAGAACTGGCCGACGCGCTGCTGCGCCACCGGCTCCAGCCGGCCCGGCGTGGTCATGTGGTCGACGTAGAAGCGGTAGCCCTTGTCGGTGGGGATTCGGCCCGAGCTGGTGTGCGGGTGCGTGATGTAGCCGTCGCGTTCGAGCGCCACCATGTCATTGCGCACCGTGGCCGCCGAGACGCCCAGACCCGACGTGCTCACAATCGTCTGACTGCCGACCGGGGTCGCTGATCCGACGTATTGCTCGACGATGGCGCGCAAGATCTCGGCTTTGCGGGCGTCGAGTGGGTCGGCGGCTTCAGCCATCGGGTCCTCGGTCAGATCGATGCGAATCGGGCG
>SXKB01000035.1 GCA_005778215.1 Actinomycetota bacterium | reverse complement strand
GTGTTCAACGATGCTGCCTACGACGGTGTCACCGGCAAGCACGCGCGTGAGGAGATGATGATCGACCTCGAGCACGGCAAGCCCATCCGCTTCGGTGCCGACGGCCACAAGGGCGTGGTGATGGGCAGCGACGGGCAGTTGCGCATCGTGGAAGTGGCCGAGGTGGGCGAGGACGCGCTGCTGGTGCACGACGCCCAGCGCCCCGACCCCGGTCTGGCGTTCGCGCTGGCCCGGCTGTCGCACGACGATCACTCGCCCACGCCGTTCGGCGTGTTCCGCGACGTGCAGCGTGGTGAGTACGGCGCAATGGTGGGCGCACAGCTGGCCCAGGCCAGCGAGAAGAAGGGGCCGGGCGACCTGAACGCCCTGCTCCGCAGCAACGGCACCTGGCACGTCGGCTGATCGCGTACGGGCGTCGATACCCTCGACGCCCGTGCCCGATGCATCCGCTGCCGATCCTGCCGCCGAACTCGTCGAGGGGCTGCGCGCCGCGACCGAGCTGCTCGAAGCCGTCGTGGCCGACCGTTCGCTGCTCGAGCACCTGCCGCTCGAGGAACGGACGCGCCTGCTGAGTGCCGCCGGCGACGTGTTCGAGCCCGACGTGTACGAACGCCGCCGACAGATCAAGGCGCAACGGCGCCAGCAGAAGCAGGAGCGTGCCAAGGCCGACCAGGCCACGCTCGACGACACCGGTATCCGCAGCCTGCGGGCGCGTCCGGTGTTCACCACGCCCAACCTGCCGGCACCGACTGCGCTGGGCGAGGGCGACGAGCTCGACGACAGCGAGGAGCGCGAGAGCCTCCTGCCGATGCACTGCTACGTGTGCAAGCGGAAGTACACCGAGATCCACCCGTTCTACGACCAGCTGTGCCGCGAGTGCGGCGAGTTCAACTACGCCAAGCGCAGCGAGACCACCGACCTGTCGGGCCGGGTGGCGTTGCTCACCGGTGGCCGCGTGAAGATCGGTTACCAGGCCGGCATCAAACTGCTGCGCGCCGGTGCCCACCTCATCGTCACCACCCGGTTCCCGCGCGACTCGGCCGTGCGGTACGCCGCCGAGCCCGACTTCGCCGAGTGGGCGCATCGCCTCGAGATCTTCGGACTCGACCTGCGTCACACGCCCAGCGTCGAAGCCTTCTGTCAGCACCTCATCGACACCCGCGACCGGCTCGACTTCATCGTCAACAACGCCTGCCAGACCGTGCGCCGGCCACCGGCCTTCTACCGACACATGATGGACGCCGAGCTCGGTCCATTGGCGGAGCTGCCGCCGTCGGCTGCGGCCTTGTTGGGCGCGTACGAAGGTCTGCGTGCCGTCGACATGCTCACCGCCGGCCACGACGCGTCGCCCCGCCAGGGCGCCGAGACCGAGGTGCTGCCAGTGGGTGTGGCTCGCGCCGCAGCGCTGTCGCAGACCGCGTTGCTGCCGGAGGACACGGTGAGTTCGGGCGATCTGTTCCCCGAGGGTCGCCTCGACCAGGACCTGCAGCAGATCGACCTCCGCGAACGGAACTCGTGGCGACTCACCCTGGCCGAGGTGTCGTCGGTGGAGCTGCTCGAGACGCAACTGGTGAACGCCGTGGCGCCGTTCGTGTTGAACGCCCGGTTGAAGCCGCTCATGCTGCGCAGCCCCGGCCGCGACCAGCACATCGTGAACGTGTCGGCGGTGGAGGGCCAGTTCTACCGGCGGTTCAAGACCACCCGCCATCCGCACACCAACATGGCCAAGGCTGCGCTGAACATGATGACCCGCACGTCGGCCGCCGACTACCACGCCGACGGCATCCACATGAACAGTGTCGACACCGGGTGGGTGAGCGACGAGGACCCGGTGCACATCGCGCAGCGGAAGACCTCGCAGCACCACTTCCACCCGCCGCTCGACATCGTGGACGGTGCGGCGCGCATCGTCGACCCCATCATCGCCGGCGTCGCCACGGGCGAGCACGTGTGGGGCCAGTTCCTGAAGGACTACCGGCCCACCGACTGGTGAGCTACCCCTCGGTGATGGCCGCGCCCGCCCCGATGTCGGCGCGGTCGGCCGCGGCACGGCCTGCGTACCAGCCCTCGGCGTCGTACCGCTTCGCCTTCATCGTGGTCGTGCGCGGGAAGGCTTCGGTGTAGGCGGCCTCGACGGCTGCATCCTTCGCTGCCAGCACCGGGGCCAGTGACGAGCCGTACTCCTCGATGGCCTCGGTGCGCACGGTGCGGGTGGCATCCTCGAGCCGTTCGCCGATGCGGTCGGCGAACGCCACCAGGAAGGCGCGGCGGAACGACGGCGTGCGCAACGACGTGTCGTGCGCCGTGGCGGCGGACGACGCATGGGTGGCCTGCACCAACAGCGAGGTGAACAGCATCTCGGTGAGCTGCACGTCGACCGGATAGCCCATGAGCGTGCTGAAGCCGGCGTCGGACGACCACACGCACTTCGCGCCGTTCACCCCGGCGAGCGTGGAGAGGAACATCGCCTTCTCGTGGGCGTACGGGTTGTCGATGTGCACCCGACGTGTGGCGATGCCCGCCGTGCCGCCCACACCGGCCGCATGCGCGGCCAGCATCGCGGCGTCGATGCTGTGCCGGGCCATGAGTTCCTGGGCCTTGGCCGTGAACGCCTCGGCCTCGGCCTCGAACTCGGTGGCCTCGGCCTTGGCCAACAGCGCTCGGACGGTGCGCAGCGTCTTCGGGTCGACCGATGCCGGTGCCGCGGTCGGTCGTACGCCACGGTTCGACGCACCCCACTTCGACGGCGGAGCGAGCAGCACGTGCAACCGGCCCACGCCGTGCAGCACCTGCGCCACCTCGGCGGCCATGTGCACGGCCTCGTCGAGGTCGAGTCGTTCGGCACGCGCCCACCGCTCGACCACCACGCCATGACCACCTTGCACGGTGTTGGCCTTGGGGTCGAACGCGCCGAGTTCGCTGAGCTGGTCGAGCCACTCCTGGGGTGCTCTCGTGGGTGCGTCGTGGGTGCGGGCGTGCCGCGCGAGCAGACCGATCACGAGGCGGACGTGGCGTTGTGTGCCACGCCGCTTGACGAGATGTGCGAGATCGGCCGGCTGCCAACCGGACTCGAGGAGCAGATCGATGCGGCCGCTGAGGCGATGGTCGAGTTCGTCGTGAATGCCCATCGGCGGAGCGTGCCAGAGGGGCGCGCGAGGGTTTCGCTCAGCCCGTGTAGTACTGGTCGGTGATGGTGAGGGCCTCGTCGATGATGGCGAGCCCTTCCTCCACCTGATCGGCGGTCACCACGCACGGCGGCGTGACGTGCAGACGGTTGAAGTGCGTGAACGGCCACAGGCCCTTGCTCTTGCACGCCGCCAGCAGTTCCTGCATCGGCTTCGCATCGGGGCCCGCCGCGTTGTACGGCACCAACTGCTCGCGGGTCTCGCGGTTCTTCACCAGCTCGATGGCCCAGAACACGCCGAGGCCACGCACGTCGCCCACCGACGGGTGGTTGGCCTTCAGCTTCTCGAGGCCCGGGGCGATGATGTCGGCGCCGATGGAGCGGGCGTGCTCGATGATGCCCTCCTCCTTGAAGATGTTGATGCTGGCGACGGCCGAGGCGCAGGCGAGCGGGTGGCCCGAGTAGGTGAGGCCACCCGGGTACACGCGGTCGCGGAACGTGGCGCTGATCTTGTCGCTGATGACCACGCCACCGAGGGGCACGTAGCCCGAGTTGACGCCCTTCGCGAAGCACACCAGGTCGGGCTGCACGCCCCACTTCTGGAACGCGAACCACTCACCGCAGCGACCGAAGCCGGCCATCACCTCGTCGCAGATCATGACGATGCCGTGGCGGTCGCACCGCTCGCGGATGCCCTGCAGGTAGCCGTCCGGCGGCACCAGGATGCCGTTGGTGCCGACCACCGACTCGATGATGATGGCGGCCACGTTCTGGGCGCCTTCCACCATGAGCACGTCGTCGAGGTGCTGCAGTGCACGCTCGCACTCCTGGGCAGGGCTCTCGCTGTGGAACGCGCTGCGGTACGGGTACGGACCCCAGAACTTCACCACGCCGGGCATGCCGGGCTCGCTGGGCCAACGGCGCGGGTCGCCGGTGAGCGTGATGGCGCCGTTGGTGGCGCCGTGGTAGCTGCGGTAGTGGTTGAGCACCTTGTGGCGACCGGTGTGCAGACGGGCCATGCGCACGGCGTTCTCGGTGGCCTCGGCACCGCCGTTGGTGAAGAACACCATGTTCAGGTCGCCGCCTGCCACCTCGCTGATGAGGCGAGCGGCCTCGCTGCGCGCGTCGTTCGCGTGGAACGGGGCGATGGTGCACAACCGACCGGCCTGCTCCTGGATGGCCGCGACCAGCTTCGGGTGCTGGTGGCCGATGTTCATGTTCATCAGCTGGGCGCTGAAGTCGAGGTAGCGGGTGCCGTCCTCGGTCCAGAAGTGGCTGCCCTCGGCCCTGGTGACGACCAGCGGGCTGATGGCGCCCTGCGCGCTCCACGAGTGGAAGACGTGCGCCCGGTCGTGGGCGAAGGCATCGGCGGGGTGGGTGTCGAGCACGGTCATGCGGGACATCGTAGTTGTCACCGATGCAGCCGTACAGACGGCACTTTGTACCCGTACAACATCTTCGCGGTGCCTCGTCGGTGCGGTCACCGTTGCGGTGCGCGCTACGGTTCGCCGCATGGCTGCACGTACCGGGGAAATGGTCACCTTCAAGAGCAACGGGCACACCTGCGACGGCTACATCGCCGGCTCCGGGCCCGGTGTGCTGGTCATCCAGGAATGGTGGGGACTCGTGCCGCACATCAAGGACGTCGTCGACCGGTTTGCTGCCGCCGGGTTCACCGCGCTCGCGCCCGACCTGTACCACGGCGAGTCGAGCACCGAGCCCGATGGCGCCGGCAAGCTGATGATGGCGCTCAACATCGAGCAGGCGGCGAAGGACATGAGCGGCGCCATCGACCTGCTGCAGGATCGAACGGGCAGTGAGAAGGTCGGCGTCGTGGGCTACTGCATGGGCGGCGGCCTGGCACTGGTGGTGGCTTCGAAGCGGCCCGATGCCGTGGCGGCGTGTGCGCCGTACTACGGCGTCATTCCGTGGGCGAGCGCGCAGCCCGACCTCGCCGCCGTCGCCGCCACGGTGGTGGGGGAGTACGCCGAGCACGACGACTTCGCGAACCCCGAGGCCACGCGTGCGCTCGAGGCAGCGCTGCGCGACCTCGGCAAGGACGCCACGATGCACATCCACGCGGGCACGCACCACGCGTTCTTCAACGACGCTCGCCCCGAGGTGTACGACGCTGCTGCCTCCGCCGCAGCATGGGACCGCACGATCGGGTTGTTCCGCTCGATGGCATGACGCGAACCTGATGTTCGAGGGACCAATGGCCCTGTGAGAAGTACCCCTAGGGGTATCACACTGGAGGCATGTCCCGAACCCGAGCATCCCTCCTGCTCGGCCGCGCATCGCTCGCCCTCGTCGCCGCCATCACGGTGATGGGGGCGTGCAGCGCGCAACCGAGTTCGTCCGCGCCCGTCGCACAGAACGGCGTGGCCACCGAGATGTCGGGTGCCGATGTCTACACGATGTCGTGCGCCCGTTGTCACGGGGCGAACCGCGAGGGCAAGACCGACGCGCCGGCGCTCAACCCGGTGAAGATGGCCAGCCTCGGTGATCAACCGCTGCGCTTCACCATCCAGTACGGCAAGGGACGCATGCGTGGGTTCGGCGGTCTCACCGAATCCCAGGTCGACAAGCTGGTCGCCTACCTGAGGGAGTCATGATGGACACGATCGGCGGTCTGCCCGCACATCCACTGGTGGTGCACCTTCCCGTGGTGCTCATCCCGCTCGCGCTGATCGGCGTGCTGCTCATGATGGTACGACCCTCGCTGCTGCCCAAGCTGGGCGTGCCCGTCGCCGTGCTCGCAGGTCTCGGCTTCCTGGGGTCCATCGTGGCCGCCGGCAGCGGTGAGGAGCTCGAGGAACAGTTCGAATCGGCTGGTGAGACCATCTCCGGCACACTCCGCGATCATGCCGAGATGGGCGAGAACGTGCAGTGGATCGCCGGGGTGTTCTTCGTCATCGTGCTGGCCTGGGTGCTGTTCGCCGCCTGGCGCCGCCGAGCCGGCGAGGACCACGCCGTGGCGAAGGTGCGCAAGCCGCGCATCGTGCATGCCACGCTGGCGGTGCTCGTCGCCGTCTCGGGCGTGGCCGCCACGTACGCCGTGTACGCCACCGGCCACAGCGGCGCCAAGAGCGTCTGGGAACAGGACGCCGGCTGATCTCCGGGTGCTACGCCTCGGGCGTGAGCCTGGTGACGTGCGCCGTCAACCGCTCGGCCACGGCGGGCGGCACGACGTTGTCGGCGTCGCGCAGCGCACCCACGGCATCGTGCGCGCCCACCAACGCGGCATAGAGCGGCGGGCACGTGGGGCACTGGCCGAGATGCGCCTCCACGGCACCGGCCGTCGAGGGGTCGAGCGTGCCGTCGAGGTACTCCGACACGTGTTGGCGTGCATCCCAGCAGCGCATGGGGACTCCTTGGAGTGCGTGGCGTCGTTCGGCGCCGGCAGCGAGTGCCGACACCAGGGCCATCCGGCCGCGGCGCAGTCGTTGCTTCGCAGCGGGGAGGCCGATCTCGTCGAGGTCGGCGATCTCCTGCACCGTCCACTGCTCGACATCGTGCAGTAGGACAGCGCTGCGGTAGATGAACGGGAGGCGGGTCAGCGCATCCTCGAGTTCGGCCCGGGTGGCGGCATGGTCGAGCACATCGGCGGGGTCGACGGTGTAGTCGTCGTCGTGCCACTTCGCGTCGATGTCGTCGACCACCACCTCGCGATCGGATCGGCGGGCACGATCGGTGGCGATGTTGCGCAGGATGCGCTTGAGCCATGCCCCCAGCGGCGCGTCGCCCCGATACTGGTGCGATCGTTCGATCGCCCTGGTGAGGGTGTCCTGGGTGAGGTCGGCCGCCAGGTGTTCGTCGCGCACGAGCATCATCGCGAACCGGTAGAGCCCAGGGATCTCGTGCACCAGGTCGTCGTGGTTCATCGCGTCCATCGCCACATCGTGACAGCTGCCCAAGCCGCCAGCGCGAGGCCGACGGCGGCGAGTACGGGCGCGGCGAGCATCCAGCCGGAGACGATGAGCGCCACTCCCGCACCGGCGCGCACGACGGCATCGGTGGGGAACGCTCGGTGGGTGCCGTATGACACGAGGAACGCCTCGAGATCGGTGTCGGACACCCGGCCCACCAGGCGCGCCCGTTCGGCGCCGTCGACCTCGAGGATGATGGTCGGGGTGCCCTGCACGTGCAGGCCATCCACCCGATCGGGCTCGACGGACGCGTCGATGTGGTGGAAACGCATCGACTCGCCGTACGTGACGGCGAGTCGATCGAGTGTGGGACGCATGGCCCGGCAGTGATGGCACCACGGCGTGGTGACGACGAGGACGTCGATGTTGCTGGCGTGCATGATGCCCGGTGGCTCAGCTCGCAGCAGCCGTGCCCTTCTTGCCGCGTGTGGAGAACTTGCCCACTGCGTACAGCGGGCACCAGCCGACGAGGCCGGTGGCCAGCGGCACGAAGCCGACGATCTTGAACACCGTGCCGAGGGTGCCGGTGACGATCTCGCCCCAGCCCAGCACCAGCAACACGATGCCAGCGACGACTCGGATGGCCCGGTCTGCAGTTCCTTCGTTCATGACTGACTCCTTGTATCGGGTTGGTCGCTCTTCGATGTGCGAACACCACTGAGACGAACGAGGCGGCCGGAGGGATACCGGACTCGCGAGGTTTTTCGGCGCGAGACGGATACCCCGGGGGGTAGTTGCGGATATACCCCAGGGGGTATAGTCTCCACTCGTTCTTCCCGACGATGAGGAGTCATCACCCGTGAGTACCACGATCGAACCGACGTTGCCCGTCGAGCACGAGCCGTCCCACGACCCCGACGAGCGAGCGCTGTTCTCGCGTCTCGCCGCGTCGATGGCCAAGCACCGCCGGATCGTGATCCTGGTGTGGCTGGTGGTCACCGTCGCCGCCGCACCCCTGGCGATCACCCTCACCAAGGCGCTCTCCGGCGCCGGCTGGGATGCCAAGGGCTCCACGGCCGAGCAGGTGCGCATGGAACTCCGCGAGGACTTCCCGGCCTTCGGCGCCGAGAACCCGATCGTGGTGTACCGGCAGGCCACGCCCATCGCCGACGACCCGTCCGGGCTGCAGGCGTTGGTCGCAGATCTCGCCGTCGGGCCCCGCGTGGTGTCGGTGGTCGACCCGCTCGCCATGCCGCCCGAGGCCGGGATGATCTCGCAGGACGGTCTCACCGCGCTGGTGCCCGTCGAGCAGGAGATCGGTGAGGACAAGGACCGCCCGGAAGCCGCCGGCGAGCTGGGCAGCTTCGTGGGTGACCTCACGGTCGCCGACGGTGCCGTTGCCGAGGTGACCGGCGAGTGGCCGGTGTGGAGCGACTTCAACACCATGAACGAGGAGGCGCTGCACAAGGCCGAACTGCTGTCGGGTCTGCCCACGTTGATCATGCTGTTCATCGCCTTCGGCGCGATGATCGCGGCCGGCATCCCGCTCATCCTGGCCATCGCCGGCATCGCCACGGGCTTCGCCTCGCTGCACCTGCTGAGCTTCATCTCGCCGATCTCGGTGTGGTCGATGAACTTCTCGATGATGATCGGCCTCGCCGTCGGCATCGACTACAGCTTGTTCATCGTGTCCCGCTATCGCGAGGAGCGCGTCGAGGGCAAGGACGAGATCAAGGCCATCGAGAACGCGCTGTCCACCTCGGGTAAGGCAGTGTTCCTGTCGGCGCTCACCGTCGTGCTGTCGCTGGCTGCGGTGTTCCTGGTGCCGGTCATGGTGTTCCAGACGATGGCCCTCGGCATGATCATCTCCGTCATCGCCGTGGCGCTCGCCGCGCTGACCCTGCTGCCCGCCGTGCTGGTGGCCATGGGCGACAAGGTGCTGGTCGCCAAGGGTGACAAGGACCCCGACATCGTCGCCGAAGGGCGATGGGCGAAGTGGACCGGTGCAGCGCTCCGTCGTCCGGGTCGCACGCTCGCCGTCGGCCTCCTCTTGCTCGGTGCGCTGGTCATCCCGTCGTTCGGGATGCAGCTCGGCATGCCGGGCGCCCGCGTGGTCGACGAAGGCCGTACCAGCCGTGACGGCTACGACATGGTGGTCGAGTCGTTCGGCCCCGGCGCTGCCGGCCCGGCCTACGTGACGGTCGACGCCGCCGACGCACAGACGGTGGTCGACATCGCCGCCGGTACCGAGAACGTGGTCGATGCCCGCATCGTGACCCCGCCCGCCGACACCGGCCGCGTGGTCGTGCGCGTCACCCCGGGCACCCAGATCGACGAGTTCGCCACCGCCGACATGGTGGAGACATTGCGAGCGCAGCTCGACGACGCCGTGCCCAACGCCAAGGTGGGCGGCCCGGCCGGGCAGAACCACGACCTCACCACCGTGCTCATCGACCGAGCGCCCTACGCGATCGGCATCATCCTGATCGTCGCGTTCCTGCTGCTGCTGGTGGTGTTCCGCAGCGTCGTGATCGCGACGTTCTCGATCCTCATGAACCTCGTCACCGTCGGTGCGGCGTTCGGCTTCGCCACGCTGGTGTTCCAGCACGGCTACGGCGCCAACCTCATCGGTATCGAGGAGCAGGGGTTCGTCGACGCATGGGCGCCGCTGTTCTTCTTCGCCCTCCTGTTCGGCCTGTCGATGGACTATCAGCTGTTCCTGCTGGCGGCCATCAAGGAGCGCTACCAGGCCACCGGCAACACCCGTCGCGCGATCGAGGAGGGCATCGCTCGCACCGGACGTCCGATCACCAACGCGGCGATCATCATGATCATCGTGTTCATCGCGTTCGGCGTGACCGGGCCGATTCCGCCGACGGAACTGGGTCTCACGCTCGCCATGGCCGTGCTCCTGGACGCGACCGTGGTGCGCGTGATGTTGGTGCCCGCGACGATGGCGCTGCTCGGCGAGAAGAACTGGTACGCCCCCAAGTGGCTGCAGAAGATCCTGCCCCACGTGAACTTCAGCCACTGACCACCCAGATCGGAACCCGGGCATCCGCAAGGGTGCCCGGGTCCCTCCCTCCGAAGGAGACACCCCATGTCCACCACCAGCACTCGTTGGCCGCTCGAACGCATCCTGTTCGCGATGGCCGGCACCATGACACTGCTCAGCGCGCTGCTGGCAGCGTTCGTGAGCCCCTGGTTCCTCGTCCTCACTGCGTTCGTCGGGCTGAACCAGTGGCTCTACGTGTCGCGGCGCGCCTGTCCGGCATCGATGGTGCTCGGCCGCTGCGGCGTGGAGGGGCAGTGCCGCTGGTGACCGCCGTCGTCTGAATCCGCGATCTGACACTTGCGGCGAAGGAGTCGAAAACCTTGACTTGCGCTCGACGCGCCGCAGGCGCATCATGCTCCTAGAAGCCACGTTCCCCCAGGGAAAACGCAGACCAAGGGCTGCAGTTCAAACAGGGCTACCGACCGAGGGGCACCTCCCAGAGGCGCCCCTCAGCCGCGTCAGGAGCCCAGTGCGGCGATGGCGTCGGCCACGGCCAGCAGGCGCTGCGCGTTGGCCACGTGCAGGTTCTCGATCATCCGACCGTTGTAGGTGACCACGCCCTTGCCCTCGGCGATGCCGGCCTCGAACGCAGCGATGAGTCCGCGCGCGTGCTCGACGTCGGCCTCGGTGGGCGCCCACACGTCGTTGCACGGGCCCACCTGATCGGGGTGGATGAGGGTCTTGCCGTCGAAGCCCATCTCGAAGCCCTGCACGCACTCGGCGCGGAACCCGTCGGGGTTCTTCACGTCGTTGTACACGCCGTCGAGGATGACCTTGCCGGCCTCACGTGCGCCGGCGAGCGCGGTGGCCAGGTGCGGCACGAGCGGATGACGACCGGCCGCGCCGAGGGAGGAGCGCAGTTCGCGGGCCAGGTCGTTGGTGCCCATCACCAGTACCTCGACGCGCCAGTGCGACGCCAGGGCGCGCACGTCGAAGATGGCCGTCGGTGTCTCGACCATCGCCCAGATGCGCATCTCGGGGCGAGCGCCGGCGGCGTCGAGGCGGTTGCTGATCTCGTCGAGGTACTCCACCGAGCCGACCTTGGGGATCACCACGGCTGCAGCACCCGACTGGGCGGCGGCCGCGACATCCTCGACGCCCCACGGCGTGTCGAGCCCGTTGCAGCGGATGGTGAGTTCACGGTGCCCGTACTCGCCCGACGACGCGGCGGCCGCGGCGTTGGCGCGCGCGGCCTCCTTCGCGTCGGGGGCCACCGCGTCCTCGAGGTCGAAGATGATCGCGTCGGCTGCGATGGTCTTCGCCTTCTCGAGGGCGCGCTCGTTGGCGGCCGGCCTGTACAGCACGGAACGGCGGGGGCGCAGATCACTCATGATGTCGCTGCTTTCTGGTTCAGAATCCGTACGAGGCGGCCAGCTCGGGATCGCGTGCGGCCAACTGGCGGGCCAGCTCCACGACCACCTTGCACTGCTTCACCGAGGCGTCGTCCTCCATCTTGCCGTCGAGCATGATGGCACCGGTGCCGTCGCCCATCGCGTCGATGACGCGCTGGGCCTGGCGGACGTCCTCGGGGCGCGGGCTGAACACGCGCTTGGCGATCTCCACCTGCGCCGGGTGCAGGCTCCACGCACCCACGCAGCCGAGCAGATACGCGTTGCGGAACTGGTCCTCGCAGGCGACGGTGTCCTTGATGTCACCGAACGGGCCGTAGAACGGCAGCAGACCGAACGTGACGCACGCGTCGACCATGCGGGCGATGGTGTAGTGCCACAGGTCCTGCTGGAAGGTGGCTCGGGGTGCGCCGTACTGCGGGCCGTCGTCGCCGGCGGGCGGGTCGACGCGCACCACGTAGTCGGGGTGGCCACCGCCGACGCGGGTGGTCTTCATCCGGCGGTTCGCCGCGAGGTCGGCTGGGCCGAGGGACAGACCCTGCATACGCGGCGACGCGGCGCAGATGGCCTCGATGTTGGCGACACCGCGAGCGGTCTCGAGGATGGCGTGCACGAGCAGCGGCTTCTTCAACCCGGCCTTGGCCTCGAGTTGCGCGAGCAGACGGTCGACGTAGTGAATGTCCTCGGGGCCCTCCACCTTCGGCACCATGATGACGTCGAGCTTGTCGCCGATCTCGGTGACCAGCGTGGTGAGGTCGTCGAGCGCCCACGGCGAGTCGAGGCTGTTGATGCGCGTCCACAACTGCGTGGTGCCCATGTCGACCGTCTTGCCCACCTGCACCAACCCGGCGCGGGCGGCCTCCTTGTCGGCCATCGGGATCGCGTCCTCGAGGTTGCCGAGCAGGATGTCGACCGTGGGAATGATGTCGGGCAGCTTCGAGACGAGCTTCTCGTTCTGCGGCGGGAAGAAGTGGATGACCCGGCTGGGGCGGAAGGGGATCTCGCGCACGGGCTCGGGAGCACCGACGGCGAGCGGCTTGAAGAAGTCACGAGGGCTGCGCACGACCCAAGGTTAGGTTGATGCCGTGGCGCTCCCGAATTTCGACGCGATCCTTTTCGACGCCGGCGGCATCTTCCTGCTGCCCGACCCCACCGTGATGGGGCCCTTGCTGCGGTACCACGGCGGTGACGACGACATCGACACCCACCGCCGTGCGCACTACAAGGGCATGGCCGCCAAGAGCGCCGCGGGTGCGCAGGAGAAGTTCTGGCACGACTACAACGAGGCGTACGTGCGCGCCGTCGGCGTGCCCGACGTCAACGTGGCGGCCGCCGCGATCGAGCTCGAGCACACTCGCAACGCGTACACCTGGCGGTGGGCCATCCCCGAGAGCCTTCGAGCGGTGCAGGCACTGCACGCCGCCGGCATGCCCATCGGCGTGGTCAGCAACGCCAGCGGGCAGATCGCCGAGGTGCTGGCGCGCAGCGGCGTGTGCCAGGAGGGCGATGGGCCGCACACGCCCATGCGGGTCATCATCGACAGTCACGTCGTGGGGGTGGCCAAGCCCGACCCGCGCATCTTCGACTTCGCGCTCGCGCACTTCCCCGGCGTCGACCGATCGCGCATCGCGTACGTGGGCGACTCGGTCACGATGGACATCGGCGGTGCCCGCGCCGCCGGGTTGCACCCCATCCTGCTCGATCCGTACGACGATCACCCGGGTGCCGACTTCGACCGCATCGTCACGCTCGAGGAATTGGTGCCGTGAGCGGCGAACAGGTGAGCGCACGGTGGGCCCAGTGGCGTGCGGAGATCGACCTCGGCGAGTACCACACCCGGTGGGCGCGGCTGGAGGCCGACGGCACCGCGCCGCACGGTGAGGCCGACCTGATCTGTCTGTACACGCCCTCGTCGGTGCTCGACGCCGGCTGCGGCATGGGTCGCGTCGCCATCGAACTCGCACATCGCGGCGTCGATGTGGAGGGCGTCGACCTCGATCCCGACCTGCTGGCCTATGCCCGCAGCGATGCGCCGCACATCACCTGGTACCACGACGATCTGGCCACCATGTCGCTGCCGCGGCAGTACGCGCTGGTGGCCATGCCCGGCAACGTGATGCTGTTCTGCAAGGCCGAGGTGCGGGGCGCCATCGTGGCGAACCTCGCCCGCCACCTCGAACCGGGCGGTCTGCTGGTGGCCGGCTTCAGCCTCGAGCCGCGTCGTGGTGCCATCACGCTCGCCGAGTACGACCATGCCGCCACCGAGGCCGGTCTGGAATTGGTCGACCGGTTCGCCACCTGGGAGGGCGTGCCGTACGACGACGGCGGTTACGCGGTGAGCATCCACCGCAACGTCCGACCCGGGTGAACGCGAGGTGAACGCATAGCGTCGCCCTCGTGACCGTCGTGGGGGTGGAGCCGCAGCAGGAGACCTCGCTGCGTGGCACCGGCTTCTGGCTGCTGTGGTGCAACGCGGTGTCCATCTCGATGGTCGCTTCGGCCGATCGGTTCACGTTCGAGTGGCTGGTGGCCGAGACCCTCGACGCGCCTGACTGGGCCAGTGGGCTGGTGCTGTTCTGCCTCGGCGCGCCGGTGTTCGCGTTCGTGCTGGTGGCGGGCGCGATGGCCGACCGCAGCGATCGGCGGCGGATGCTGCTGGTCACCCAGGCCGGTGGGTTCGTGGTGCTGTCGCTGGCCGCGTTGATGGTGTGGACCGGGCTTGCGTCGGTGGGCCTCGCCTCGGTGGTGGCGATCGCGTTCGGACTGGTGATGGCGTTCTCGCAGCCGGTGCGCGGCGCGCTCACCCCGATGCTGGTGCCGAGATCGTCGCTGATGCACGCCATCGTGGTGATGACCATCGGCTCGAACGTCGCCATGATCGCCGGCCCGCTGCTGGCCGGTGCGGTGATCGACCGTTGGGACGTGGGATGGGCGTTCGCTGCGCAGGCTGCGTTCTTCGGCGTGGGCGTGGTGTTGGTGTTGCGACTGCAGGTGCCGCCGATGCCGGTGCGCGCAGAGCATCGTCGCCTCCGTGTGGAGGTGGCAGAAGGCTGGCGGTTCGTGTGGCACCACGGCTCGCTGCGCCCGCTGTTCCTGCTGCTGTGCGTGGGCGGCGGCCTGATGATGGGCGGCGCGACTGCGCTGTTGCCGAAGCTCGCACGCGACGTGTTCGGCCGTTCGGCGGGGGAGGCCAGTCAGCTGTTCGCGCTGATGGGCCTCGGCATGATCATCACGTCGTTCCTCCTCATCCGCTACCGGCAGCGCATCACGCGTCGCGGCCTGGTGTTCATGGTGTGCATGACCATCGGCTGCTCGAACCAGGTGCTGATGGGAGCGATGCCCACGTTCTGGTCGCTGCAGTTGTTGCTGCTGCTGTGGGGCGTGGGCGGCGGCATCTACATGAACCTGAACCAGACACTCATCCAGGAGTCGACGCCGCAGGACCACATGGGTCGCGTGATGTCGCTCACCAGCCTGGCGCAGGCGGGTCTCGTGCCCATCGGCGCGCTGGTGGGTTCGGCATTGGCCGGTGCCGTGGGCCCTCGCATCGCGATGAGCACGTTCGGTGCCGTCGGCCTTGCGTGCGTGCTGACTGCGCTGGTGCGTGCGAAGGAGCTCCGCGCTCGGGCCTGAGCGGGTCAGTCCGGCGTGTCGCGCTGCACGTCGCCCATGGCCATCTGACCGCCCGAGCCCATCGCTGCCCAGAGGCCGACTCGGCGCCGCTTCGTCGCCGCATGCGGCCGCGCACAGTCGATGTGGAGCTGCTCGTCGGCGACGAACACGATCGCATCGCCGCTCCGGAACTCGATTCCACACACCCGACATGCCGCCATGGGTTCACCTCTGTTCCCATCCTGACGGACGAACGGAGCCTCGTCCATGCCGGCGCTATCGACCTTCGGCGCCGGACTGGCCGTCGACGATCCGACGCCATGTTGCCGCAGCGTCGTGAGCGGCCGCCTCCTCGGCACCCCACGGTAGGACGAGGCGGTCACCGGGGTGACGTGGAACGACGTGCACGTGCAGATGGAAGACCTCCTGCCATCCGTCCGGCTCGTTCGCCTGGAACACGGTGACCCCCGACGCGCCCAGCGAACGAACCAGGAGCTGTGCGACGTCGCGGGTGCCGACCGCCAACGCCGACGCGATGGCGTCGCTCGCATCCAACAGATTCCGACAGTGCACACGAGGGACGACCAACGTGTGACCCTCCGTTGCCGGTGCGGCGTCGAGAAACGCGACGACGTCGTCGTTGGCGAAGACGACATGCGCGGGCTCGGTGCCGGCGACGATGCGACAGAAGACGCAACCGTTCTCGGTCATGAGCTCATTCTCACCCACCTGACTCGTCTCGCCGCGAAACCCTGTCAGACCCCTCGTGCATGATCGAGCCATGGATGCGACGGGCGTGCCCACCACCGACCTCATGGTGTCGATGTCGGCGGCCGCGCTCATGGAGGTCGCCCATCTGCTCGACGTGGAGCGGCGCATCGCCGAGGCGCGGCAGGCGTTGCTGCTGCAGCGCGTCGATGCGGTCGGCGCACACGTGGAGGATGGGTTCCGGCAGGTGGCCGGCTGGGGGCGGGCGGCGTGCAACTGGTCGGGGGCCGAAGCCGCTCGCCTCGCGAAGCTGGGTCGGGCGATGCAGGCGATGCCCATGTTCGCCGAGGCATGCCTCGCCGGCCGTGTCGGTGTTGCGCAGATGCATGCGGTTGCCGCGGCCGCCGGCAACCCGCGGGTACGCGAACACCTCGCCGACGCCGATGAACTGTTCACTCGGCAGTCCACGTCGCTGCCGTTCGACGATCTGGTCACGTTCCTGCAGCACTGGGGCGAACTTGCCGACGCCGATGGCGCACGGTCCCGGCACGATCGTGCGGCCGAACAACGGCGCGCGTCGGTGAGCATCGTCGGCGAACGTTCCTTCGTCGACGCCGCAGGGCCGGCGATGGACGGCGTGTTCATGCGCGAGGTCTTCGACCGCTACTGCGACATCGAGTGGCGCAACGAGTGGGACGAAGGGGTTCGTCGGTACGGCGATGCGATGCACGCTGGGCTCATGGAGCGCACGCCCGCCCAGCGGCGCTTCGATGCACTGCGGCGTCTGTTCGACTCGGCAGCGGGTTCCGAGCAGATGGGTGGCGACGTCACCGTGAACATCGTCGTCGACCAGGGCACGTTCGAACAGCACCTCGAGGCTGCACTCGGCGGCTCGCCGAGCCCAGCCGATCCGTCCACCGCCACCACCCGCCGCTGCGAGGACCAACGGGGCAACGTCATCGACCCGCGGGCAATGGTGGCCGCCGCGCTCGTGGGCCGGGTGCGGCGAATGGTGATGTCGACCGACGGTGTGGTGCTCGACTTCGGCCGACGGAAGCGACTGTTCACCGGTCCGCTGCGCGAGGCAGTGCTCCTCACCACGCACGACTGCACGTGGGTGGGATGCCCGGTGCACGCGCACCGCTGCGATGCCGACCACGTACTGCCGTTCTCCCACGCCGGCCCCACGTCGGCCGGAAACGGTGCACCGCTGTGCGACCACCACAACCCGTTGAAGAACAAGGGGTATCGCACCTGGCGCGACCCCGACGGTCTGTGGCACACCTACCGGCCCGATGGCAGCGAACTCGGCTGGCCGGCGCAGCTCGCCCCACCCGCTGCGTGAGCGCGTGCCCGGTCAGGCGTTGGCGTTGGCCACCAGGGTGCGGGCGATCACCTTCAGGCACAGGGTCTCGTCGGCACCCTCGAAGATGCTGAGCACGCGGGCGTCGACGAACAGACGCGACACCGTGTACTCCTCGGCGTAGCCCATGCCACCGTGGATCTGCATGGCCTCGCGGGTCACCCACTCGGCCGCCTTGCACACGTAGGCCTTCACCATCGCAGCCTCGGCGGTGCCCTCGCCCTTGGCCATCATGCGGGCCACGGCGTAGGCGAACTGACGACCGGCCTGGGTGAGCATGGCCATGCGGCCGAGCTTCACCTGGGTGAGCTGGTAGTCCATGATCGGGTTACCGAACACGGCACGGTTGTGGGCGTAGTCGAGCGCCGCTTCGTACGCGGCCTGCATCACGCCCACGGCGCGTGCGGCGGTCTGCAGACGGCCGTTCTCGAAGCCGGCCATCTGCAAGTAGAAGCCCTTGCCCAGGCCGTCGGTGCCACCGACCAGGTTCTCGGCGGGCACCCACCAGTTCTCGAGGGCGATCTCGTAGCTGTGCATGCCGCGGTAGCCGATGGTGTCGATGGGGCGGCCTTCCATCTTGCCGCCCGTGCCCTCCTGGGTGAACTCGAACCCGTGGCCGTTGCCGCGGGGCTTGGGCACGATGAACAGGCTGAGGCCGCGGTGGGTCTTGCTGCGGTCGGGGTCGGTGCGGGCCAGCAGTGCCAACACGTCGGCGCGGGCGCCGAACGTGCACCACGTCTTCACGCCGTTGATCACATAGCCGGCCTCGCCGTTCGGGCCGGCGGCCTCGGTGGCGGTGACCTTCAGGCCGGCCACGTCGCTGCCGTAGTCGGGCTCGGTGACCGCCACGGCGGGCATCACCTCGGCCACGGCCAGCTTCGGCAACCACTCGAGCTTCTGCTCCTCGGTGCCGCCCTTCACGAGCGCACGGGTGAGGATCTCGGGGCGGGTGATCAGCGAGCCGCCGATGCCCAACGAGCCACGGCTGAGCTCCTCGGTGGCCACCACCATGCCGATGTACTCGCCGTCGCCACCTTCGCTGTAGCCGCCGTACTCGGCGGGCACGCTGAGGCCGAAGGCACCCATCTCGGCCAGGCCGGTGATGATCTCCTCGGGCACATCGCCGTTCTCACGGTGCACGTGCTCGGCGTGCTGCCTGATGACCTTCTCGGCGAACGAGCGGAACGTGTCGGCCACCATCTCGAACTCGTCGTCGAGGTGGCGGGCGCCGGGGGCTTCGGCCAGCGACGCCACGAACTCGGGCGTGCGGAACTGCTCGAGGAACGGGTGCGCGTCGCGCATCGGCGCCACGTCGAGGCCCCACATCTGCTCGCGGCCCGCGAGGCGGGTGATGAGGTCGTGTGCCATGTCGGCGGTGAAGGCGCAGGTGATGGCGGCCTCGTGGGCGCCCTTGCCGCCGTAGTCGAGCAGTGCACGAGCCGTCTCCACCTGGGCCGACGCATGGGCGAGGTCGTAGGCGAGCACCTGGTGCACGTCGGGGCCACCGTTGGCGGCCAGGTGGCGGACGGCCTTGCCGACGATGCCGGAGGCCAGCTCGATGACGTCGGCCGCGGCCGCCAGATCGGGGGTGGGAAGGGCGCTCATGGGCGTGACGTTACCCGTGAGTAGCCGGGGTGGTCGAAACGTCCGGAGGCTTTCGCTGTGACGTTCGCCTAGGCTCTCGGAATGCGGCTCTGCGTCTACTGCGGCTCGAACACCGGCAACGTGCCGGCTTTCGCCGACGCAGCGCGTCACCTCGGCACGGCGTTCGCCAACCGGGGCATCGGCATGGTGTACGGCGGTGGCAGCGTGGGCCTGATGGGCATCGCCGCCGACGCCGCGATGGAGGCCGACGGCGAGGTCATCGGTGTCATCACCGAGCAGCTCGTCAACGCCGAGGTCGCCCATCGGGGCCTCACCCGGCTCGAGGTGGTGCCCAGCATGCACGAGCGCAAGGCCCGGCTCAGTGAGCTGGCCGACGGGTTCGTGGTGCTGCCCGGCGGGTTCGGCACGGTCGACGAGTTCGCCGAGATGCTCACGTGGAACCAGCTCGGCATCACCGCCAAGCCGGTGGTGCTGCTCGACATCGACGGGTTCTGGGAGCCGCTGCTGGCGTGGATGGACAAGGCGGTGGAGGCCGGCTTCGTGCGTGCCTCGCACCGCATGCTCGCCCAGCGTGCCCGCACCGTCGACGAGGCCATCGCGCTCGCGTGCTCACCGGTGCCCGACACCCCGCACAAGTGGCTCGATCGCGACGGCACGCCGGCGCACGGTCACACCGGCCCCATCCCCGTGGTGCGCCCCTGACCACGTCCGCTGTGCTGCGGCCCGAGGGTGTGCACCGGGTGCTGCGCGACGGCACCAGCGTGCAGGTGCGCCTGCTCACCCGAGACGACGGTGACCGGCTGCGCGCGTTCCACGCCGGGCTGTCGCTCGAGTCCACCCGCCTGCGGTACTTCGCCGCGAAACCGCGGCTGAGCGACAAGGACATCGCCTGGCTCACCGACATCGACGTGGTGAACCGTTGCGCGCTCGTGGCCGTGGAGAACGGCCAGATCATCGCGGTGGGGCGGTGGATGCGACCGGCCGAGGGCACACCCGACGCAGAGGTCGCGTTCGTCACCTCCGACGGCGAGCAAGGCCGTGGCATCGGCACGCTGCTGCT
>SXKB01000005.1 GCA_005778215.1 Actinomycetota bacterium | reverse complement strand
GGCCAAGAAGGCAGCCGCCAAGAAGAAGTGACCCTCTCGAGGTGTCAGCGAACGGGGGGCCTCGGCCCCCCGTTCGTCGTTTTCGGGGCGCCTTCGCGACGATGGCGAGATGCAGCAGATCTGTGACGACCTCCTCGCCGAGTGCGACGCCCTCGATGCGGTGGTGGCATCGATCTCCGAGGAGCAGTGGGACACTCCCACGCCCTCGCCGGGCTGGTCGGTGCGCGATCAGATCAGCCACCTCTGGTTCTTCGACGTGCGCGAGTTGATGGCGCTCACCGACCCCGATGCGTTCGCCGCCGACATGCGCGAGCTGTTCGCCGCGGGTGGTACCGAAGCGTCGGTGGCGCCCGGTCGCTCGATGACCGGTGTCGAGTTGCTGCAGCGGTGGCGCGACGATCGCACTCGTCTCGTGGAGGTGGCGCGCACCGTCGATCCCGCCACCCGTGTGCCGTGGTACGGGCCGGCGATGGCGGCGCGCTCGGCCATCACGGCGCGGTTGATGGAGACGTGGGCGCACGGACAGGACGTGTGCGACGCCCTCGGTGCGACCCGAGTCCCGACCGACCGCCTGCGGCACGTCGCCCACATCGGGGTGCGTGCTCGCCCGTTCAGCTACATGATCAACGGCCGTGAGATGCCCGAGGCGCCCGTGCACGTGTCGTTGCGTGGACCCGCCGGTGACACGTGGGAGTGGGGCGAGCCCGGCCCCGATCGGGTGGAGGGCGATGCACTCGACTTCTGCCTGGTGGTGACGCAGCGTCGGCACGTGGCCGACACGTCGTTGCAGGTGAGCGGCGCTGCGGCGCTCGACTGGATCGGCATCGCCCAGGCCTTCGCGGGGGAGCCGGGGACGGGCCGCGCGCCCGGACAGTTCCACTGACCGCTCGCGGGGTCGTACGACCCTGGTCGTAGAGGATCTACCCCATCGGACCCTCGCAGCGTTGACCCGCGGCCCTGCTGGTCGAACGCCCGAAGGCGCACGCTGGAGGTATGGAATCTTGCACCCACAACGAAGTGGCCGGCAAGCACCTGCGCCGGGGTCTGATGGCGGTCGTGGCCCTGACGTTGTTGCTCATCCCGCTCGGACTCGCGTCCCACACCGAGGCCGTCGGTACCGCCACGGTCACCATCGACGGAGGGCTCAGCCCGAAGGTCATCACCGTGCAGGTGGGCACCACGGTGACCTGGCAGCTGAACGACGCCGACAAGCATCGTCTTCGCTCGCTCTCGGGCCCGGTGTCGTTCGACTCGGGTGGCCTCGCCGCGGGCGGGACCTACTCGTTCACGTTCAACACCGTCGGCACCGTGAACTACGGCGACACGGAGAACAAGAACCTCGACGCCTACACGGGCTCGGTGATCGTCTCGAACACCGTGCCCACCACGACCACCACGCCGCCCGGCACCACGGTGCCCGGAACGCCCACCACCACCCCCGCGGCCCAGACCGTGACGGTGCGGATGGCGAACCGCACCTTCTCGCCGAGCTCGATCAGCGTGTTCGTGGGCGACACGGTGCTGTGGTCGAACAACGACAAGGACGACCACACCGTCACCGAGCGCGGCTTCTCGTTCGACAGTGGTGTGTTCGCGCCCGGCCGTTCCTGGCAGCGCACGTTCAACGCTCCGGGTACGTTCAGCTACTTCTGCGATCTCCACCCGAGCATGGTGGGTGTGGTCGCCGTGTCGGCTCGTACCACCGGCGGCACGTTGCCGCCGCCTCCTCCTCCGCCCACCGTGCCCACGACGCCGCCCACGACGGTGGCCCCCGGTGGTGGCACTGGTGGCACGGGTGGCGGTGGTGGCACCGGCACGGCCGGCGGCACCACGGTGAGCATGGCCGACTTCAGCTTCGCCCCCCTCGTGCTCACGGTGAACCAGGGTGCCACGGTGACCTGGAACAACAACGGACTCGCCCGCCACACCGTGGTGGCCGACGACGGCTCGTTCCGCAGCCCCGACGTGCGCAGCGGTCAGACCTACACGCGAGTGTTCGCCACCCCGGGCACGTTCACCTACATCTGCGACATCCATCCGGAGATGAAGGGCACCATCGCGGTGAAGGGTGCCGGTGGTACGCCGCCGCCCCCGCCGACGCCCACCACCACGCCGCCGCCGGTGGTGGCCGGTGGCGACGTCCGCATCGCCGACTTCAGCTACAGCCCGCGCACCTACACCATCACGGCCGGTCAGTCGGTCACCTTCGTGAACACGGGAGCGGCCCGGCACAGCGCCACCGCCCGTGACGGTTCGTTCGACACCGGCCTCCTGCCCCGTGGGCAGGCTGCGACCCGTTCGTTCCCCAACGCCGGCACGTTCCTCTACTTCTGCACTCTGCACCCGAACATGACCGGCACCGTGCTGGTGAAGGGCGCCAACGGCGAAGCACCGCCGCCCCCCGTCGAGCGGGTGGCTGCGGTGGCCAAGGACGGCGACGTGCAGATGGTGGACTTCGACTACTCGCCCAAGCAGATCACCGTCGCCGCCGGCGGATCCGTCGGTTTCGTGAACGGTGGCGTGGCCCCGCACACCGCGACGGCGAAGGACGGCACGTGGGACACGGGCATCGTCCGCTCGGGCGACACGGTGCGCATCACGTTCGACGCCGCCGGCACCTTCACCTACTACTGCACCATCCACCCCGACATGGTGGCCACCGTGCTGGTGACGGGCGCCGATGGTTCGGCGCCGCCGCCGGAAGCGGCCCCTGCGGCCCCGGCAGCGCCGGTCACCCCGTCGAAGGTGGACGTGAAGGTGTTGGCCGACACGTTCGAGCCCGCCGACGCCAGAGTGGCCGTGGGTGGCACGGTCACCTGGACCATCGACAGTCTCAGCCCGCACACCATCGCCGCCGACGACGAGTCGTTCGAGAGCGACCTGCTCCACAAGGGCGAGTCGTGGTCGTTCACCTTCGACCAGCCGGGCACCTACACCTACCACGACGGTCTCACCGGCGAGATGGTCGGCTCGGTCACGGTGGTGGCCGATCCGAGTTCGCTGGAGACCGGGGCGGCGGCCGACGGGTCGAAGGCCTCGGTGAACATCATCGACCTCGACTACGACCCTCGTGAGGTCACCGTGGCACTGGGTGCGGAGGTCACCTGGACGAACATCGGCCAGGCTCCTCACACCGTCACCGCTCGCGACTCGGCATGGACGTCCGAGTTGATGCAGACCGGTGACACCTACTCGATGGTGTTCGACGAGATCGGCCGCTTCGAGTACTTCTGCACGCTCCACCCGAACATGGTGGGCACCGTCATCGTCACCGACGCCGCAGGCGTCGCGCCCGCTCCCGAGGTCCCCCAACCGGAGGAAGCGCTGGTCGACCCGGGACGTGGTGGGCGAGGGGACACGCCGCTCGTCCTGCTGGTGCTCGGTGGTGCGGTGGTCTGCCTCGCCGCCTTCTTGATCGGGCGCCGCACGGCGCACGGTTCAGCGACGAGCATCTGACCACCTCGACCTCTGACCGCTCGGGAGCGCGGTCAGAGGTCGGCGATCTTCTTGAACACTTCGGCGGCGGTGACGCCGTGGCGGGCACCGAGGCCGCCGAGCCGGTGACGGATGCGGTCGCGGAACGCGGCCATCTCCGCCGGCTCGACGGCCTTCATGGTGCTCTCGAACTGGCTCTCGTGTGCCTCGAGCGCCGCCAACTTCGCGTCGACGAACCCGGTGACGTCCTCGACGTGGTCGGGCTCGTCGGCCTCCCACAGCAGCAGCACGTCGGGGCGCCAGTGCGGCAGGCCGTGCTCCTTGAAGAAGTGCGGGTCGCGTGCCGCCACGATGCCGTCGCAGGCCAACAGGCCGGCGTGGCGGTGGTCGGGGTGGAGGCGATACCGCTTCCAGGGGTCGTGGCCGAGCACCACCTGGGGGCGCAGCGCGCGAATGACGCGAGCGACCTCGCCCCGCAGCGCCAGCGTGCTGTCGAGTTCACCGTCGACCTGCCCCAGGAACACCACCTCACCGGCGTGTGCGCCGGCGAGACGTTGTGCCGCCTCGCGCTGCTCCGCCTGCCGTTGCGCCGCCAGTGCCACCACGTCGGCGTCGGGGTTCCACGTGCCCTTCGAGCCATCGGTGAGCACGAGGTGATGCACGGTGCAGCCGGACGCCGCCCACTTGGCCAACGTGGCGCCGCAGCCGAACTCCACGTCGTCGGGATGCGCGCCGATGGCGAGTGCCGACGTGGGCACGGGCAGATCGCGCGAGATCAGCGGGGGAGCGGTGTCGGGTTGGCCCGGTTCGTTGGCAGCCATGAGGGGAGCACTTCCTGCACCCGTGGGTGCGACAGGTCGGAGGGGACGTCGATGTCGAGCGCGAGCAGCGGGTCGCGTCGCACGGCGACGGCGAGCCCGGACTGCAACGCATGCGCCAGGTGGCGGCGGAAGGAGCCGGCGCCATAGGTGAACTCGAACGGTGCGTCGGTGGGGAGGGCGATCACGTTGGTGCCGTCGCCCGCGGTGTCGGGCACCAGGGTGATGGTGTCGGCCACTGCCACCGTGACGAGCGCGCCGGGCTGCGGCAGGTCGCCGTGGGCGACGATGGCATGCCGCACCCCGCGCTCGCGCAGGTCGGCGACGCTGTTCGTCACGGCGGCGTTCAACCCCACGCCCGGGTGCCACAGCACGAGCGCGCCGTGGGCGGTGGCCCACTCGGCCACCCCTTCGTCGTCGCATGCCACGTACACGGCTCGTTCGCCGGCAGCCGCCAGCACGCGCTCGGCGGTCCACCGCGCGAGCGCCTCGCGCTGGGCAGGCGACAGCACCGGCGCCAGCCGCGCCTTGGCATCGGCGAATGCCTTCACCGGCACCAGCACCACGGGATCCACGTCGGGCATCGTAGAGGCACGCGGCCGCGACCTACGCTGTCGCCCATGCCGATCAACGTGGGGGTGGTGGGCGCCGGTTCGTGGGGCACCACCGTGGCGGCGATGGCGGCGGAGAACGCGCCCACCGTGCTGTGGGCGCGCCGTCCCGAACTCGCCGAGCAGATCAACAACGAGCACGTGAACGGCGACTACCTCGCCGCGTACACGTTGCCCGAGCAGTTGCGGGCCACGAGTTCGCTCGAGGAAGCCGTGCGGTTCGCCGACGTGCTCGTGATGGCCGTGCCGTCACACGGGTATCGCGACGTGGCCGCGGAGGCCGCCCGGTACCTTCGCCCGTGGGTGCCGGTGGTGAGTCTCACCAAAGGGTTGGAACGGGGGTCTCGCAAGCGGATGAGCGAGGTGACGCGCGACGAGATGCCGGGCCATCCTGTCGCCGTGCTCACCGGCCCGAACCTGGCCAAGGAGATCCTCAGCGGTCAACCGGCGGCGAGCGTGGTGGCCGTCGACGACCCCGACATCGCCGCCGAACTCCAACGCATCTTCGGCCGGCCGAGCCTGCGCGTGTACACCAACACCGATGTCGTGGGCTGTGAGGTGGGTGGTGTGGTGAAGAACGTCATCGCCATCGCTGCCGGGATGGCGGAGGGCATGGGGTTCGGCGACAACACCCGTGCCACGCTCATCACCCGCGGGCTCGCCGAGATGACCCGGCTGGGCATCGCGATGGGCGGTCAGGCCGCCACGTTCGCCGGTCTGGCCGGCATGGGCGACCTCATCGCGACGTGCTCCTCGAAGCAGAGCCGCAACAACATGGTGGGCTTCCAACTCGGACAGGGCACACTGATCGGCGAGGTGCTGGCATCCATGAACATGGTGGCCGAGGGTGTGAAGAGCTCGCCGAGCGTGCTCGATCTCGCCCGCCGTCATGCCGTGGAGATGCCCATCACCGAACAGGTCGTGGCCGTGTGCCACCAGGGTCGCCCGGCCAAGGAGGCACTTGCCGCCCTGATGCAGCGCACCCGCAAGAGCGAGATGGAGTAGAGCACCCGCGATGGGCGACACAGTGAGCACCGGAGTGCTGGGCGGTCGGTGGCGTGCCACCGTCACCCCATGGGGTGGCATCGAGCCGTGGCAGATGGAACCGGGCGCCCAGCCCGTGGGTCTCGACTGGCACATCGCCGCCGACGACCGTTGGCACAGTCCCCACCGGGAGGCGGCCGTCCGGCAGTCGCGTGTCGAGGGCACGGCCGTGGTGGAGACACGGGTGAAGATCCCCAACGGCGACGCGGTGCAACGGGTGTACTCGGTGCCCGACCACGGTGGCCTCACGATCATCGAGGTCGAGAACGAATCGCCGCTCGCCATCGTGGTGGCCTTCACGCACGGCAACCTGCTGTCGGTGCGTCCGCCGTCGGCGCCCATCGAGGGCATCGAGCTGCCCGCCGGCAGTGTGGCGTTCCCCTTGGGGCACCACGCCACCCTCACCGTCGCGCTGCCCCACGACGGCCGTGGCCCGGGAGCGCTGCCCCAGGGACTGCCGCCGGTCGCCGGCGTGGTGCGCGGCTGGTTGTCGATGGTGGAGCGTGCGGCGCGCCTGTTGCTGCCCGATCCGCTGTTGGCCGAGCGACTGGTGAGTCTGCGCTGCGAACTCGCGCTCGGTGGCCCCGAGCACCCCGACGACGACGCCGTGGGCTTCCTGCTGGGCGTCAGCCAGTTGGTGCGCATGGGCGAGCAGGCCGACCCGTGGTTGCCCGACGTGGCGGCGGCGCTCGAGGTGGCAGCCAAGCGTGGGCCGCACGACTGGGCGTTCACCGCCGCGCTCGATGCGGCCGATGTGGTGTTCGCCGCGGCCGGCGACGAGCGGGCTCGTGGCGACCTGGGCAAGATGCGTGCTGCGGTGCCGGCCGTCGACGACACCCCCGCATCGGCACCCGACGATCCGTCGCGTCTGCTCGCGTGGTCCGAACGGCGCCTGGTGCTGCCCACGGTCGACGGTGCGCAGTTGCTGCCCGGCGGGCTGCCGGAGGGGTGGGCCGGCGACCACTTCGAGGTCTACGGACTGCCCAACGGTGCGGGCGGCACGGTGTCGTTCGCCGTGCGCTGGCACGGTGCTCGCCCGGCGGTGCTGTGGGAGCAGACCGCGCCTGCTGCCACGCTGCGTTCCCCGGTGTTGGCGCCCGACTGGGCCTCGGCCGAGGTCAAGGGCGAGACGCTGTGGCCCGAACCGCAGGGATTGCTGCCGGCGCCACCGGTCGAGGGCGAGTCGTTCAGCTGATGTGCGACGTGCTGGTGGCGCTGGCGCCGGTCACGGCCGACGGTGCCACGCTGTTCGCGAAGAACAGCGACCGACCACCCGCCGAGCTGCAGGTGGTGGAGTGGTCGCCGCCGCGTCGCGACACGTCACCCGTGCGCGCCACCCACATCGAGGTGCCGCCGCACCCGGGCGACACGCTGGCCTGCGTGCTGTCGCGTCCCGCCTGGGGTTGGGGCGTGGAACAGGGGGTGAACGAGGCCGGGGTCGCGGCGGGCAACACCACCGTGTACACCACACTCGATCCGCGCTCGGCCGTGTCGGGCCTCACCGGGATGGATCTCGTTCGGCTCGCGCTCGAACGAGCCGACACCGCCAGTGCGGCGGTGTCGATGATCGTCGAGTGCATCGGCCGCTTCGGACAGGGCGGCAGCGGGCACGACCCGGGGCTGGTGCCGAACGGTCGCCCCTACTGGAACGCGTTCCTGGTGGCCGACCCGACCACCGCATTCGTCATCGACACCAGCGGTGCCGAATGGGCCGTCGAGCAGGTCGCCGATGTGCGTGCCATCTCCAATCGCACGTCCATCCCGGCGTTCGATGCGGCGCATCGCCACCCTCGCCAACCGGTCGAGCGGCTCGTCGACCCTCGATGGCACGCGTCGCACACGGTGCTCGCCGGCCGTCCGGTCGACGTGGCGGCGCTGCAGGCGCACCTGCGGTCACACGACTCGTGCGGTGAGCCGGGGTGGAGCGTGTGCATGCACGTCGACGGCGTGGAGCACACGACGGCGTCGATGATCGCCGCCCTGCGTGGCGATGGCGCGTCCACGTTGTGGACCTGCACCGGCAACCCGTGCGAGCGGGAGTACCAGCGCTTCGAGTTCGCCGACGCGGCTCAGGCGCTCGCTGCGTCGCGCTGACGCAGCGCTTCGAGCATCGCGTCGAGCTTGGCGCGCACTGCCTCGGTGATCTCCTCGTCGGCGTTGCCGTCGGCGTCGATGCGGTCTCGGACGAGCGCCAACTGCACCGGCGGCTCGACCACCATCGTCGCGCCCATGAACCCGAGGATCGGCGTGAGGTTCTCCTGGGCCTTCGCACCGCCGCCACGACCGCCCGAGGAGATGAACGCCACCACGGTGCCGGCGATGGCCCGGTCGTCGGGCGGACGGGTGGCCCAGTCGAGCGCGTTCTTCGCCAGCGGTGTGGGGCTCCAGTTGTACTCGGGCATGCCGACGAGCAGGCCGTCGGCCTCACGCAACGTCTGCCACCAGCGCTGCACGACGGCCGGCGGATCTTCCTCGAGATCGGGGTTCATCCACGGCAACTGATCGACCCAGTCGATCCATTCGATCTGCAGTTCGGGCCGTGCGATGCGCTGCGCGAGCCGCACGAGCGCGGTGTTGGTGGAACCCTGGCGGAGGCTGCCGCTGAACGCGACCACACGGTACGGGGAGGTCATGCAGTGAGTATGGCGGGCGCTCAGGGTTCGAGCACGACCGTGTCGCCGACCGCGATCTCGCCGGGTTCGAGCACCGTGGCGTACACCCGGCTCACCGGGCCATGACGATGGTGCATCACGTCGAACGCGCCCTCGAGGAACCAGCCCTTGTTCTGCGAGCACGGGATGGCGTAGGAGCTGACGGTGCAGCGCACCGTGCCGACCTGCAGCAACACGCCGGGCCGCACGTCGCTCCATGCCAGCCCGCGCACCGTGATGTTCTCGCCGGCGAGACCGGGCGCCAGCGGGTGCCCCTGTGCCCGGAACGCGTCGATCACCTCGGCGCTCCAGAGGCACAGCGCCTGGAACGGTCGACCGTGGTGTTGCCGGGTGGCCTGCCGATCGCCGTCGAGCCCTCGCCAGCCGACGGTGGCGTGGAGCACCGGCGTCTTCGGCAGGCCGCCATTGCTGACGTGCAGTCCCTCCACCACGCCGGTGGCGGTGGCGGGCAGTTGGCCCGCCGCACGGAGTGCGGGCCCCGCTGCCTGCCAGGCGTCCCACACGGCGTGCAGGTCGTGCTCGAGATCGCCGGTGAGGGAGGGGCTGATCGGGGTCAGCACGGCGGCATCGCGGCCGTCGGCCAGCAACTGCCACACCGTGTCGTGGGCTGCCACGGTGCGCTGCGCGTCGTGCTCGGTGAAGGTGTACGGACCGACCGTGTACATGACCACACCGTAGGCTGTGCCCGTGACGACCGTGGAGCACGATTTCGCCGACCTGAAGCTCACCGAATGGACCTCGTGCGGAGGTTGTGCCGCGAAGTGGGGTGCCTCGCTGCTCACCGGCCTGGTGCGCGAGATGCCGGCGGGACTGGACCCCAGCCTGCTGGTCGGTCTTGCACCGTTCGACGATGCGGCCATCTATCAGGTGGCGCCCGACGTGGCGTTGGTGAGCACCACCGACTTCTTCCCACCGCTGGTCGACCACCCGTCCGACTTCGGTGCCATCGCCGCCGCCAACGCGTGCAGCGACGTGTTCGCGATGGGCGGGCGCGTGGTCATCGCCGTCAACGTGGCGGCCTTCCCCGAGCACTTCCCGCGTGAGGCCATCGTCGCCATCTTCGACGCGGCCGCGGCGGTGGTGGCGGAGGCCGGTGGCACCATCGCCGGTGGGCACACGATCCGCAACCCCGAGCCCATCTTCGGGCTGGCCGTGCAGGGTGTGGTGCATCCCGATCGGGTGTTCCGCAAGGGTGGCGCACAGCCCGGCGACGTGCTGGTGCTCAGCAAACCCGTGGGCACGGCACTCGCGTTGGCGGGTGGCAGCGCCGACGAGAAGGCCGCAGCCATCGCCGGCATGCGCATGGTGAACCGAGCCGCGTCCGAAGAACTGCAGGCGCTCGGCGCTGCCGTGCACGCGGTCACCGACGTCACCGGCTACGGCCTCGCCGGCCACGGTTGGGAGATGGCTGAGCGTGGCGACGTGCAGGTGGTGGTGCACACCGACGGCATCCGCGCCTATCCCGGTGCTCGTGAGGCGGCAGCCCGCGGGGTGCGCACCGGCGGCGACCCCCGCAACCGCGAGTACGTCGCGGCGCACGTGCACAGCACCGCCAGCCCCGAGGGTGAGGCGCTGTGCATGGACCCGCAGACCAGCGGTGGCCTGTTGGCGGCGGTGCACCCGTCGGCGGTGTCGTCGCTGTCGCCGATGTGGTGGACCGTGGGCGAGGTGGCGGCCGGGCCGGCCGCGTTGCTGCTGCGCTGATCCGCTCATGGCCGGCCGCGCCCCCACCCGCACCATCGAGAAGGAACTCTGGGCCGCCGGCCACGAGGTGGTCGTGGGCATCGACGAGGTGGGTCGCGGTGCGTGGGCGGGCCCGCTGATGGTGGGCGCGGCCATCCTGCCGCGCGAGAAGCGGGTGAACGGCGTGCGCGACTCGAAGATGCTCACCGAGGCGAACCGCGAGAAGCTGTTCGACAAGGTGGCCGGCTGGTGCGACACCTGGGCCGTGGGCGCTGCGAGCCAGGAGGAGTGCGACGAGATGGGCATGGCCGACGCGCAGCGTCTGGCGGCGCGCCGCGCCGTCGACGCCCTCGGTGTGCGACCCGACGCCGCCGTGTGTGACGGCAAGTGGAACTTCCTCACCGGCATCGTGCCGCACGTGGAGATGCGGGTGAAGGCCGACCTGCACTGCCTGCCGGTCGCCGCGGCGAGCATCCTCGCCAAGGTCACCCGCGACCGCATCATGCGCGACATGGCGGCCAGCTACCCGCAGTGGAGTTTCGACACCAACAAGGGCTACCCGTGTCCGCTGCACAAGGCGGCGTTGCAGGGGTACGGACCCAGCGCCATCCATCGTCGTAGTTGGGTGTTCATGGACCACTACGTGCCGTGGCCGGGTGTGCCGCGGTTCGTCCGACCCGAACAGCCGACGCTGTTCTGACGAGTCGGTTCAACCCGGCCCGGGCCGCGACCACGAGCGCAGCGGTCGCATCAGGTGACGCTTCTTGCTCTGGTGTTCGGCCATCCGATGCAGGATGTCGTGCAGGGTCAGGATCGCCTCCACCACGTGCGGCCCCTTGTTGAGCATCACGCACTCCGCGCGTTCGCTCATCGCAGCGTCGGTGATCTCCGAACGGGACGGACGTCCCGTTCGGGCCAGTTGGTCGAGCACCTCGGTCGCCCAGATCACGGGGAGATGCGCGGCCTCGCAGAGCCACAGGATCTCCTCCTGCACTTCGGCGAGTCGCTCGTAGCCCGCTTCCACGGCGAGGTCGCCGCGGGCGATCATCACGCCGACGCGGCGGGTGCGCATCGCGGTTTCGAGGATGCGCGGCAACTGGCGGAACGCCTGCACCGTCTCGATCTTCAGCACGACGCCGAGTGATGACGCGTCGATGGCCGCGAGGTGCTCCTGCAGGAGCAGCACGTCGTCGGGATTGCGCACGAACGACAGCGCGACCATGTCGGCGATGTTCGCGGCAGCCCGCAGGTCAACGAGGTCGCGCTCGGTGAGTGCCGGCACCGGTACCTCGGTGTCGGGCACGTTGATGCCCTTCTCGGCGCGCAGTTTGCCGCCCCGCAGCGGCGCCGATGTGATGCGCACCTCGGCGACGGGTGGGCCCGATGCAGCCCGGCGCATCGCCTCGACGACACCGCCGAACGTGCCGTCGTCGAAGAACACACGATGGCCGACCTCGAGCGCGCCGACCGCCTCGGGCAGCGTGCAACCAACCCTGACGCGCGTACTGTTCAGGGTCTCGCCGTGACAGGGTGCGCCGACCAGTTCCACGACCTGCCCGACGGCGATGGTGAGGTGGCCAGGGGTCTGCTGCAGCTCGCCCACCTCGCCGGCCGGCGCCGATGGCTGATCGGCGTCGATCGTCGTGCCGGTGGTGAGGTAGATGGACCGCGTGGTCTCGGCGACCGCGGTGCGAAGGTGGCGGTCGACCTCGACGACGTCGAGCGATCGGTTCGAGTCGCGCGCATCGCGGATGCGGAGCCGCATCCCCGGCGCGAGCGCCGCCATGAACGCCGGGCTCACCGGCACCAGCGGTATCCCGTCGGCCCGCTCGTCGAGCGTGGCATCGGCCGACACGAGCGCGACTCGCCCGGGTGCGAGCACGCGGCCCAGCACGTCGCGATGGGGCTTCACCTTCACCACGGCCGGGCCGGGGGTCATCGGCCCGGTCCGCAGCTTGGGGCCGGCGAGATCCATCAGGACCCGGACATCGCGACCCGACCGCGACGCGGCGGTCCGGACATGCATCGCCATCGCCGACCATTGCGGCAGGTCGTCATGCGCGCAGTTGATCCGCGCCACGTCCATCCCCGCCTGCACGAACCGGGTCGCGATGTCGGGGTCGTCGGCTGCCTGGGTCGGCATCGTGACCATGATGCGGGTCGTGCGGCCCTTGGGGGACGGTCCGAACAGTTCGTGGGTCTTGCGTTCGAGCGTGCGCGGTCCCGACTCGAACCCGACCGGTCGTCCGCAGGGCGACGCCGTACTCGGCTCGCCGTCGAGCGCCTGGAGTGCGCGCACGACGGCGTCGACCGTGGCAGCGACGTGTGCCTCCGAGCGGCCCAACGACGACAGCCCGAGCGCCGACAGGTCGTCCTGCAGCGAGCGCAGGTCGACGCCGCGGAGTGCCACGAAGTGCGCGAGGTTCTCGACACTGCGCCGATGCACCTCGTGGACCGCCTCGAGTTGCCCTTCGGTCGGTGTGGCACCGAGGATGTTGTCGCGCAGTTGCTCCACGTCCCGCCGCACCTCGGAGATGGTCCGCTCCACGCTTCGGAGGGTACGACGGCACGGTGATTGCGCCGGTGAATTGGGAGTGAACACTCGTCGCGCGTGCATGCTGTGTGCGTGGAGCACGACGTCGTCGTCATCGGGGCCGGGCTGGCCGGGTTGCGGTGTGCCGCCGACCTGGTGGCGGCAGGGCGCGATGTGGTGGTGCTGGAGGCGCGCGACCGTGTGGGCGGACGGGTGCACAGCCACACGTTCGCGGACGGTCAGGTGTGCGAGCGCGGTGCCGAGTTCATCGACGGCAACCACACCGAGGTGCTGGCCCTCGCCGACGAGTTGGGGTTGGCGATCACCACCCGCGACAACCGGCTCGACGCGCGGGCCACGTTGGTCGACGCGGGCGGCCGGGCCGTGCCCATGCAGTTGCACGCGACGCTCGCGCCGGAGTGGGAGCGGTGGGACCAGGCGGTGGCGGCACTGGAACCCACCGACGAGTTCGAGCAGCGCACGCTCGGCGACCTGCTGCACGAACTCGGGTTGTCGGTGATGGCCCGCGTGGTCATCGGGCGCGACGTGCGCACCGAGTACATGCTGCCGCCCGAGGAGGTGAGCCAGCGGTTCGCCGCGCAGGTCACCTCGAACCAGGTGGCCGCACTGCGCGAACGTCATCGCATCGTGGGTGGGAACGACCGGCTGGCGCTCGGCCTCGCGGAACGGCTCGGCCACCGGGTGCGCCTCGACACGCCGGTGGCGGAGATCGACGCCGACCACGGCGAGGTGCGGCTCGCCGACGGTGGTGTGGTGCGCGGTGAGACCGTCGTGGCCGCCGTGCCGCTGCCCGTGCTGTCGCGGCTGTGGCCCGACATGCCGCTCGAGTTGGGTGCCGTGGCGTACGGCGTGGGCGGCAAGATCAGCGTGCAGTTCTCGCGGCGCATCTGGCGCGACTACGGCCGCAATGGCACCGTGCTCTCCGATCGAGCGTGGGGCCACCTGTGGGAGACCACCGACGACCAGTCGGGCGACGCCGGCATCCTCACCAACCTGCTCGCGTCGCACGACGGTGCCGCGTTCGCCTCGCTGCCCGAGTCGGTCGATCGCATCGTCCAGGAGATCGAGCGCATCTTCCCCGGCGCTCGCGGGTTGGCCGGTGAACGGGTGCAGACCGACTGGACCAACGATCCGTGGAGCCTCGGCGCGTACACCTGCTTCGGGCCAGGGCAGTGGGCAGCTGCGCAGCCGGCACTGCACGCCGTGCACGGCCGCGTGTTCCTGGCCGGCGAGCATGCCGACAGGTTCGCCGGCTTCATGGAGGGCGCCGTGCGCAGCGGTCGTCGGATCGCTGCAGCCATCATCGGCTGATGCCGAGCGGCTCAGGCGGTGACGGCGATGGTGAACACACCCTCGGGGTTCATGCTGCACACGCCCGACAGCTCGCCCGGCTGCGTGAACCGCATCGCCAGCGACTGACCGGCGGTCACGAAGAACGGCCCGATCATGTAGTCGCGGCCGTCCTGGTTGGTGATGCGAATGGATTCGCCCACCTTCACATCGAGCCGCTGCGGCATGAGGTCGACCTTCTGGCCCTGGTCGATGCGGACGCTGGTGCCGTACGGCACCACGTACTCGTAGGTGGCCTGCTCGTCCGCACCGAGGGCACCCCACTGCGCCTGCGCAGTGCCGCCCTCGTCGCCGCCACATCCGCTGAGACCCACGAGGGTGCCCGGCAGCACTGCGGCGAACAGCACGGCGGTGAGAATGCGGCGGAACGACATGGATCAGGCCTTTTCGAAGAGGATCTCGAGGTCGGTGGCGATGGCATCGGCCTTCAGACCGAACGGCCACTGCAGCACCACGTCACCATTCTGGTCGACGACGTACAGATTGCCACTGTGACTCACCTCGATCTCACCGGCGTCGTTCTTCGTGACCGTGTAGCTGGCGCCGAACGCCTTTGCGACGGCCTCGAGTTCGGCCGTGTCGTCGGTGCGCAACGCGTGGGCATCGTCGATGAAGCTCTGCACGTAACGGGTGAGCAGGTCGCCGTCGTCGCGTTCGGGGTCGACGGTGATCATCGCCACGTCGATCTGCTCGGCCGTGTCGCCGATCTGCTTGAACGCCTTCTTCACCTCGGCCAGCGTGGTGGGGCACACGTCGGGGCACGACGTGTAGCCGAAGTAGACGATGAGGTAGCGGTCGGCCGCCGAGACGAACGTGAACTCGGCGCCGTCGGCGCTCGCGTCGGGCATCGACAGCGCGCCCACGGCGGGCGGCGGTGTGAGCTGATAGCCGCTCAGCACCTTGGCCTCCTTGTCGTCGCCACAGGCGACGAGCGGCAGTGCCAGCGCAGCGAGCGCGAGTGCAGCGAGTCGGAACTTCACGGGTTGGTACTCCCATTCGTGACATCGGGGAAGTGTTCGGCGATGGCGGCGCGGAGTTCGTCGGCGGTGTAGGCGCCGGCGTGCACCTCCACCACCGTGCCGTCGGCGTCGATGAACGCGGTCGCGGGGAGGCCCGTGACCTCGAACGCGTCGGACAGTTCGCCCGACGGATCGGTGTACTGCTCGTAGCTGACGCCGAGATCGCGGGCGAACGCCTCGGCGTCGGCGGGCTCGTCGGCCACGTTGACGCCGATGATGCGGACGGCATCGGTGCCGGCAGCGACCTCGTCGAACGCGGGCATCTCCTTCACACACGGCTTGCACCACGTGGCCCACATGTTCAGCACCACGGGTGTGCCTTCCATCTCACCGAGCGTGTGGCTGCTGCCGTCGGACGCGGTGAAGGCCACCTCGGCGACGCTGTCGCCCGAGGTGGCCGAGCCGCCGCTGCACGCGCTCGCCCTCGCAGCGACCATCACGAGGAGGCCGAGCCGAGGAATGATCGCGAGCGCGTGCCGAGGGCGAAAGGTCACGGCGCCTCGTCGCGCACCGGGACGTCGATGGTGATGTCGCCGGCCTTCTCGAAGGTGAGCGTGATGGCGAAGCTCGTGCCGACCTCGAGCGGGGCGGCGAGTTCCATCAGCATGACGTGGTAGCCGCCCGGCTCGAGCACCAGCGGTTCACCGGCGACGATGTCGATGCCGTCGACTTCGCGCATCTCCATCTCGCCACCCATGGCCATCGTGGTGTCGCCACCCATCGCCATCGTGGTGTCCGAGCCCATCGCCATCGTGTCGTCGGTGACCATCACGGTCTCGTGGATCTGGGCCATGCCGGCGACCGACGCGTCGACCTTCACGCCGGTGAGGCGATCGTCGGTGGAGCTGATCACGGTGAAGTACGCCGCGCCGTTGGCAGCGTCCATCGGGCTGGTACGTGCCCACTGGCCGGTGATACCCAGTTCGTCGCCGCTGGGGGCCGACGTGGTGTCGGCGGCCTCGTTCGTGCTGTCATCGCCGCACGCGGCGGCACCGAACGTGAACAGACCGATCGCCATGGTGAGTGCGAGCGCGCGACGAGGACGAGACGTGGGGGTGGTGTTGGTACGCATACCCTTCATGTCGTCCAATCCTGTCGCCCAGTTCCCGGACACTGAGGTGACAACGGGCACGATTGTACGGGACCAAGGTCCTTTCGCCTGGTCAGCGGCACCGTGTCACACCCGCTGGCTACGGTGGCGTCGTGCAGGTCGTCGCAGGTCGTTGGCAAGTCGAGCAGGTGTTCGCGCTCGCGCCGCGCCCCACCTCGGTGGCCGCCGCACAACCCCTGGCCGTGCCCACACGCTGGGTTGCCACGGGTTGCGATGCCCAGGGGGTGTGGGGCCGCTGCATCGGCAGCGGGGCCGAGCCCTACGACTGCGTGGTCGACCACGTGCGGGTGCGCATGCACTGCGCCTGCCCCAGCCGTGTGCGGCCCTGCAAGCATGCGCTGGCGCTGCTGCTGATGTGGGCCAGGGGGCAGGTGGCCGACGCCACGCCCTCGGGGGTGGCGTCGCAGCGCCTCGAGGGGTGGGCCTCCAGCGACGATGCGGGCGCCCACGCACCGCTCGAGGTGACGCCCGCGGCGCCGTCGGGTTCTGCTGGGGTGCCCGATCCCGCCGCATCGCCGCCGGCTCCGGTCCCGCCCGACCCGGGGGCGCGCGACGAGCGACTGGCCCGCATGATGATCGGCCTCGCCGAACTCGACCGATGGCTCGACGACCGCATGCGCACCGGTCTTGCCGACCCCGCGCTGGCGCAGTACCGCACGTGGGACCACCTGGCGGCGCGACTCATCGACGCCCAGGTGGGTGCACTCGCCAACCGGGTGCGACGGCTCGCCGGGCTCGTGGGCGCGCATCCCGACTGGCACCAGCAGGTGCTGGCCGAGATGGGGGTGCTGCACCTGCTGGCCGATGCCGGCCGTCGCGGGGGCAGCCTGTCGCCGGGTCTGGCCGATTCGGTGGCCGCGGCGGTGGGCTGGCAGGTTCGCCAGGCCGATGTGCTGGCTGGTGTGCCGCACACCGACGAGTGGATGGTCATGGGTCGCAGCGACGTACGCGAGGACCGCATCGAGGTGCGGCGTGTGTGGCTGTGGGGCCGTCACACGCAGCGGTGGGCCATGCTGCTCTCGTTCGCGGCCTATCAGCAGACGCTCGACACGTCGTTCGAGGTGGGCACCATGGTGCACGCCGATCTGTTCCGCTACCCGGGCGCGTTGGGGCTGCGGGTGCTGGCGGGGCCGCGGCATGCTGCCCCCGAACCGGCACTCGAGGTGGCGGCGGGCTCGGTGGCCGACGCAGCGGAGGCGGTCGGCCGTGCGGTCGCCCTCGAGCCGTGGGTCGAGCGGTTCCCGGTGTGCCTGCTCGCTGCGCCAGCTCGTTCGGCCGGTCGATGGGTGCTCACCGACGCGCACGGCACGCTGCCCATCGCGCCGTCGGCGCCCGGCATCGCTGCGCTGTTGGCGTGCAGTGAGGGCCGTGCCGTGCCCATCACCGCCGAGTGGACCCCGCAGGGATTGGTGCCACTCACCGTGCACCTCGCCGATCGGGCGGTCGACATCGGCCCGGTGGCCGACTCCTCGTTCGTCAGGGCGGGCGCATGAGCGAGGTGCAGGAGTACTGGGAGCAGATGGTCACGGTCGCGCTGTTGGGCACCGATCGGCGCGAACCGCCCCCACCGCCCGAAGGCGGTCTGGCCGATCTCGCCGCCGACCAGCCGATGCCCACGGCGTCGCAACGGTTGCTGCAACAGGTGGCCGCCACCGTGGTGGTGCGCCGTGCCGGCGTGCTGCCGTCGGCGCCCGTCGAACTGGTGGCGCCACCCGACCCCGACCCACGCCCGCTCACACCGCCCGCGGCCACGGCCACGTGGCGGCGCATCCTCGCCGACTGGCCGGTGCTCGAGGACGAATGGGTGCTCACCGTGGTGCGCAGCGGGCGGCGCCTGTCGCCCGAGCTGGTGCCGCCGCTGCTGGCGCGGCACCGCACCGACATCGTGCGGCACACCCGAGTGCGGGCGGCCGCCGGCCCCCTGGCCGAGTGGATGATCGCCTGGTCGCCCCGGTTGGCGTGCTCCTCCAAGCAGCGGGTGGTGCCCGAGTTGGTGGCCGAGGTGCCCGAGCTGCCCATCACCCCCGATCTGGTGGGTCTGTTGTCGGCCCCGCCCGCTCGTGTTGCCGAGGTGGTGGCCGGCGGTCTGTCGTCGGGTGCGCTCCTCGCCAGTCACCGTCCTGTGCTCGTGAACCTGCTCGCTCGCGTGCAGCCCTCGTCGCTCGAACCGCTCGCCGCCGCGCTCGACCGCGTCGACCCTTCGCGTCCCACCATCGGCATCGCACTCGCGCTCGCCGACCTCGCCCGCCTTCGTCATCACATGCTCACCGAACTGGAGTCCGCATGACCTCCCTGCCGCCCACCGTGTTGCGTCCGCACGCCGAGCACGAGTTCGCCCACGAACTCGCCGCACTGGCCGCTGCCGACACCCGCGAGCGCCCGCCGAGTTGGCGGCTCTCGCCATGGGCCGTGGTCACCTACGTACTCGGCGGCCAGTTGCCCGACGGCACGGTCATCACACCGAAGTACGTGGGGCAGCGCCGCCTGGTCGAGATCGCCGTCGCCACGCTGGCCACCGACCGTGCGCTGCTGCTGTTGGGCGTGCCCGGCACGGCGAAGACGTGGCTGAGCGAGCACCTCACCGCGGCCATCAGCGGTGACTCCACGCTGCTGGTGCAGGGCACGGCGGGCACGGCCGAAGAGCAGTTGCGCTACGGCTGGAACTACGCGCGCCTGCTGGCCGAGGGTCCATCGCCGGCGGCGTTGGTGCCCAGCCCGGTCTACCGGGCGATGGAGCGCGGTGCCATCGTGCGTGTCGAGGAACTGACGCGCATGGCCAGCGACGTGCAGGACGCGCTGGTCACGGTGCTCAGCGAGAAGACCCTGCCCATCCCCGAACTCGGCGGCGAGATGCAGGCCGTCCCCGGCTTCAACCTCATCGCCACCGCCAACGATCGCGACCGCGGCGTCAACGACCTGTCGGCCGCATTGCGTCGTCGCTTCAACACGGTCGTGCTGCCGCTGCCGGCCGACGCCGAGGAGGAGGTCGCCATCGTCGAGCGACGCGTGGCCGAACTGGGCGCTGCGCTGCGCCTGCCCGAGGTGCCGTCGTCCGACCTCGAGATCCGGCGGGTGGTCACCGTGTTCCGTGAGTTGCGCAGCGGTGCCACCGAGGACGGCCGCATCAGTCTGAAGGTGCCCACCGGATCGCTCAGCACGGCCGAGGCCATCAGTGTGGTCACCAACGGTGTGGCGCTGGCCGCGCACTTCGGTGACGGGCGGCTGTCGGCTGCCGACGTGGCGGCCGGCATCGTCGGCGCGGTCGTGAAGGATCCCGTGCACGACGCCGTGGCCTGGCGCGAGTACCTCGAGGCCGTCGTGCGCGACCGTCCCGAATGGCGTGAGTTCTACGAGGCCTGCCGCGAGTTGTGAGCCGCTCATGACCGATGTGCGTCTGCTGGGCATCCGCCACCACGGCCCGGGCTCCGCCCGGTCGGTGGTGCGCGCCCTCGACGAGCAGCAGCCGTCGGTGGTGCTGGTGGAGTTGCCGGCCGACTGCGAACCGGCGTTGCGATGGGTGGGGCACTCGCAGTTGCTGCCCCCGGTGGCGCTGCTGGGGTTCGTGGCCGATCAGCCGCAGCGCGCCGCCTTCCTGCCGTTCGCCGAGTTCAGCCCGGAGTGGCAGGCGTTCCAGTGGGCACACGCGCATGGCGTGCCGGTGCGGGCCATCGACCTGCCGCTCGCACACTCGCTGGTGGAGGCGCGCGACGACACGCTGCAGTTGGCCAACCCGCCCGTCACCGATCCGTTGGCGGCGCTGGCGGCAGCCGCAGGCGATCCCGACCCCGAGCGCTGGTGGGACGACGTGGTCGAGCACCGCGGCGACGGCGCCCCTGCGTTCGACGCCGTGGCCGAGGCCATGACCGCCGTGCGCGGCAGCGGCGATGCGGCCACCGTGCGCGAAGCCCAACGCGAGGCACACATGCGCAAGGTGCTGCGCGCCGTGCTGGCCGAGGGGCACGAACGCGTCGCCGTGGTGTGCGGTGCCTGGCACGTGCCGGCACTGCAGGCGCCGCTGCCGCCGGCGAAGGCCGATGCCGCCGTGCTGAAGGGGCTGCCGAAGGTGAAGGTGGGCGTCAGTTGGGTGCCGTGGACCCACCGCCGCCTGGCCGCCACCACCGGCTACGGCGCCGGGGTGCAGAGCCCCGGGTGGTACCGGCACGTGTTCCTGCACCCGGGGCCGTCGGGGGTGAGCACCTGGTTCGTGCAGGCGGCTCGACTGCTGCGCGATCGGGGCCTGTCGGCCTCGCCCGACCACCTCATCGCCGCCACCCGCGCCGCGGGTGCGTTGGCGGCGTTGCGCGAACGGCCGCGGCCCGGTCTGGCCGAGATGCTCGACGCTGCCGACGCGGTGATGGCGGGTTCCACCGGGCTGGCACTCATCCGCCGCGAGTTGGTGGTGGGCGATGCCATCGGCGACGTGCCCGACGATGCGCCGCAGGTGCCGTTGGCCCGCGATCTCGCCGCGCAGCAGCGCGCGGTGCGGCTGAAGCCGTCGGCCGATGTGCAGCAACTCGAACTCGACGTGCGCAAACCCAACGCCCGGTCGCGTTCCGTGCTGCTCCACCGCTTGTCGGCACTCGGTGTGCCATGGGGTCGGCTCGAGGAGGGCCGCGGCTCCAGCGGCACGTTCCGCGAGACCTGGTCGCTGCACTGGGAGCCCGAGCTCACCATCACGCTCATCGAGCGGTCGGCACACGGCACCACCGTGCGCGCCGCTGCAGCGAACCGCCTGCTCGAACAGTCGCAGCAGGCGTCGGCGCTCGCCGACCTGGTGGTCGTGCTCGACCGTGCCCTGTTGGCCGACCTGCCCGAAGTGGTGCAGCCCGTGGTGGCGGCCGTGGAGGCACACGCCGCACACGACCCCGACGTGGTGCAGGTCATCGACACGCTGGGCCCGCTGGCACGCGCACTGCGGTACGGCGACGTGCGCGGCACCGACGCCGGTGCGTTGCGGCGAGTGTTCGACGGGCTGGTGGTGCGCGTGGTGGCGGGCACGCTCATGGCGTGCCGGTCGTTGGCGCCCGACGCGGCGGCCGCCATGGCCGAGCGCCTGGCGGCGGTGCAGACCGCGCTGGCGCTGGTCGATCACGGGGCGCGGCGAGCCGAGTGGCCGGCGGTGCTCACGCTGGTGGCCGAACGCCCCGACGTGCACGGCCTGGTGCAGGGTCGGGCCACGCGGTTGCTGCACGACGGTGGTGCCTGGAACCGAGGGCGGGTGAGCGCTCGCGTGTCGCGCGCGCTGTCGGTGGGTACGCCGCCGGCCACCGGTGCGTCGTTCGTCGAGGGTTTCCTCGCGGGCAGCGGCACGGTGCTGGTGCACGATCGCGAACTGCTCGAGGTCATCGACGCCTGGGTGTCGGCATTGGCCCCCGATGCGTTCATCGCGACGGCCCCGTTGCTGCGGCGCACGTTCGGCGCGTTCGAACCCGCCGAGCGTCGGCAACTCGGCCTGCTGCTCGACGACGAGGTGCCCGTCGCCGTGTCGGGCTTCGGTGGCGACCTCGATCCGGCGAGGGCCGCCGCCGCACTGGCCACCGTGCGCGAACTGCTGGGGGTGGCGCAATGAGCGACGTGCCCGGGCGGGTGAGCGATCTCGAGCGCCGTCGCCGGTGGCGCATGGTGCTGGGTGGCACCGACGACACCGAGGCGGGCGAACAGGGCGTCACCGGGCTCGCGCTCGACGGCAACGACGCGCGCATCGATGCCGCGCTCGCTGCGGTGTACGACAGCAAGCCCGGGCAGCGTCGCGGTGGTGGTCGTGCCGGCGGTCTGGGGCGTTCCGCCCCGGCGGTGGCGCGCTGGCTGGGCGACATTCGCCACTACTTCCCGTCACCCGTGGTGCAGGTGCTGCAACGTGATGCCATCGAGCGTCTGCAGTTGCGGCAGTTGCTGCTCGAGCCCGAGATGCTGCAGGCGGTGGAGGCCGACCTGCACCTGGTGTCGCTCATCGTCGAACTCAACCGGCTGTTGCCCGACGCCACCCGGGCCAGCGCCCGGCGGGTGGTCGCGGTCGTGGTCGACGAGATCCAGCAACGGCTCGCCGCCCGCACCAAGCAGGCCGTGCACGGGGCACTGGCCCGCTCGCAACGCACCCGTCGCCCACGGTCGGCCGACATCGACTGGGGTCGCACCATCCACGCCAACCTGCAGCACTACCTGCCCCAGTACGGCACCGTGGTGCCGGAACGACTGGTGGGCTACGGGCGCCGGCAGCGCAGCCTGGCGCGCGACGTCATCGTGGCCATCGACCAGTCGGGCAGCATGGCCGACAGCCTGGTGTACGCCGCCGTGTTCGGGTCGGTGCTCGCCTCGATGCCGGCGTTGTCCACGCATGTGGTGGCCTTCGACACGGCCGTGGTCGACCTCACGTCGGTGGCGCACGATCCGGTCGACGTGCTGTTCGGCGTGCAGCTCGGGGGTGGCACCGACATCGCGCAGGCCATCGGCTACTGCCAGCAGCTCATCACCCGGCCGGCCGACACGTTGGTGGTGGTGGTGAGCGACCTGTTCGAAGGCGGCAACGCGGCCCTGCTGCACGACCGGGTGGCAGCGATGCGACAGTCGGGTGTCACGGTGCTGGTGCTGCTCGCGCTCAGCGACGAAGGCGCGCCCGTGTACGACCACCACGAGGCGGCGGCGTTGGCCGCGCTGGGCGTGCCGTCGATGGCGTGCACCCCCGACGCGTTCCCCGACTTGCTGGCCGCAGCGCTCGAAGGCCGCGACCTGGCGCGGTGGGCCAACGAGCACGGCCTCCACACTGCCGTCGCGCCGACATGACCTGCTCGGGAAACAGGGAGTGGTGACAGGTTCTACGATGCCGCCCGTGGAGCCGGTGGAGATGGAGTCGACGGTGGGCAAGGTGTTGTCGCCGCGCAAGGGGCTCACGCCCGAGCGCGGCGCAGCCATCGTGCTGTGGCTCGGCGTGGTGCTGGTGGCGTTGTCGATCGTCGGCGGTCTGCTCACGACATTCCGCTCCAACAGCGTCATCTCGTACTTCCCGCCCGATGCCGACATGAGTCTGCTCGACCGACTGCAACTGTTCGTGCAGTCGGCACTTGCGCAGGTGGCATGGTCGAGCGTGGTGTTGGGCATCGGTGTCGGCCTGCACATCTGGGTGCGCCGTCCGGTGGCCGCCGCACCGGCTGCGCCCTTGCCCGACCTCGAACCGGCACCGGTGCAACTGCCGCCACCCGGCACGGGCGCGGTGGGCAAGGGCAACGCACCGGGCGTCATCCGCATCGCCCCGTCGGCCACCGACGACGACTTCTGGCGGCGCTAGTTCAACGCTGGATGTGCACGGTGCCCGCTGCACCGTCGACGGTGACGAGATCGCCGTCGCGGATGATGCGGGTGGCGTCCTTCACCAGCACCACGCAGGGGATGCCGAACTCGCGTGCCACGGTGGCGGCGTGCGAGAGCATGCCGCCCGTCTCCACCACGACGGCGCCGGCCGGGATGAACAGCGGCGTCCACGGCGTGTCGGTGAACGGCGCGACCAGGATGTCGCCGGGTTCGATCTCACGAGCGAACGCCGCCTCGGTGTTGAGGATGATGCGGGCGCGCCCGGTGGCGGTGCCGGCACTCACCCCCATGCCGGTGAGTTCGGTGGCGGTGGACACCTTCCCCTTCTTCACCGGCTTCGCGTCACCCACCCACGCGTCGGGCAGCACGTAGTCGGCGGCCGCAGCTGCCTGCTTGCGTCGACGCGTGATGGCGGCGCGCAGGCCGTCGACCGGCTTGCCCTTCACCAACGTGCCGACCTCGCGGTAGGTGAGGAACCACAGATCGTCGGGCGACTTCACGTGCCCGGCGGCCACCAGTCCGTCGGCGATCGCCAGCAGCGGTGGCCGGAGGCGGCGGGTGCCCAGCACCCACACCGCCTTGGTGAGCTCGCGCATCGCGGTGAAGCGCTGCGCCTGCACGAGGGCCGCGTCGTACGCCTCGCGGTGGTCACGGGCCAGCGAGGCGCGCACCGTCTTCTCCAGCTTCGCCCGTGACGCCGCCGCCTTCTTGAGCTGCGCGGCGGGGGAGTCGGTGGCGGCCAGCGACATCATCGACCGCACCTGCGACAGCAGGAACGTGGGGTTCTCGCCCCAGTCGGCCACCGAGGGGTCGGCCTCGCCCTGCACGCGGAAGCCGTAGCGGTGCACGAACTCGTCGAACTCGTCGGTGAACCGTTCCCAGGCGCGGTCGTGTGCGGCCATCGCGGCCAGCGCCGCGTCGGCGTCGCCCGACTCGATGACCGTGCGGACGGCGGCCGACTTCTTCGCCACCTGCGCCAACTCGTACAGCGCCAGTGCGGGCTTCGAGCTCTCCACGTTGCCGAGGCCGCTGCACAGACCGACGATGGTGTTCGGGTCGCCCCCGCCTGCGGCGATCACACCGGCCAACCGCACCGACATCTCGCCGGCGGCGGTGGACACCATGAGGTGCCGGTTGAGCAGCACGCCGCAGTCGTCCTGCAACTCCTGCAGCCGCTTCCACGCTGCCTTCAGCGGCAACGCCCGATCGGTGATGGCGCGGTCGGAGAGTCGTTGCTCGTACAGCTCCTCCTGCGCCGCACGCGACTCGGCCTCCGCCGCGTCGCGCTGCGCCGTGGCGACGGCATGCGAGCCCGCCACCTCGTCGGCCGGGGCCGACACGATGAGCCGCAACGCGTCGTCGCTGCCCTGGAAGAACTGGGCCGCCATCGCGGTGGCGATGTCGGGGTCGAGACAGCTCATCGCCGCGACCGAGAACCCGACGTTGAGCGCCAGGTGCCCGGCGACGAACCCGAAGAAGTTGCCCACCGGTGCCGGGTGGATCTTCACCCGCTTGCCACTGGGGTACGCCGACATCAGGGCCTTGAGGCCCTTCGCGTCCATCTCCGTGTACATCGTGGCGATGAACGGTGAAATCACCCCCGGCAGGATCTCCCCGCCGTTGGTGACCGTCCACACGTCGTAGCGCGGGTTCGGTTCGGTGTCCCAGTCAGTGCGAAATGCTGCCCCCATGGGGGCACAGTGTCGCGCTTTTCATGACTTCTGCGTACCGACCTTCAGATCCTTGAACGCCGAGGTGCTGTCGATGCCCGCGTCCTTCGGCAGGCCGAGCACGCGCTCGCCCACGATGTTGCGCATCACTTCGTCGGAGCCACCGGCGATACGGCCACCGGGGGTGCCGAGGATGAGCTGCGACCACGCGTACGTGCCCCACTCGCCCGAGTCGGCGACCAGCTTCACACCGAGGATCTGCGACACGAAGTCGCACAGGCGCAGCGAGTTCAGCGTGCCGGCCAGCTTGGCGATGCTCATCTCCGGTCCGGGCATCTGGCCGGCCTTGATCTTGTCCATCGCGCGTTGGTTGTTGTAGCCGGCGACCTTGCTGTGGATGAGCAGGTTGGCGAGCTCGTTGCGCACCAGCGGGTCGGTGTCGAGGCCGTAGTGGCGCACCATCTCGATGACGCGCTGGTACATGTTCACGCCGCCGCCACCGCCGCCACCCGCACCGATGGCAGCGCGCTCGTTCATCAGGGTGGTGAGGGCCACGTTCCAGCCGTTGTTGACGTCGCCGAGGCGGTGGTCGTCGCGGACGCGCACTTCGTTGAAGAACACCTCGTTGAAGCTCGCGCCGCCGGTCATCTGGCGCAGCGGGCGCACCTCCACGCCCGGGGCGTGCATGTCGACGATGAAGCCGGTGAGGCCCTTGTGCTTCGGCATGTCGGGGTCGGTGCGGGCGATGATCTCACCGAGGTCGCTGAACTGCGCGCCGGTGGTCCACACCTTCTGGCCGGTGATGATCCACTCGTCGCCGTCGCGCACGGCCTTGGTCTGCAGGCTGGCGAGGTCGCTGCCGGCGCCCGGCTCACTGAACAGCTGGCAGCCGATGATGTCGGCGCGGTACATCTTCTTCAGGTAGAGGTCGCGGGCGAGGTCGCTGCCGTGGGCGAGGATGGTGGGTGCCACCATGCCGAGACCGATGGTGAACGCACCCTGGTTCGGCACCTCGTACTGGCCCTCGAGGCGCTGGTACGCGAGCTCGTAGGGACGGGTGAGGCCGGCGCCGCCGTAGTTCTCGGGGCCGGTGATCCAGCCGAAGCCGGCGTCGAACTTCTTCTGGCGCCACGCGCAGGCGGCGGCCACGTCGCGGGTCTCCTGGTCCTTGTCCTTCTCCTCGAACATGGCGACCTTGTCGGAGCCCTCGCCCCACACGAACTTCTTCTCGGTCTCCTTGCGGGCCGCGTTGGCCTCGAGGAATGCGCGGGCGTTCTTCTCGAACTCTTCCAGGGTGATGTCAGCCATGGCGCGAACCGTAGTGGCGCGTTTCGGCGGCGGTCGATCCGAGCGACCACCTGGGGCGCGCGGTTAGCATTTTGTCAATGGCCCGATACCTCACCGTCGCCGCCGCCCAGTTGGGCCCCGTGCAGCGAGACCACACCCGCGAGCAGGTGGTGGAGCGCCTCGTCGCCCTGCTGCGCCAGGCGCACTCCATGGGGGCCGAGCTGGTGGTGTTCCCCGAGTTGGCGCTCACCACGTTCTTCCCGCGGTGGTTCGTCGACGACATCGGCGAGGCCGACCACTGGTACGAGCGGTCGATGCCGAACGCAGCCACCCAGCCGTTGTTCGACGAGGCGAAGCGACTGGGCGTGGGGTTCTGCCTCGGTTACGCGCTGCTCGACGACGACGGCCGGCGCTGGAACGTGCAGACCCTGGTCGAGCGCGACGGCAGCATCGTGGCCACCTACAAGAAGACGCACATCCCCGGGCACGAGCACCACGAGCCCGATCGTCCGTTCCAGCACGCCGAGCGCTACTACTTCGAACCGAGCCCCGAGGGGTTCGGTGTGTGGCGTGCGTTCGGCGGGTTGCTGGGCATGGCCATCTGCAACGACCGGCGGTGGCCCG
>SXKB01000281.1 GCA_005778215.1 Actinomycetota bacterium | reverse complement strand
CCCACCACCGGCGCGGCGAACGCCGGCCGATTCACGGGTCGCGTGGTGTCGAGCACCGCGGTCACCACCGGTCGCCTGGGGTTCGAGATCTTCCAGACCACGGGGCAGCCGCGGACCAACACCGGCTATCTGCTCGACTCGTTCACGGCCGGGGCGAGCAGTGGCTCGTCGTACACGTCGAACCCGCTGTGGAACGGCCTGCACATCGTGTTCCTCACCGACAAGACGACCGGACGGAAGGCGACCGGCCTGGTGAACCTGAAGGGCGACACCACGCTCGACGTCGATCTCGACGCATGGTGCTTCGGTCTCGACGAATGCCAGTGGACCGGCACGTTGCAGAACCCCGCCGGCAAGTTCCATCCGGTGGCACCCGCCCGCATCGTCGACACCCGCACCGGTCTCGGCATCTCGACGACCGTGAAGCCGGGGGACGGCCGCCTCGGCGACCCGAACTCCGTCAACCGCCTCGCGGCGCGGGTGAACCACGAGTTCGTCGTGACGGGTCGTGGCGGCGTGCCGACCACGGGTGTGAGTGCGGTGTTGGCCAACGTCACCGTCATCAGCGGCTCTTCGTCCGGTGGACTGCGGCTGTTCCCGAAGCCACCCCGCACCTCGGTGTTCCAGGACCAGAGTTCGTATCCGGCGTCGAACACCCAGTCGCCCGGGGTGCAGTTCCGGGCCAACGACATCCGCGCCTCGATGCAGTTGCTGAAAGTGGGCGTGGGCGGTCGCATCCGCGTCGACCTCGTGTCGCTGGCACCGGTGCACGTGATCGTCGACGTCATCGGTTGGGTGGACTCCAGTCAGCCGTCGCAGGGCGGGTCGCGGCTCGTGGCGGTGAGCCCCTCGCGCATCTTCGACACCCGGACCGGCATCAACACCACCCAGGCACCGATGATGCACGGTGAGACGCGCTCGATGCGTGTCGCGGACGGCACGATCATCCCGACCGGCGCCACGTCGGTGCTCGGCGTGATGTCGTCGATCAACGCCACGTCGCCCGGCTTCGACGTGGTGTGGCCGGCCGGCACGGCGCGGCCCTCGGCGTCGTCGATCAACACCGTGGTCAGCGCACCGCGCTCGAACCTGGCCTCGTCGCCCACCGACCCCAACGGCAATTGGTCGGTGTACCACGCGGGTGGGTCGGGCAATGTGTTCTTCGACGTCGCCGGCTACTCCACCTCGGCAGCGGGGACGGGCGGCGTCACCACCCCGATGGCGGCCACCCGGTTGCTCAACCCGACGAACGTGGCGGCCAACAGCACCCGCGTGTTGAAGGTCACCGGTGTCGGTGGTGTGCCGGCCTCGGGTGTGAAGGGTGTGTTCATCCTGCTCAACTCGAACTCCACCACCTCGAACGGCCATCTCACCGCCTACTCGGGGGCGGTCCGACCGAACTCGTCGAACATCAACTGGACCGTCAACTCGCCGGTCGCCAGCCTGGCGTTCGTACCGGTCGCGGCCGACGGCACCGTGAGCCTGTTCGCCGCAGCGGGCACCACGTTGACCGTCGATCTGATGGGTTGGGTGAACTGACCCGCCGGTACCATGGCGCCCGTGATGCACGGGGGGCGCGGGTCGATGCGAGTAGGGGAACGCGCATGAGGGTGGTGGTGTCCGGCGGTGCCGGCTTCATCGGGTCCCATCTGTGCCGCCGACTCCTCGCCGACGGGCACGCCGTGCTGGCCGTCGACAACCTGGTCACCGGTCGCCGCGACAACGTCGCCGACCTGGCGATGCATCCCGACTTCCATCTGCTCGAGCACGACATCGTGCAACCGTTCGACGTCGATGGCCCGGTCGACCTGGTGCTGCACCTGGCCAGCCCCGCATCGCCCAGCGACTTCCTGCGCATTCCGCTGGAGATCCTCGAGGTCGGCTCCACCGGCACACGACGGATGCTCGATCTCGCGCACCGCAAGGGGGCGCGTTTCCTCATCACCTCCACCAGCGAGGTGTACGGCGACCCGCTGGTGCACCCGCAGCCCGAGACGTACTTCGGCAACGTCGATCCCACCGGTCCACGCAGCTGCTACGACGAGGCGAAGCGGTTCGGTGAGGCGCTCACCATGGCGTATCGGCGCATGCACGACGTCGACACGGTGATCGTGCGCATCTTCAACACCTACGGGCCGTGCATGCGTCCCGACGACGGCCGGGTGTTGTCGACGTTCATCCACCAGGCGCTCACCGGTCAGGCGCTCACCGTGCACGGTGACGGGTCGCAGACGCGCAGCTACTGCTTCGTCGACGACCAGGTCGAAGGGTTGCTCGCCGCCGCCCGATCGGGGGGTGCGGGGCCGTACAACGTGGGTTCCACCGAGGAGTACACGGTGCGAGAGGTGGCCGAGCTCGTGATCGAGGTCACCGGTTCGGTGTCGCCCATCGTCACGATGCCGCTGCCCGCCGAGCGCAGCGGCGACCCGCAGCGCCGTCAGCCCGACCTCACCCGTACCGCAGCGGAGTGCGGATGGCAGCCGCGGGTGCCGCTCGCTGCGGGGCTCGCGGTCATGGTCGATGCGGCTCGTCGCGAGCTGCATGGTGCCTGAGCTGCCCTGTCGGCGTGAGGGTCGGCCGGTAGCATCGCAGCGATGACGTCGGCGCCGAAGACCCCTCTGCGTCCGTTCGTGCGGGTCGTGGTCGTGAACTTCGACGGTGGCGACGTCACTCGTCGCTGCATCGACGCGCTGCTCGCCACCCGATATCCGGCCGACCGGCTCGAGTTGGTGGTCGTCGACAACGCCAGCGTCGATGGCTTCAACTGGGTGCTCCGCGAGGAGTACCCGCAGGTGACGCTCATCCAGTCCGACACCAACGAGGGATTCGCCCGCGGGTGCAATCTGGCGATGCGCGACCTCGACGGCGTGGACCACGTGGCGCTCATCAACAACGACGCCATCGTCGATCCCGACTGGCTGGAGCCGCTGCTGACACCGATGGAGGACCCGAGCGTCGGGGCCGTGGTACCGAAGTTGCTGCTCAACGTATGGGCGCACGCCGTCACGCTGCGCACCGACCGTCTGCACCGCACCGCCGACGACCGACTGGTCGGCGTGAGGGTGCAACGGGTGGAGGTCGACGGTGTCGACCGCACCGACTCGGTGCGGTTCGACGAGCGGTTCTGGCCGACCGAGGCCGACGACGACGAGCGAGGCCAGTGGTCGAAGGCCACCTCCTCGGTGTGGTGGGCGGCCGATGATCAGCCGCAGACCGTGCGACTCACCCTGCGTGCGGCCACCGATGTCACCGTGCAGGTCGGCACGCCCGACGACGCCACCTCCCATGCGGTCGGCACGGCGCCCGCCGTCGTCGAGTGCACCACGGACCGACGTGTCCGCATCATCAACAGTGCCGGCGGTGGTCTGTTCAAGGGCTGGTTCGGCGGCGACCGCGGGTTCCTGGAACCCGACCTCGGCCAGTACGACGAGCCTGCCGAGGTGTTCGCGTGGTGCGGTGGTGCGGTACTGCTGCGCTCGAGGTACCTGCGCGAGGTCGGTCTGTTCGACCCGACGTTCTTCCTGTACTACGAGGACTTCGACCTGTCGTGGCGTGGCCGTTCCAGCGGATGGACCTATCGCTACGAGCCCACGTCGGTGGTGTTCCACGAGCACGCCTACTCGAGCAAGGCGGGCAGTTCGTTCTTCCGCTTCTGGGTCGACCGCAACCGCCGGCTCACCCTGGTGAAGAACGCGCCGGCCGGGGTGGCCACACGTGCGTGCCTCGGCGCGGTGAAGGATGCGGCCTCCGACTTCGCCCGGCACACCTACCACCAGGCGCGACGGCTGCGCCCGCCGTCGCCGAGAGTGACCAAGGAGATCATGAAGCCGGTGATCTCGCTGGCGGGCGCGTTGCCCTCGGCACTGCGAGCGCGTCGCCGTCTCGCCCGCCGCCGCACCGTGTCGCACGCCGACATCGCACGATGGACGATCACCAAATGAGGATCGGCGTCTACAACGCGTACTGGTCCACCTTCGGTGGCGGGGAGCAGCAGGCAGGCGGCGTCGTCGATGCGCTCAGCGCCGACCACGATGTCGAGATGTTGGGCCCGGAGTCGTTCGACCTCGGACGCGCCCGCGAGCGGCTCGGGCTGCGGCTCGACGGTGTCGCGTTCCGCGAGGTGGCGGGCGATCAGCTCAACGCCGCGTTGGCGTCGGCCGACTACGACCTGTTCATCAACCACACCTACCGCAGCACGGCGCCGAACCTGGCCACGCAGGGCATCTACTTCGTGATGTTCCCCCATCCGCTCGACGCCAGCCCCCGCGGCCAGGCAGCGCGCAGGGTGGCAGGTCGGTTCGCGTCGCCGGTGCGCCTGCTCGGGGGCATCCACCACCGACACGGTCGCGACCACATGGTGGGGCCGGTGCAGGTGCAGATCGCCGAGGGCGTGCAGCAGGTGGAGATCGAGCTCACTGCCCGGTACCCCGAGGTGGTGGTGCTGGCCGAGGCGCATCCGATGGCGCCGGTCACGTCGCACGACGTGCAGGGTGTCACCACGTTGCGGCTACCGGCCGGCGCACGCAACGTCATCATCAGCCCCACGGTGATGGGCGACGATCTCGATCTGGTGGAGGCGATGTGCGTCACCGGCCTTCGCGCCGACGGCCGCGCCGTCGAGTCGTCGCCGCACTCGATGGCGCAGCGCCTGGCAGCGGTACGCACCCACGAGTTCATCGCCACCTACGACCGGTTCGTGTCGCTCAGCGACTACACCCGTCGGTGGACGCATCGGTGGTGGGGCCGCGACAGCTCGGTGATCTCACCGCCGGTGAACCTGCGTGCGCCCGGGCCGAAGGAACAGCTCATCGTGTCCGTCGGACGGTTCTTCGACGAGGACAGCGGGCACTCGAAACGGCAACTCGAGCTGGTGGCGGCGTTCCGCATGATGATCGAGCAGGGGCTGCGCGGCTGGAAGCTGGTCCTCATCGGTGGCTGCAACCCCGACAACCGCGAGTACGCGATGAAGGTGCGCGCCGCCGCAGAGGGCCTGCCGGTCGAGGTGCGCATCAGCGCCCCCGGCTCGGTGGTCGACGCCAACTTCGCGGCCGCCGCCATCTACTGGCATGCCGCCGGCTACGGCTCCGATCTCGAGGCGCATCCCGACCGTGCCGAGCACTTCGGCATCGCGCCCATCGAGGCGATGTCGGCTGGCGCCGTCCCGGTGGTGTTCGATGCGGCGGGGCCTGCCGAGGTGGTGCAGCCCGGCGTGAACGGCCTGGTGTTCCACACGCTCGACGAACTGGTGGCGCACACTCGACGGCTCATCGAGGACCACGAACTCCGAGAGCGACTGGCCGCGTCGGCGGTGGCCTCGGCACAGCACTACCGACGTGAGCGATTCGAGGACGACGTGCGCGCCCTCGTGCGCGATGTCACGTCGGGTTGATGCACTCCCACGTCAGGAACTGATACGCCGGCTCGATGCCGAGCACGCTGGCCTGTGCGCCGGTGGCGATGCTGACGAGGTCCTCGGCCGTGGAGCCCTGCAGGACGGACGCCACGTCGAACTCCGGCGAGGTGGGCACGGGCCACTCGGTGTGGCCGGCGCGCACGGCGTCGAGCCATGGTTGGGTGCACAGCAACGTGGTGGCGAACCCGGCGGCGCGCAGCGCCTCGGTGAGCTCGGGACCGAACCGCCAGAAGACCGGGGTGTTGTCGCCGTGGAACTCGGGCTCGACGGGTGGCGCCGTGCGGCCCTGGAGGACGGGCACCTGCAGGTACATGCGGCCACCGGGCGCCAGCACGCGCCGGATCTCGGCCAACGCCGCGGCGGTGTCGGGCACGTGCTCGAGCACGTGCGGCGTGAGCAGCACGTCGACGGATGCGTCGGGCAGGTCGACCTGCTGCAGGTCGATGCGCACGGTGCCCTTGTGGTGGCGCTCGTCGTAGTCGGAACACGTGTACTGGAACCACTGGCGCATCGCGTCGCGGTAGGGCTCGGCGAGCCGCGGGCTGGTCTCCCACACACGACGCCCGAGGTGCGGCTCGGTGCGGCTGACGAACGACCAGAACAGGAATCGATCGCGTGACACCGACCCGCAGCGCGGGCAGATGGCCGACTCGGAGTGCGGGACACCGTCGAAGGCGGTGCCCTGCCAGCGGCAGATGGGGCAGAAGACGCCGGCGTCGGGCACCTGGAGGGTCCACGGTGACGGTGCACCTCGGAACCATTCGGCGGACCGAGCGGCGGGGCGGCGGCGGAACCACTTCATCGGGTCAGCGCCCCACACCGAGGTGGCGGAACCCGGCGTGGGTCCAGGCCTCGCGGTCGAGGAGGTTGCGGCCGTCGACGATGGTGCGCCCGGGCATCACGGCGGCCACGTCGTCGGGGCGGACCCGTGTGAACGTGGGCCACTCGGTGAGCACCGCCAGCACGGCCGCGCCGTCGCACGCCTGCACACTGGTCTCGCAACACTGGATGCCGTCGGGCAGGCCGGGGCGTGGGCCGGTGACGGTGGGGTCGTAGGCGCGGATGATGGCGCCGTCGGCCTGCAACCGCTGCACGATCTCGAGTGACGGTGAATCGCGCAGGTCGTCGGTGCCGGCCTTGAAGGTGAGGCCCCACACGGCCACGGTGACACCGTGCAGCGAACCGCCGGCTGCCGAGCGCACCTTCGCTGCCATGCGGTCGAACTGCTGGTCGTTGCTCTCGATGACGCTGCGCAGCAGGTCGAACGAGTAGCCGTGCTGGTCGGCGATGTGCACGAGTGCGCGGGAGTCCTTCGGGAAGCAGCTGCCACCCCAGCCCGGACCGGGCTTCAGGAAGTCGGCGCCGATGCGCCGGTCGTAACCCATGCCCTTGGCGACGTCGACCATGTCGGCACCCACCTGCTCGCACAGGGTGGCGATGGCGTTGACGAAGCTGAGCTTCGTGGCGAGGAAGGCGTTGGCGGCGTACTTGATGGTCTCGGAGGTCTCCGGACCGGTGATCAGCGTGGTGGCACCGAGCGGGGCGTAGAGCGCGGCCACCTTCTCGGCCGCGGCCAGGTCGTCGCAGCCGACGACCACGCGATCGGGGGAGAGGAAGTCGTCGATCGCCGTGCCCTCGCGGAGGAACTCGGGGTTGCTGGCGATGCGGATGTCGGTGCGGGTGAGGGTTCGGGTCATCGACCGTGCCGAGCCGACGGGCACCGTGGACTTGTTGACCACGACGGCCCCCGCCTTGAGATGCGGCTCGAGACCGGCGAGCGCCGCGTGCACGTGGCGCATGTCGGCGGCGCCGTCGTCGCCCTGAGGGGTCTGCACGCACAGGAACACCACGTCGCGATCGGCCACGGCCGTGGCTGCGTCGGTGGTGAACCGGAGCCGGCCGGCCTCCATGCCCTCGAACAGCAACTCGTCGAGCCGATGCTCGACGATGGTGGCCTGACCGCGTTGGAGCTTCTCGATCTTCGCTGCGTCGAGGTCGACACACACCACGTCGTGGCCGAGGTGCGCCATGCAGACCCCGGTGGAAAGACCGACGTAACCGGTGCCGATGACGCCTACTCGTGCATTCATGATCGCAGCAGCCTAATGGGGTGTCAGGCGGCGGCCGTGCCGTCGTGGCGGTCGCGTTCGAGATCGGCGCGGCGGTGCTCGAACCGATCCTGAGCGAGCAGACGTCGCGACGTGGCCGTGTTGTCGGCCAGGAACGCGAGCACCAGCAACTGCCCGGCGATCAGGAAACACGCCACCGCCGTGAGGAGGCTGGGCAGGCGTGAGGAGTACACGTCGTCGGTGAAGTACTGCACGATCCATTTCACCGCGAGCGCGGTGCCCACCAGTGCGGGCGGGATGGCCATCGTGGCGAAGAAGCGGAACGGGCGATAGATGGCGTAGCTGCGCACGATGGTGCTGGCCGATCGACGCACGTACTGCGCCGAGCTCTTCACGAGGCGCGACGGCCGGGTCTGCGGGTTCACACCGATGGGCACCGACATCACCTTCAGGCCCTCGGCGCCCGCCTGGATGAGGGTCTCGAGCGTGTAGGTGTACCGGCCGTAGACGTGCAGCTTCATCGCCGCTTCGCGATCGAAGGCCCGGAACCCGCTGGCGGCGTCGAGGATCTCGGTGCCGCTGAACCGCCGGACCACCCAACTGCCGAGCCGCTGCAACCGCTTCTTCAGCCCCGAGAACTCGGGTACCGATTCGATGGGGCGTTCGCCGACCACGATGTCGGCACGGCCGTCGAGCACCGGCGCGGTGATGGCCGGCACGAAGCTCGCGTCGTACTGGTTGTCGGCGTCGGTGTTGACGATCACGTCGGCGCCCAGTTTCAGCGCGGTGTCGAGCCCGGTGAGGAAGGCCGCCGCGAGACCACGGTTGCGTCGGTGGCGCACCACGTGGTGCACGCCGAGGGATCGGGCCACCTCGCTGGTGCGGTCGGCGCTGCCGTCGTCGATGACCAACCATTCCACGATGTCGAAGCCGGCCACCTCGCGGGGCAGATCGGCGATGGTGGCGGGGAGCGTTTCCTCTTCGTTGAAGCAGGGGATCTGGATGATCAGCTTGATGGGTCGAGGTGAGGACGGCACGTACTGAATGTACCCGCGGCATCGACCGCGGCGT
>SXKB01000280.1 GCA_005778215.1 Actinomycetota bacterium | reverse complement strand
TCGACGAGCTTGACCTCGAGAGCGATGTCTTCCGCGCCCGCGGCGCGGGCGGCCTGCACGTCAACTCGACCGACTCGGCCGTGCGCATCAAGCACTAACCCAACGGCATCGTGGTGAGCATGCAGGACGAGCGCAGCCAGCTGCAGAACCGGGCGCGCGCCATGACGGTGCTCCGAGCCCGGCTGCTGAAGGCCGCCGAGGACGAGCAGAACGCGGCGATGTCGGCCGAGCGTCGCTCACAGGTGGGCGGAGGTGGGCGCGGCGAGAAGATCCGCACCTACAACTTCAAGGAGAACCGCCTCACCGACCATCGCATCGGCTTCACCATCTATCGCCTGCAGGACGTGCTGGCAGGCGACCTCGACGAGACCGTCGACGCGCTCACCGCCGACGAACGCGCGAAGCAGTTGGCAGGTCAGGAGCAGCGGTGAGCGACACCATCTCGTGGCGCGAGCTGTGGGAGGAGACCGCGCACCAACACGGTCGGGTACACGCTCGTTGGCTGTGCGAGGAGGCCAGCGGTGCGTTCGGCGACGAGTTCGACGAGCTGCTCCCGCTCCCCGTCACCGAGCGGTCCATCGCGCACCTCGACGCGATGCTGTCGCGGCTGCGTGGCGGCGAGCCGCTGCAGTACGTGCTGGGGCACTGGTCGTTCCGGCACCTCGACCTGCTGGTCGACCGGCGCGTGCTGATTCCTCGGCCCGAGACCGAGTTGGTGGCCGAACTGGCCATCGAGTTGGCTCGCACGTTGCCGCGGCCGTTGGCATGTGCCGACCTCGGCACGGGCAGCGGCGCCATCGGACTGTCGCTGCTGCGCGAACTGCCCCGCGGTTCGGTGGAGGTGTGGCTCACCGACATGTCGCTCGACGCGCTCGACGTGGCGCGTGCCAACGGCACGGGGCTGGGCATCGCCGGTGCCGGGGCGAGGTACGCGCACGGCTCGTGGTTCGACGCACTCCCCGACGCGCTGCGCGGTGGGGTGGGTCTCATCGTGTCGAACCCGCCGTACATCGCCGAGGGCGACCCGGCGGTCGATCGGTCGGTGCACGACTGGGAGCCCGGGGGAGCGCTCTACTCCGGTGCCGACGGCCTCGACGCGGTGCGGGTGCTCGCGGCCGGTGCACCGTCGTGGTTGCAGCCGGGCGGCTGGTTGGTGCTGGAGATCGGCACGGGGCAGGGTGCGGCGGTGGCCGCACTGCTCCGCGATGCCGGACTCATCGACGTGTCGGTGCGTGCCGATCTCGCCGGCCACGATCGCATCGCCGTGGGCCGACGCCCCTGACCGGCGACCTCGACGTCAGCCGAAGCGTGCGGCGATCTGGCCGAGGAGACCCTGTTCCTCGGCGTCGATCTCGTGGTCGGCGCCGGCCACGTCGCGGGCGGCGCTGAACAGTGCGGCACGCAGCAGGTGGTTCGCCACTCGCTCGTCGATGTCGTCGAGCAGCGCCTCCACGGTGTGGTTGGCCTGCGCCTGTCGTACCTTCGCCATCGCCTGGCCCAGGTACTGGTCGAACGAGAACGTGTCGCTCTCCCAGCCGGAGTCGTCGCTGATGTGGCGGATCTCGTCGATCTCGGCATCGCTGATGTGGTGGTCGCTCGTCATGACGAGCAACAGCAGTTCGACCGCGGCCTCGTGCTCGAGGTCGGCGGTGGCATGCACACTCACGTGGCTGTACAGGTCGAGGAGTCGCTGGTTCATCGTGCGCGCGAACCTAGTAGCTCGGCGGAGGGTCAGCCGAACGGGCGCGGCCACGACATGTCGCCGGGCGGGTCCTCGCCGGCGACACCGTCGATCGCCTCACGCAGCAGGTCGGCATGACCGGTGTGGCGGCCGTACTCCTCGACGAGATCGAACAGCAGTCGGCGCAGGCTCACGTGCTGACCGGCCCAGCCGAGGTGGGCGGTGTGGTCGAGGCCGCCCATGTCGAGGGCGCGCCGCACGCTGGCCCGGGAACGCTCGACCGTGCTGGTCCACAACTCGTACAACGCGGCCGGCTCCTCGGTGTCGGCCGAGGTGAAGTCCCACTCGGGGTCGGTGTCCCACGGGGCGGAGCGCCACGGCTCCGACGGCGGCTCGCCCCACAGCTTCCACGTGAACATCTCGTCCTCGGCCCGGGACAGGTGCCGCAGCAGCCGACCGATCGACAGTGCCGACGACGGCAGCCGGAACGCCAGTCCCGCGGCGTCGAGCCCGCGGGCCTTCCACGCGAACGTGGCACGCAGGCGATCGAGCGAGGCGAGGAGGTGGGCCACCTCGTCGCCCGCCATCGGCGGTTCCCACGGCGCAGGCACGTACGTCATGCACCGTGACCCTAGGCGGCGCCGTCAGGCCGGTGAATCCCGCGCGATCTGTGAATGCACGAAGGGCGACGTCCGGCACTGTGCATTCACGGACACGCCCCGGCTCGTCCGCTGTCGCCGTCCATCGAGGTCACACGACGACGACCTTTCTGGTGGCGTTCGTGTGACCTCGGGGTCGAGCAGCGGTGTCGGGGTGTGCGCGGGTCAGGCAGGGGTGGCGAGGTGACGGCGAAGGAACTCGAGTTGGTGGAGGAGGAGGTGCTCGGCCACCACCTCCTGCGGCGTCATGTGGGTGACGCCCACCAGTGGCAGCACCTCGTGCGGCTTACCGGCCGCCAGCAACGCACTCGAGAACTGCAACGTGTGGGCGGCCACGACGTTGTCGTCGGCCAGGCCGTGCACCAACAGGAGCGGCCGCTCGAGGCGGTCGGCCAACGGCAGCAGGCTGCTCGCGTCGTACGGTGCCGGATCGTCGCCGGGGTCGCCGAGAGAGCGCTCGGTGTAGTGCGTGTCGTACAGCCGCCATTCGGTGACCGGGGCGCCGGCGACCGCCGCGTGGAACACGTCGGGACGGCGCAGCACCGCCAGGGCGGCCAGGTAGCCGCCGAAGCTCCAGCCACGAATGCCGACGCGGGACAGGTCGAGCGGATGGTCGTGCGCTGCTGCCTGCAGCGCGGTGATCTGGTCGTCGAGCACCGTCGTGGCGAGATCGTGGAACACCTCGCGTTCCCACTCGGTACCGCGACCGGGCGTGCCGCTGCCGTCGGCCACCACCACGGCGAATCCCTGGTCGGCGAACCACTGCGACGTGGCGAGCGCGTTGTGCGCACGCAGCGCCCGCAACGCGTGCGGACCGCCGTACGGGTCGAGCAGCACGGGGAGCGGGGAGCCGTCGTGGTCGTGGGGGAGCAGCACGGCGGTGGCGATGCGCCGGTCGCCGTACTGGTGGAACGTGGCGTTCACCGACACCAGCGGTGCTGCGGCGTGCGACGTGATCACGGGGCCGTCGACCACCTGGGTGACCGCACCGGGCCGATCGAGCACGGCGCTGCGCAGCACCGTGCGACCGCCGCCCACCGCAGCGGTGTGGATGCCAGGTTCGGTGGTGAGGGCCACCACCTCGCCGTCGCTGGTCCAGCGGTGCACGTGCTGCACGGTGGCGTCGTCGATGGGGTTGGCCAGGAACCACACGGTGTCGTCGTGTGTGGCCACCACGGCCCGCACCTGCAGGTCGGTGGGTGTGACCGGTGTGCCGTCGACGACGAGGCGTCGTGCGCCGTCGCGATCGGCGCACATCACCAGCTGGCCGTCGGCCAGCACCTGCGGCGTTCCGGGCACCAGTTCCACCCAGGCCCGATCGCCGTCGGCGAACAGCGGGTCGGTGTCGCCGGTGTGAGGGTCGGCGGCCAACACCATCAGCGACTGCTGATCCCGCGACTGCACGGTGAGCAGCAGGCGGTCGGCGCCCGCCCAGGTGACCTCGGCGAGGTACGGGTACGCCGTGCGGTCCCAGCGCACCTCGGTGCTGCCGCCGTCGAGCGCCAGCACGTGCAGGGTGACGTCGGGGTTGGTGCTGCCGGCCGCGGGGTAGCGGATCTCGGTGGCGGGCTGTTCGGGGTGCGCGGGGTCGGCGATGTGCCACGTGGGCACGCCGCCCACGTCGACCCGGCAGGCGGCGATCGACCGACCGTCGGGGCTCCACCAGTAGCCGCGGTAGCGGCCCATCTCCTCGGCCGCGACGAAGTCGGCGCTGCCCCAGCTGATCTCGTCGGCGGTCTCGCCGGCCAGTTCCCAGCTGCTGCCATCGAGCTCGGCGATGCGCAGCGAGCGGCCGCTCACGTACGCCACACGCGTGGCCACCGGATCGGGGCGTGGATCGAACACCGGGCCGTCCACCACCAACTCGCGGGCCTGACCGCTGAGGAGGCCACCCACGAACATGCGGCCCGACAGCGCGAACGCCACCACGGTGACGGCGGCGTCGGTGGCGTAGCCGGTGACCCCGGCGGCACCTTCGCGCATGCGCTCGCGGCGGGCGCGCTCCTCGGGCGGCAACGACTCGTCGTCGTCGGCACCGAGCAGCACCACCGGGTCGGCCACGAGGCGCTCGTCGCCCGTGGCGAGATCGAGCACCCACAAGCAGTTCACCGGGTCGTCGCCCGCGCGGCTGCGTGCGAACACCACCCGGGAGCCGTCGGCGCTGACGACCACGTTGCGCGGGTCGCCGAGCGTGAAGCGTTGAGTGCGCGCGTACTGGCGCGGGAACGTGTCGCTCATGCGCCCGAGCCTAGGGCGGTGTCAGGTGCCGGGGACGACGAGGATCTTCGCGTGCTCCTCTGGATCGGCCAGATCCTGGAACGCCTGCGGCACACCATCGACGGCCACCGTGCCGGTGAGCCACGGAGCGAGGTCCACCTTCTGCTCGGCGATGGCCATCAGCGAGTTGGCGAACTCGTGCGGCTCGTAGCCCAGCACGAACTGGATGTTGAGCTCCTTGCCGATGCCCAGCATCGGCACGATGCTGTCGTGCTGCATGCACACGCCCACGACGAGGATGCGTGCGTGGCGCGGCGCCATGCGCATCGTCTGGTCGATCATGCCGGGCACGCCGACCGCCTCGAAGATGACCAGCGGCTTGCTGCCGTCGATGCGGCGCCATGCGTCGATGGCGGTCTCGACACGAGGGTCGACCACCTCGTCGGCGCCCAACAGCGCGGCCAGCTCGCGACGCTTCGCCGAGAAGTCGGCGACCACGATGGGGCCGATGCCCTTCATGCGCAGTTCGGCGATGCAGGCCAGGCCCACCGGCCCGGCACCGATGACGATGGCCGCGTCGCCCTTCGCGATGCGGCTCTTCGCCACCGCGTGGATGCCCACGGCCAGCGGCTCGGTGAGCGCTGCCATGTGGGCGGGCAGCCCGCCCGGCACCTTCATGCCGAGCATCTCGTTCAGCACCATCAGTTCGGCGTAGCCGCCGTTGTACTTGTTCGAGTAGCCCACCGCGTGCAGGCCGTCGGCGTCGAACGCCACCGGCATGCTCACCACCACGTCGCCCACCTTCAGGTTCTCGACGCCGGGGCCGAGCTCCACGACCTCGCAGCAGAACTCGTGACCCATCACCGTGGGGTGTTCGGGCTCGAACGTCTTCGGCGCCATCGGGTCGGGCGGCGCATCGCCGGCGAGTTCCTTGGTGCGTTCGCGCACCTCCGCGCCGTGCTGCAGCATGTGCAGGTCGCTGCCACAGATGCCGCAGGCGAGCACCCGCGTGAGCACCTGTCCGGCACCGGGGGTGGGGTCGGGCAGGTCGTCGACCCGCAGCTTCCAGTTCTGCATCACGGCGGCACGCATGCGGCGCACGTTAGGGGAGTGGCTCCCGCTCACCCGATGCGGAGCGACCGGGAGGGTCAGTGGCTGAAGTGGGCGATGGCCTCCACCACCACGTCCCATGCTGCGTCGGCGTCGACGTGCGTCTGCCACTCGCAGTTGCCCGGCGGCACTTCCTTCAGATCGCGCTGGTCGATGATGGTCATGCCGAGCGTGCGCACGCCGTCGGTCTCGACCTCGACATGCGCGTTCTTCACGGTGAACAGGTGTGGGTGGGTGAGTGCCATCACGGCCAACGGGTCGTGCACCGCCGCGCCGCCGATGCCGTGGTGGCGGGACGTGTAGGTGTGGCTGAAGAAGTCGAGCAGGCCGGCCAGCACGTGGGCGAGTTGCCCCGGCAGTGCCCGCACCATCTCGATGCGCGGCGGCAGTGCCTGGAACTGATGGGTGAGGTCGAGTCCCGACATGATCAGCGGACCGCCGTACGAGAACACGATGTCGGCCGCCTCGGGGTCGCACCAGATGTTGAACTCGGCCGCCGCCGTGCGGTTGCCGAACGTGCCGCCACCCATCAGCGAGATGCCGGCGATGCGGTCCTTCAGATCGGGCGCCGCGCGCAGCGCGAGGCCGATGTTGGTCATCGGGCCGGTGGGCACCAGCCACGCCCCCTCGTTCGCGCGGCACGTGTCGATGATGAACCCCACGGCGTCGGTGCTGGCCGGCGGGCCACTGGGCTCGGGCAGGTCGGCGCCGTCCATGCCGCTCTTGCCGTGCACGTAGTCGGCGTGCTTCGGCTCGCGGATCAGCGGCCGCTCGGCGCCCGAGTGCACGGGCGCGTCGAGACCCAACAGGTCGCGCACGATGATCGCGTTGCGCGTCGTGGCGCTGAGCGGCGCGTTGCCGGCGACGGTGGTGAGGCCGAGCACGTTGGTGTGCCGCGCCGCCACGATGATGGCGATCGCGTCGTCGTGACCCGGGTCGCAGTCGAGGATGATCGAGGGCTGGTCGCTGGACATGCCCTCACATTGTCAGGCGGTGAGGGTGCCCTCGACATCGAGTTCCACGGTGCGGCCCACCCACTCGCCCTCGCTCACTGCTGCGGCCGTGGCGGCGTCGTTCGAGGTGCCCCATGCGCGGCGTCCGTCGGCCAGCAGGCAGGCTGCGATCACCATCTCGGGCATGCCGTCGCGGGAGTACATCACGGTGTACGCCTCCACCGTGGCGGTGCCCTGCGCATCGGCCGCCTCGGCCAGTTCGCGTCGCGGCATCGCGTCGATCTCGTCCTGCGGATAGGCGTGGCGGAAGGGTGTCGACGGCGGCTCGGTGGAGTAGATGCCGAACGCGTGCTTCGTGGTGTAGCCACCGTTGGCCCACACCAGCCCCGTGCCCGGCTGCTCGCGCAGGTCGTGCATCACGGTGGCGATGGAGTGCATCACGTAGTTGTTCCACGGGCCGCCGGCGAACGACAGGCCACCCGTACGCGTGATCTGCTGATCGAGCGACAGTCCGAGGCTCTGCGCGCCGAGTTGCACGGCGGCGGGGAAGCACGAGTAGAGGTCGACGATGTCGATGTCGGCGATGGTCTTCCCGGCCAGCTCCAGTGCGCGACGGCCGCCCAGTTCCACCGCGGGCGTCTCGGCGAACGACCAGCGGTTGCTGATGTACGGATGCTCGTGGCAGTCGCTGCCCGACAGTGGGAACACCCACCGGTCGCGTGGGATGCCCAGCGACTCGGCCTTCTCCACGCTGCACATGATGAGCGCCGCACCTTGGTCGACGTCGTTGTTGGAGTTCATGTACTTCGTGTACGGCAGACCCACCATGCGGTTGGTGGGGCCGGGGGTGCGGATCTCCTCGGGGGTCTTGAACTCCTGGATCCATGCGTACGGGTTCTCGGCGGCGACGGCGCTGAACCGCGACCACAGGCCGCTGATGCGCTCGAGGTGCTGCTCGGGGGTGAGACCGGCCTTCGCACGGATGGCCGTCTCGAACATCGGGTACACCTGCACCGGCATCACGATGCCGCGAGCCCGCTCGTACGGGTGGTTCATCTCGAGGTCCTCGCCCATCAGGCGCGGCATGTCGTCCTCGGCCGCCGACGGCCAGTCCAGTTCCACGCCGGCCTTGCGGGCCTTCATGCGCGTGCGCCACGCCTCGCCACCCGTGAGGATGGCGATGTCGACGTCGCCGCGCAGGATGTCGAGCGCCGTGGCGTTCACCAGTGTCTGCGGGCTGTTGCCGCCCATCGTGGTCACGGCCAGTTCCTTCGGGGTGAGCCCCAACTGGTCGGCCACCACCCGGGCCGGGTTGTGGTAGCGGTGGCTCAGCAGGCCCACCACCCGGATGGTGTCGGGGTTCGGCACCGCGGACAGGCCGGCGTCGGTGGCAGCGGCGCGGATGGCCTCGGCCATCAGCGCGGACGCGTCGAGCGCGTCGTCGAGGCCGGCGGCGCGGTGGCAGTACTGCCCCGCGCCGACCAGCACGGGGGTGCGGGGGTCGAGCGACATGAGGGTGAAGGGTAGGGAGATGCCCCGTGCGGTGACGAACCCGCGGTGGAAATGGGCGGCCGACCGGGCTGCATCTACACTCGCCGCGATGTCTCGCATTGCCATCGGCGCCGATCACGCCGGCTACGACCTGAAACAGCACCTCATCGCCTGGCTGCAGCAGCACGGCCACGAGGTGCTCGACCACGGCACGCACAGCACCGAGAGCTGCGACTACCCGCCCATCTGCGCGGCCGTGGGTCGCACGGTGCGCGATGGCGACGCCGACCTCGGCATCGTGCTGGGCGGCAGCGGTCAGGGCGAGCAGCTCGCTGCCAACAAGGTGCACGGCGTGCGAGCTGCGCTGTGCAACGACCTGTACACGGCTCGCATGGCCCGCCAGCACAACGACGCCAACGTGCTCAGCATGGGTGGTCGCGTGGTGGGCATCGGCCTGGCCGAGGAGATCCTCGCCACCTTCCTCGACACGCCGTTCGAAGGCGGCCGCCACGCGCGCCGCGTCGAACAACTCATGCAGATCGAACTCGACGAAGCCGCACGCGGCTGATCCCCGGAGCCACCACCATGCCCTTCCCCAGTGACACCAACCCCGACACCGAGGTCTTCGCCCTCATCGACGCCGAGGTGCAGCGCCAGTGCACCGGCCTGCAGCTCATCGCCAGCGAGAACTTCACCTCGCCTGCGGTGATGAAGGCCGTGGGCAGCGCGCTCACCAACAAGTACGCCGAGGGCTATC
>SXKB01000279.1 GCA_005778215.1 Actinomycetota bacterium | reverse complement strand
GTGAGCCCCATCGACGCCGACTTGGCCTCGATGTCCTCCTGGCTCGCGACGCGTTCCATCAGGTCGACCATGCGCTGCACCACCTGCGCCTCGGTCTCACCGTTCGACACCTGGTAGGTGTCGGGGAAGAGCAGGCCCTCGAGGCTGTTGATGCCGTCGGGCAGGTAGATGGATCGGATGGTGCCGTCGGTCGCGGCGACGCCGAACTCGCTGGCCGAGAGGCGAGGCACCTTGTCCTCCAGCCGGATGCCCATCTTGGCGTAGGTGAACCCTTCGGGGAACGTGACCTTGGTGAACGTCTGGGACGGCGGGATGCTGAGCGTGCGCATCAGGTTGCCCATGTGATCGTTGGGGCGCAGTTGGTAGTAGCCAGGCGTCAGTTCGAGGCCGCCCTGCCGTTCGACGTACCACTCGAACACCCACGCCTTGGTGACGAGGCCGGAGGCCTCGAGCCGCGTGGCGATGGATTCGACGGTGTCGTCGGCGTTGACGGTGAAGGTGATCGGGTCGCCGGGATCGCCCTTCGGGTTCACCTGCTGGGTGTACCAGAGGCCTCCGATGCCCACCACGACCACGGCAGCGAACCCGAGGAACATGAGCAGCCACACGAACCACTTGAACGGGCGACGATTCCGCGGTGGCCGCTCGACCACGAGCGCGTCGGTCTGGTCGGGGTCGTCCCACGGATCGTGGCGCCAATGGCGCTCGTCGATCATGGTCATCGCGTGGCGTCCCGTCCGTCGAGCCAGTGCTGCAGCAACACGGCGGCCGCGACCTTGTCGACCACCTTGCGCCGCGCCTGCGCGTTCATGCCGGCTTCCATCATCGCCCGATCGGCGGTGACGGTGGTGCGACGTTCGTCGGAGGTGTGGACCGGCACGCCCACCACGGTAGCCAAGGCCTTGGCCTCCTTCACGGCAGCCTGTGCCGCGGGCCCTGCGGAGCCGTTCATGTTGAGCGGCAGGCCGACCACCACCGCCTCGGCCTCTTCCTCGAGGACGAGCTTCGCGATGGCCTGGTGGTCGCGCGCGACCGAGCCCGATCGCTGGATGACCGTGAGCGGTGACGCGATGGTGCCCGAACGGTCGCTGACGGCGATGCCGATGCGCTTGCTGCCGAGGTCGACGCCGAGCACCCTCATGGGTCAGCCCCTGGCTGCGGCCTCCGCGATGCGCAACGCCTCGTCGAGCCCGTCGGGATTCTTGCCGCCGGCCGTGGCGATGTCGCCCTTGCCGCCGCCACCACCGCCGACCGCCTTGGCCGCGTCCTTGATGAGATCGCCGGCCACGCGACCGGTGGAGGGCTGCACCGCCGCGACGAGCGACACGCCACCGGTGTCGGTGACACCGCCGAGCACCACCTGCAGCACGCCGTGCTGACGCACTGCGATCGCGAGCTCGCGCAGGTCGTTGGGGCTGAGGCCGTCGACCCGGGTGACGAGCACCCCGTCGGCAGCACCTGCAGCCAACTCGCTGGCGCGACCACTGGCGAGCTTCGACCGCAGGGTCTTCAGCTCGTCGTGGAGGGTCTTGATCTCGTCGAGTCGGCGCTGCACGCCGCCGACGAGGTCGTCGGTGCTGGTGCCCACGAGGCGGGCCGTCTCGGCCACTGCTTCGGCGTCGCGCTGCAACAGCGCGAGGGTGTTGGTGCCGGTGGTGGCTTCGATGCGGCGCAGGTTGCTGCCGATGGAGCTCTCGCCGACCACCTTGATGAGGCCGATGTCGCCGGCGGCGCGAACGTGGGTGCCGCCGCACAACTCGATGCTGTTGCCCACCTCGAGCACGCGCACGATGTCGCCGTACTTGTCGCCGAAGAACGCGATGGCGCCCAGCGACTCTGCTTCGTCCTTGGTGGTCTCGAACACACGCGCCGGCGCGTTGGCGAGCGTCTCGCTGTTGGCGATCTCCTCGATGCGACGGATCTCGTCGGCGGTGACGGCCGCGTAGTGCGAGAAGTCGAACCGCAGACGGTCGGGACCCACCAGCGAACCGGCCTGCTTCACGTGCTCGCCCAACACCTTGCGGAGCGCGTAGTGGAGGATGTGGGTGCCGGTGTGGTTGCGGCGAATGGCCGAGCGCCGCTCGACGTCGATGGTGGCGGTGGCCACGGCACCGGTCTGCACGGTGCCCGAGGTGACGACAGCGAGGTGGCGGCGCAACCCGGGCAGCGCGTACGTGGTGTCGATCACCCGCGCCTCGCCCTCGGGCGTGACGATGGTGCCGGTGTCGCCCACCTGGCCGCCGGCCTCGGCGTAGAACGGGGTGCGGTCGAGGAAGATCTCGACCGTCTCGTTGCCGTCGTCGTCGGTGCCACCGGGCAGCACGGCCAGCACGCGTGCCTCGGTGGTGTCGTGGGTGTAGCCGACGAACTCGGTGATGCCGAACTGCTCGACCACGTCGCGGTAGCCGTCGAGACGGTCGTCGTCGGCCGCCTTGCCCTTGCGCGCCGCCTTGGCACGCTCGCGCTGGGCGGCCATCTCGCTGTTGAAGCCGTCGGTGTCGACCGCGACCCCGCGCTCCCCCGCGATCTCCTCGGTGAGTTCGAGCGGGAAGCCGTAGGTGTCGTGCAGCAGGAACGCCGTGCTGCCGGCGAGGCCGTGCTGCTGGTCGGCCAGTTCGTCCTCGAGGATCGACAGGCCGGTCTTCAGTGTCTGGCGGAAGCGCTCTTCCTCGCGCGCCAGCACGTTGACCACGAAGTCGCGGTTCTTGATGACGTCGGGATAGGCGTTGCCCATGACCGAGATGGCCGTCTCGGCCAGCGAGGGCATCACCAGCTTCTCGGTGCCGAGCAGGTAGGCGTAGCGAACCGCACGACGGATGATGCGCCGCAGCACGTAGCCACGGCCCTCGTTGCTGGGGAACACGCCGTCGCTGACGAGCATCGCACTGCTGCGTGCGTGCTCGGCCAGCACGCGCATCGCGAAGCTGTTGCGGTCGTCGTAGTCGCCGGGCACGTAGGTCTTGCCGGTGAGGCTGCAGGCGTTCTCGATGAGCGGCTGCATCAGGTCGGTCTCCCACACGGAGTCGACGCCCTGCACCAGGCAGAGAATGCGCTCGAGGCCGGCACCGGTGTCGATGCTGGGCTTGGGCAGCGGCGTGCGGCTGCCGTCGGGCGCCTGGTTGTACTGCATGAAGACC
>SXKB01000278.1 GCA_005778215.1 Actinomycetota bacterium | reverse complement strand
GGAGTCGGGCTCGTCGGCGTCGTCGTACCAGTACGGATACGGGTCGGCGTCGGCGATCGCGTCGAGATGAAATTCCTGGATCGATTCGTCGTCGGTCTGTTCGAACGACATGGTCTCACCACCAATCGTGCGACAGGCTAGCCAACTACGCGACGGGCAGTGGCAGCAGGTCGAGGTCGAATGCCTCGTACGCCTCGTGCAGCGTGGCGACACGCCGCACGCCATAGCGCGAACACATCACCAGGGTGAGGGCCACCGTGGGGTCGTCGACCTTCGTGGCTGCTGCGGCGCGACGGTGTTGGCCGCCCACGTACAGCGGGTCGACCGGTGCGAACACGCCCAGCCGGGGGCGGTGCACGAACCACTTCACCTTCTCGCCGGTGGTGAGCCCGTGCGGATGGTCGACGGCGCGCAGGTGGTCGGACACGGCCACCAGCAGCACCTGTTCGTCCTCGAACTGCTGCACCAGCTCGCGATAGGCGGCCACGCACTCGTCGTGGCGCGGGTGATCGGGCTGGGTGACCGCGTCGAGGAACGTCGCCTCGAGCAGCACCTTGGGCGGATCCATGCTCATGGCAGCGCCACCCGAGCCCGGTGCGCCTTCGTGCGGCGCCCGCGACGCTCCATGCGGTTCCAGAACCAGAACACGCCACCGGTGATGGCCCAGCCGACGAGCCCGTCGATCACCCAGTGCTCGGCCAGGTACACCAACGAGGCGAGCATCACGACAGGGAACAACAACACCAACGCCTTCAGCCACTTCGGACGGATCCACGGCAGGAAGAACGCGGGAACGATGAGCGCGAACGAGGCGTGCAGCGAGGGCATCGCCGCCACGCCGTTGCCGTTGCTGAGCGCGAGTTTGTAGCCGTCGCGGAAGCTCTCGAAACCGATGTGGTAGAAGCCGCGGCCCGCATTGCGGTGCAGCTCGTGGAACAGGTTGTAACCCCAGTCGGGATCGCCGGCCATCCACGGCGGCACCGTGGGCATCACCACGAACAGGAAGCACGCCACGCCGAGCAGCGTGGCGAACCGCTTGATGAATCGCACCCACTGGCGATGACTGGTGGCCCACAGCACCGCCATCACGATCATCGGGAAGACGAAGTGGGTCATGTACGTGGTGCCGGCCACCACGTCGTACCAGCGGACGGTGCGCTCCCAGAAGTGGTCCTGCAGCACCACGTTGGGGTCGTGCCCGAAGAACATGAACCGGTCGACGTTGCGGAACGTCTCGACCTGCAACGGGAACTTCACCGTGAACAACCCGAAGATCGACACGCCGTCGTCGGCGGCGCCGCGGGTCTTCTCGTAGGCCACCCACATGGTGCAGTACGCGACGCAGTCGACCAGCAGCACGCCCCAGGTGCGCCAGGTGCGACCGACGAACGCGCACACCAGGAAGATCGCCACAGCGATCGCCACCGACACCCGGTCGACGGTGAGGCCGCGGTACTTCAACCACAGCAGATAGCCGACGAGATACGTCCACATCAGACCGATGCGCACGGGCCGGAACCACTCGTACGGCACCACCGTGCCGAGGCCCGGACGCGGCGACGGCGGCACGAAGGTGGGTGCGTCCGTTGCCGTCGACATGGACGACGAGGCTACCCAGCCTTCGTGCCGCCGTCACTTCACGGCTGCACGTCTGTTGCCGTGCCGTTACTTGCCGGCTTCCTCCAGGGCACGCCGGACGAGCACCTTGGCGAGGTGCACGCGGTACTCGGGGCTGGCGTTGAGGTCGCTCTGCGGCTCGGCTTCCTCGGCGGCCAACTGTGCGGCGTCGGAGACCGACGCACCCTGTGCGAGTGCGTTCGACACGCTGGTCGCCAGGATGGGCGTGCTGCCCATGTTGACCAGTGCCACACCGGAGCCGTTGCTGCCACGCCACGCCGCCACACCGACGATGGCCCAGTCCTGCGCGCGGCGGTTGAACTTCTGGAAGCTCCACCCGGCGCCGCCCATCTTCGGCACACGGATCTCGGTGAGCATCTCGTCGGGCGCGAGCGCCGACTCGAGGAAGCCCTGATAGAAGTCGGTGGCCGCGATCTCGCGGGTGCCGTTCGGGCCCTGCGCGACGTAGGTGGCACCGAGCGCCAACGTGGTGGCGGGCAGGTCGCTGGCCGGATCGGCGTGGGCGATGGAGCCACCGATGGTGCCGCGGTGCCGCACCTGCGGGTCGCCCACGTGGCTGGCCGCGTGGGCCAGCAGCGGGGCGTGCTCCTTCAGCACCGCACTGGTCTCGACGTCCATGTGCCGGGTGAGGGCGCCGATGGCGATGTGGTCACCGGCGTCGCGGATGTAGCTGAGGTCGGTGACGCGGCCGATGTCGACCAGCACGCTGGGCGCAGCGAGCCGGAGCTTCATGAGCGGCAGCAGGCTGTGGCCACCGGCGAGGAACTTGGCCTCGTCGCCGTGCTGACCGATGAGGCTGATGGCCTCGGCGGCCGACCCGGCCCGGACGTAGTCGAATGCTGCGGGGATCACTTGCTGGCTCCTTGCTGGGCTGACTGGATGGCTTTCCACACGTTGTGGGGACTTGCGGGCATCGGCATGTCGCTGACACCGAGGCTGCTGAGGGCGTCGATGACGGCATTCATCACGGCGGGTGCCGAGCCGATGGTGCCGGCCTCACCGATGCCCTTCACGCCCAACGGGTTGGTGGGCGAGGGGGTGACGGTGTGGCCGAGGGTGATGTTGGGCACGTCGCTCGCGGCGGGCACCAGGTACTCGGCGAGGCTGGCGTTCTTCAACGTGCCATCGCTGTCGTACACGGCCTCCTCGTAGAGCGCCTGGGCCATGCCCTGCACGACACCGCCGTGCACCTGGCCCTCGACGATGAGCGGGTTCACCTGGTTGCCGCAGTCGTCGACGGCCACGTACTGCAGCACGTCGACCTGCCCCGTCTCGGTGTCGATTTCGACGGTGCAGATGTGCGTGCCGAACGGCCACGAGAAGTTCGGCGGGTCGTAGGTGACCTGTGCCTCGAGGTTCGGCTCGAGGCCGTCGGGCAGGTTGTGTGCCGTGAACGCCTCGAACGCGATGGCCGCGAGCGGCATCGTGCGGTCGGGCGACCCCTTCACGGTGAACGAACCACCGACGAAGTCGAGGTCGTCCTCGTTGGCCTCCAACTGGTGGGCGGCGATCTTCTTCGCCTTGTCGATCACCTTGTCGCACGCCATCGCAATGGCCACGCCGCCGACGGGCAGCGAACGCGAGCCGTAGGTGTCGAGGCCCAGCGGGGCGATGGCGGTGTCGCTGTGCAGCACGTCGACGTCGTCGGGGGAGATGCCCAGACGATCGGCCACGATCATGCTCCACGCCGTCTCGTGACCCTGGCCGTGCGGCGCCGTGCCCGTGACCACCTGCACCTTGTTGGTGGGCAGCACGCGCACCGTTGCCGCTTCCCAGCCGCCGGCCGAGTAGTTCAGCGAGGCGAGCACGCGGGACGGGGCGAGGCCGCACATCTCGAAGTAGCTCGCCTGGCCGATGCCGAGCAGCTTGGTGGCGCCGGGCACGTTCTGCGTGGCCTGGCGGGCCCGCACTCCGGCGTAGTCGGCCAACTCGGCCGCCATCTCCGCTGCGGCGAGGTGGTCGCCCGAGTCGTAGGTGAGCCCGGTGAACGCGGTGTACGGGAACTGCTCCTTGCGGATGAAATTGCGCTTGCGCAGGTCCATCGGGTCGATGCCCATCTGGTCGGCCAGCACGTCCATCGCACGCTCGATCGCGTACGTGGCCTCGGGCCGACCGGCACCGCGGTAGGCGTCGGTGGGCGTGAGCGTGGTGTACACGCCGGTGCAGCTGAAGTCGTATGCGTGCGGCAGGTCGTACACGCCGGCGTACAGGAACGCACCGAGGATGGGGATGCCGGCGGTGATGAGCTGCTGGTAGCCGCCCATGTCGGCGAGGATACGGATGCGCACGGCGGTGAGCTTGCCGTCGGCGTCGGCGGCCAGCTCGACGTGCTGGATCTGCCCGCGGCCGTGGATGGTGGCGACGGTGTTCTCGCCGCGCTCCTCCACCCACCGCACCGGCACCTTGTGCTTGCGGGCCAGGGCCACGCACAGCAGTTCCTCGGCGTACACGTCGAGCTTGCTGCCGAAGCCGCCGCCCACCGCAGGGGCGATGACCCGCATCTGGTGCTCGGGGATGCCGAGCGTGAGGGCCACCATCACCTTCAGGATGTGCGGCACCTGCGTGGCGCTGTACAGCACCATGTCGCCACCGAACGGCTGCGGCACGGCGGCCACCGCACGGGGTTCCATCGCCATCGGGATGAGACGCTGCTGCACGAACCGCTCGCGCACGGTGTAGGCCGCGTTCGCGAACGCCTCGTCGACCTGGCCCTCGTGGCCCTCGATCTTCAGGTCCCACGTGTAGCTGCTGTTCGTGCCGAGATCCTCGTGGATGACCACACGGTCGCTGAGCGCGTCCTCGAGGTCGACCACGGCGGGCAGCGGCTCGTACTGCACGTCGATGAGGTCGAGCGCATCGCGGGCCGCGGCGTCGCTGGTGGCCAGCACGCAGGCGACGCCGTCGCCCACGTAGCACACCTTGCCGGAGGCCAGCGGATAGTGCGCCGGGTTCTTCATGTCGGCGGTGACGGCCCACGCACTGGGCATCGGCGCGCCCCACGTGTCGGCCAGGTCGGCGCCGCTGTACACGGCGACGACGCCGGGCGACGTGGCGGCGGCGCTGGTGTCGACGCTGATGATGCGCGCGTGTGCGTACGGGCTGCGCAGCACCGCCAGGTGCAACGCACCCGGCAGGTCGAGGTCGTTGGTGTACTTGGCCTCGCCGGTGAGCAGGGCCGGATCTTCCTTCCGGAGCCGCCGTGTCCCCAACACGGAAGCCGGACGATCGTCGGTGACGGTCATGCAGGTACCCCCAGTACCTTCAAGTTGTCGGATGTGTGGTTACTTCGCCGCCGCGGCCAGCACGGACTTGACGATGTTGTGATAGCCCGTGCAACGGCACAGGTTGCCCTCGAGGCCGATGCGGACCTCTTCCTCCGTCGGGTTCGGGTTCTCCTTGAGCAGGCTGGTCGCGGCCATCACCATGCCGGGAGTGCAGTAACCGCACTGGAGACCGTGGTTCTCCATGAACGCCTGCTGCATCGGGTGCATCTCGCCGTCGACGGCGAGCCCCTCGATGGTGGTGATGGACTGGCCATCGGCCTGCACGGCGAGCATCGTGCAACTCTTCACGGCCTCACCGTTGACGTGCAGGCTGCAGGCGCCGCACGACGACGTGTCGCAGCCGATGTTGGTACCCGTGAGACCGAGCACCTCGCGGACGTAGTGCACGAGCAAGGTGCGCGGTTCGACATCGCTCTCGTGAACCGTGCCGTTGACGGTGACAGAGATTTTCACCAGTGATCCCCCTTACGGATCCAGAGCCCCCATTGGCGTGCCACATCATGCCCCAAATCGACACATCGGCGAAACCCTGGGCCTACGGTGGCATCGTGGGTGCGCACGACCATCATCTCCATGGCGATCACGACTGGAATCTCGGGCCCCGCGTCGAGCGGACGGTGTGGGTGGCGGTGGTGGCGTGGGGCGTGGCCACGCTGCTCGGGCTGCTGTTGCTGTGGCCGGGCGACGACCGGCCCATCGCCTACGACAGCGGCGATCGCGTGCAGGCACAGGTGGTGGGCGTCACGGTGCAGCCGTGCGCCGGCACCGAGGCCAGCGATCTCGTCGACTGCCGCTCGCTCTCGCTGCTGATCACCAGCGGGCCGACCTCCGGCCAGACCGTCACCCTGGAGTTGGCCGTCACCGCGGGCGAGGGTCGCGTGCCCACCACGGGCGACGAACTGGTGTTGGCGCGCGACGTGGCCGACGACGGCACCGAGTTGTACTCGTTCCTCGACTACCAGCGGTCCGGCGCGCTGGCCGTGCTGGTCGTGCTGTTCTGCCTCGCCGTGCTGGTGTTCGGGCGATGGAAGGGGCTCGGGGCGCTCGCCGGCCTGGCGGTGAGCGTCATCGTGCTGGTGGCTTTCGTGCTCCCCGCACTGCTCGAGGGTTCGAACCCGGTGCTCGTGGCCATCGTGGGGGCGAGCATCATCGCCTACGCGTCGCTGTACCTGGCCCACGGCTTTAACGCGGCCACCAACGTGGCCCTGCTGAGCACACTCATGTCGCTCGCGCTCACGGGGCTGCTCGCCTGGGTGTTCATCGAGATGGCCACGCTCACCGGGCTGAGCGACGAGAACGCACTGTTCCTCGACGCGCTCGGTGTGCGCCTCGACATGCGCGGGCTGTTGCTGGCCGGCATCGTGATCGGCTCGCTCGGCGTGCTCGACGACGTCACCGTCACCCAGGTGTCGGCCGTGGGTGCGCTGCGTGCCACGGTGCCGGACGCAACGACCACCGAGCTGTACCGGAGGGCCATCGTGGTGGGCCGCGACCACGTGTCGTCCACGGTGAACACGCTGTTCCTCGCCTACGCCGGCGCGGCGCTGCCGCTGCTGTTGCTGTTCAGCCAGACCGGCCGTTCGGTGGGTGAGGCGGCGACGGGCGAGGACGTGGCCATCGAGATCGTGCGCACCCTGGTGGGCAGCATCGGGCTCATCGCCTCGGTGCCCATCAGCACCTGGCTCGCTGCGTCGCTGGTCAGTCGAGCGGGCGATGGTGGTGCGGCATCCGACGCGGCAACGTGATGGCGAACACGATGGCGAACACGGCCGCCGCGACGAGGCCGATGGTGGCCCCCGGCGCCGAACTGAGGTGGTAGGCGATCATCAGGCCCACCACGCCCTCGCTGACACCGAACCCCACACCCCACAGGGTCATCCGTTTCAGGTCGCGGGCGATGAGTCGCGCCGTGGCGGCAGGGGTGACCAGCATGGTCACCGTCATCACGGTGCCGACCGCGCGGAGGCTGATGACCACGACGACGGCCAGCAGCATCACCAGCACGGCCTGCACGAGTTCGACGCGCACGCCCACCTGCTCGGCCTGCACGTGGTCGAACGTCGCCAGCCGCAACTCGCCGAACAGCAGCGCCACCACCAGCACGGCGCCACCGCCGAGCGCCAGGTTCAGCCAGATGTCGCCCCACTGCACGGTGAGTACCTGACCGAACAGGAAGTGGGTGAGTTCCACCCCGGTGTCGAGCCGTGAGATCACCACCACGCCCAGGGCGAAGAACGCCGTGCCGAGCACGGTGATGATGGTCTCCTGACCGAGGCGACGGTTCGAGCTGAACGCCAGCAACAGCACGGCGATGAGCAGACCGGCGCCCATCGCGCCGAACAGCACGTTCACGCCGGCGGCGTACGCGATGCCCACGCCGGCGAGGGTGCCGTGCGACATCGCATCGCCGAGGTTCGCCATGCGGCGCAGCACCACCCAGGTGCCCACCACTGGTGCCACCACGCCGATGATGATGGCGGCGATGAACGCGCGCTGCATGAAGTCGGCGCGGAACGGATCAATCAGCCAGTGCATGGTGACCCCGCGATCCGAACGTCGACTCGAGGGCCTCGCCGGTGAGCACCTCGCCGGGTGCGCCGTCGGCGCGCAACGTGCCGTTCACGGCCAGGCACCGGCTGAACCGTCGACGCGCCAGTGCGAGGTCGTGGGTGGCGATGAGCAGCGTGGTGCCCTGTGCCGCGAGCGACTCGAACACGTCGAGCAGTTCGAGCGTGCTCGGTTGGTCGACGCCGCTGAGTGCTTCGTCGAGCAGCACCACCGACGCCTCCTGCGCCAGTGCGCGGGCGACGTAGGCGCGTTGCAGCTGCCCGCCCGACAGCTCGGTGAGTGCACTGTCCTCGGTGTCGGCCAGGTTCACCCGCGCCAGCGCGGCGCTCGCGGCCGCGCGGTCACCGGCGGTGGGGCGCGCATACCAGCGGCGGAATCGGCGTCGGCCGGCCAGCACCAGTTCGCCGACCGTGATGGGGAAGTGGAGGTCGCTGTCGTTGCGCTGCGGGATGTAGGCCAGGTCCATGCGGTCGGCATGGTCGTGGCAGTGCACCCCGTTCACCTCCACCACGCCCTCGTGGTTGACGAGTCCGCAGATGGCCTTGAACATCGTGCTCTTGCCGGCCCCGTTCGGGC
>SXKB01000277.1 GCA_005778215.1 Actinomycetota bacterium | reverse complement strand
GTGATCTCATGCCCCCAATCCAATCGACGAAGCCCGGCCGCGGCGAGCACGATCGCGTCGAACTGGCCCTCGCGTAACTTCTTCAGCCGGGTGTCCAGGTTCCCCCGCAACATGAAACCGGCCCGACGCCGGCACGGTGGAGTTCGAGGGCCGCGACATCACGGCACTCGGACCCGCGCACCGCGCCCACGAGGGCATCGTCCGCACGTTCCAGAACTCGCCGCTGTTCCCCACGCTCACCGTCGTCGAGTGCATCGCCACGGCGTTCGAACGCGCCGAACCGACGCGGGTGCGGTCGGCGATGCTCGGGTGGAGCCGCCCCGAGCGCCGACGGACCGAGCGCGCGATCGCGCTGGCCGAACGGTTCGGGCTCGGCGCCTATCTCGACCATCAGCTGAAGGAGCTCTCCACGGGCACCCGACGCATCTGCGAACTCGCCTGCATCACGGCACTCGCCCCGAAGGTGGTGCTGCTCGACGAACCGGCCGCGGGCCTCGCGCAGCGAGAAGTCGAGGCCCTGGTGCCCGTGCTGCGCTCGTTGCGACGTGAGCTCGACTGCACGATGATCGTCATCGAGCACGACCTCCCGATGCTCAGCCGCCTCGCCGACCGGATGGTGGCGATGGTGGCAGGCCAGGTGGTGACGGTCGGTACCCCGACCGAGGTCGCGCACCATCCTGTGGTGGTGGCCGCGTACCTCGGCGACCGCGACATCGCCATCGAACGATCAGGACCCGCCACATGAACGACCCCGACACCTTCGCCATCACGCTCCCCGAGGGCATCGACACCCCGACGGTGGTGGTCGACCTCGACGTGCTCGAACGGAACATCGCCACGTGGGCGGCCCGGATGCGCGATCGCGGGGTCGGGTTGCGCCCGCACACCAAGACCAGCAAATGCGTGCCGATCATCCAGCGTCAAGTGGCCGCGGGCGTGGTGGGCCTCACCGTGGCGACGCTCGGCGAGGCCGAGGCGTTGGCCGACGCGGGGTTCGACGAGCTGTTCCAGGCCTATCCGGTGTGGGCCGGCCGGCCCGACCGTGCCCGGCGGCTGCGGGCGCTGCACGAGCGCGTCTCGCTGATGGTGGGCGTCGAATCGGTGGAGGCAGCTGCCGCGCTCGGCGCCGCCGTGGCGGGCGCCGCACGACCCCTTCCCGTGCTCATCGAGCTCGACCCGGGCCTGCACCGCTCGGGCATCGCCGTCGGCGACGTGCTGGCCATCGCGCGGGCGGCATCCGACGCGGGGCTCGACGTGCGCGGTGCGTTCACCTTCGGCGGGCACGGGTACGCGACCTGCGATGCGGCGCCCGACGCCGGCGACGACGAGGTGCGCACCCTCGCCGCTGCGGCCGAACTGCTGACAGCCGCCGGGTTCGAACCGTCGGTCCTGAGCGCCGGTTCCACACCGACCGCGCTGCACTCGGCCCGCCACCCGGTCACCGACGAACGCCCCGGCACGTACGTGTTCCAGGATGCACAGCAGGTGCAGTTGGGCACCGCAGCGATGAGCGAGGTGGCCATGGCCGTCGCCGCCACCGTGGTGGCCAGCCACGCCGATGGCCGCTTCGTGCTCGACACCGGCTCGAAGGCCATCGCCGCCGACCGGCCGGCCTGGGCGAAGGGGCACGGCCTGCTGCCCGCCTATCCCGACGCCGAGCTGCGATCGCTGAGCGAACACCACTGCGTCGCCTGGACCACCGGCCCCCGCCCCCGCGTCGGCGACGTGATCGCCGTGGTGCCGAACCACTCGTGCGTGGTGGTGAACCTCGTCGACGAACTCACGGTGGTGCAACGCGGCGAGGTGGTCGATCACTGGCCCGTGGCCAGCCGCGGCCGCAACAGCTGACTACCGCGCGCCGATGCGCTCGCCCGTCCACCGCAGCGCGCGAGGGAACGTCGACCGCCACGCCAGGAAGTCGTGTCCGCCGCAGTACCGCTCGAACGTGGCGTCATTGCCGTGCCGGGTGACCACGTCGACGAAGTGCCGTGCGTCGTCCTGCTGTTCCAGGTCGCCCATCTCCACGTAGCAACGCACCGAGGTCGGCCCCTCGGCAGGCCACCGCTCGGCCAGCCAGTTCGTCTGCTCCGGATGCTGGGGGTGGTACCAGTAACTGGGGCTCTGCGCGATGACGTTGCCGAACCGATCGGGGTGCGTGAACGCCATCCAGGTCGCGCCGAGGCCACCGAGGCTGGATCCGGCGACGACGGTGCGCTGCGGGTCGGTGGTGAACCGCCACCGCTGCGCTGCCCACGGCACGAGTTCGTCGGCGACGAACGCGGCGAAGTCGTCGCGGCACTGCAGTTCGGCATTGCGCGCGGCATCGTCGGCGAAGTGGCAGTACAGCGTCACGGTCGGCGGGAACTCGCCCGCCGCGACCAGCGCGTCGACCTGTTCGGGCGTGTGCAGCAGGTGCGCGTAGATGCCACCGTCGAACACCACCATCAGCGCCGGTTCGGGGCCGTCCGGCTCGATGCCGATGCTCTCGTGCACCCAGACGCGCCGCTCGTCGCCGAGCAGTGCACTGGCGATGCGGTGCTCGGCGAGTGTGCCCAGCAGCGGGGCGCCTGCCAGGGGCTCCGGGATGCTCGCCGGCATGCGCACGATGCTCTGCACGAACGGCTCGCCCGGATGCTCGGGATCCACCGGGTACACGAACCGGTCGTCGTTGTCGGGATCGGGCACCGGTCGTCCGGCATCGCCGTACAGGAACGGCAGCAACTCCTCGAACGCCTCGGGCGGCTCCACTCCCTCCTTGCCCACCCAGAACAGATACGTGCCCAGGTAGTCGTCGGGGAGCTCCCAGGTGCGCGCCACGACCTCGGTGTCGCCGACCGGGTGCAGCTCACGCGCCGAACGGCCACCCTGCACGAATCCCGACACCATCAGCACCGGCCCCTCACCCGGCTGTCGCCGGTACCGGAACGTCACCGCCTGCATCGGCCCATTCGACCCCATGGCCGTCATGCTGGCATTCGGGCGGTGCCACCGAACGACGTGGCATCTTTCGTCAGTTTCACCAAGGCACGGCGATCGTCCAACGAGGAGGATGGCGGAATGAGCCGCACCCTGCGTCACCACCGGATCGCCACGGCCGTCTCGCTCGCCCTCCTGCTCACCGCGTGTGGGACGTCGGGCGGCGACACCGAGGGCACCACCGCCAGCACCGCTGCCCCGACCAGTGCCGCCGACACCACGGTGCCCGACGACACGGTCGCGCCGACCACCACGGCCGATCCCGGCCCGCCGGCCGACCTGCTGTTCGGCTTCAACCTCTCCAGCGGTGACATCAACGCCACCCGCGAGAAGTACGGCGTGAAGGGGCAGAACACGAACCTGCTCCCCGAGGACTACTACGTCGCCCTGATCGACAGCTACAACGCGGCCGGTGGCATCGCCGGCCACACCATCGTGCCCATCACCTACACGGCACCCACCGGCGACGTGCCGAGCGACGTGGTGAACCAGGAGCGCTGCGAGAAGTTCTTCAAGGGTGACCAGGTGGCCGACGTGGTCGTCGGCACCAACGACGAGATCCTGAACACCTGCGCCACCGAGGCGGGCAAGGTGGTCTTCGGTCGCGGGTTCACCGGCGTCACCCAGGACAACCTCGATGCGTGGCCGGGCTTCCTCAACGCGCAGGCGGCGACGTTCGATCGCGCCGCACTCGCCACGGTGGACCTCGCCGTGAACGAGGGCGTGGTCGGTGAGGGCACGTCGGTGGGCGTCATCTACCCCGGCTGCGACGCACAGACCGCGGTGTTCGAGAACGCCCTGAAGCCCGCACTCGAGGCGGCCGGCGCCACGGTGTCGGCGTTCGAAGGCACGTGCATCCGCTCCAGCGCCGACGAGGGCGCTGCGCTCAGCGAGCTGCCGAACGCCGTGCTCCAGTTCAAGACCGACAACGTCACCGCCGTGTTCAACCTGGCCACCGGCTTCATCCCGGTCGTGCTGATGATGACCGAGGCCGACAAGCAGGGCATCACGCCCACGTGGGTGGTCAACACCAACAACGAGTTCGGCGCCATGGGCACGATGAACCCGCCGGCCGCGCAGATGGCCAACGTGCTCGCCGCCGGCTGGTCGGCAGCCCTCGACACGTTCGAGACCGACCCCGCCAAGCTCGGCCCGAAGGCACAGGAGTGCCTCGACAAGTACGCCGCGGTCGGCTTCCCCGCCCCCGGCAACATCGGTGAACTCGCCGCGCAGCTCGACGTGTGCAGCACGTTCCTCGCACTCGAGATCATGCTCGCCGACTCGCCCGGTGCCATCGACCGAGACACGATGATGGCATCGCTCACCGCGAGTGCCGAGGACACGGCCGCCCTCACGAACTCGCTCGACTGGACCGCCGGTCGTCAGCCGAACGTGACGTACACGAAGGCGGTGTACGACGCCGCTGCCGCGAAGTTCGTGTATCAGGGCGACGCCGTGCCGATGCCCGAATCCTGAGCTGCTACGAACTGCACATGGAACTCGCGCACGGGGTGCTGACGGCCGCAGTGCCGTCCGACCCCGTGCTGCGGTTCGATGCCGGCGCCGTGGCGTGCGTGATCACCCGCGCCGACATCGGTCTCGATCGGTGGGACCGTCGGGTCCGGGTCGGCGACGACGAGTCGGCTGGCCCGTCCGATCGTCACCCGCGCTGGTCGCCGGTGTCGGACGAACTGCTGTTCATCCGACCCGATGCGGACGGCGTCGATCAGGTGGTGCGCTGGCCCGATGGCCATCCGGTCGCCCGGCTCACCGAGCCGGTTCGCCAGTTCGCCTGGTCGCCCGACGGACGTTCGCTCGCCGCGGTGGTCACCGTGCCCGCGGTCGCGGCGCGGTCGGTGGTCGCGTCGGGTGCGGCCTATCTGCGCGACGGCGAGGGCCGCACTCCGGCGTCGGCGGCCGTGGTGGTGATCGACCTCGGCACCGGCCAGCACCGTACCGTGCTCGACCCCCGACGAACCGTCGGCGACGTGGCCTGGGCCGCACCCGATCGGCTGCTGGTCACACTGCCGCACGACGATCGCTCGTGGCGGTGGGACCTGTGGTGTCTGGCGCTCGATGGCGAGCTCACACAGCTCACCGAGCACGGCCAGTGGGAGCGCGCTGCCGTGCCGCTCGCGCTCCACGACGGGAGCACCCTGTACGCAGGCGGCGAGAGCGGACCGTGCCACACCGAACTGCGCGTGCTGCGCGACGGCTCGAGCACGCGGGTGTTCCCCGGGTTCGACCGAAACGTCACGCTCGGGATGCCGGCATATCCCGGTGCACGACCCGCGGTCGACGACGGCGTGGTGTGGTGCACGGCGAACGACCGAGGCGTGAGCCGGCTCTTCAGCGGCCGACTCGGCGACGACGTACCGGCCGCACACACCGACCTGCTCACCGTGGTCACCGGTGCCGACGCCCGCAGCGGCTCGGTGGTGGTCACCGAAGCGACGGCGCACACACCCGGCCGGCTGCGACGGCTCGACGGTGAGCCGTGGCCGCACGACCTGATCGACGTGCCCTGGACGGTGGAGGAACTCGACGGCGACGTCCCCGGCTGGTTGCTGCGGTCACGCCACGCCGGCAGCGCGCCGGCACCGCTGCTCGTCGACCTCCACGGAGGTCCGCACAACGTCTCGAACGGCGCGCTCGGCCAGGGGAACCTCCACCGGCTGTTGCTCGCCGCCGCAGGCTGGCACGTGGTACTGCCGAACGTCCGCGGCAGCGACGGGTACGGCACCGACTGGTATCGCGGGCTGGAGCCGGCAGGTGGATGGTGCAGTGCCGACGTCGACGACGTGCTCGCGGTCGTCGACCGCTGCATCGCCGCCGGCGTGGCCGATCCTGCTCGTCTGGCCGTCACCGGCTACAGCTACGGCGGGCTGCTCGCCGCGGCGCTCACCACGGTCACGCGCCAGTTCCGGGCGGCCGCCCTCGGCGGCGCTCCGGTCGACCTGCGCACGTTCTCCGCCACCAGCGACATGGGTCCGGTGCTGTGCGCGCGCGAGGTCGGTGAGGTCGACTCGGCGGACCTGCGCTCGCCTGTGCGTCGTGTCGCCGAGGTCGGCACACCCACGCTCGTGCTCCATGGTGGCGAGGACCGGCGAGTGCCCGTCAGCCAGGCCGATCACTGGTACCAGGCGCTCGTCCACCACGGGGTCACGTGCGAGCTGGTGGTGTATCCGGGTATGCCGCACGGCTTCGTCACGGCAGGGCCGCCGGCGACCGTTCTCGACGTGGCGGCGCGCATCGCCGCGTGGCTGCTGCGCTGGAACACCCCCTGACCGCGTTCAACTCGAGCGTTCGAAGACGATCAACTCGTGCACCAACACCTTCGGCACGGTCACCGAGGCGTGGGTGCCGTCGAACGCCACGTCGAGCTCGTCACCGCCGAACACCGTGAACGCGGTGCTCGGCGGCGCATCGGTGCGGATCGACACTCGCAGTTGGTGCAGCGGGATCGGCTCACCCAGCGCCTCGATGTGACCGGGTGGTCGGCGTTCGGCGTGATAGTTGACGATGTGCACGACGTCGCGGTCGCCCTGCCGGTGGCGCACGACCGTGGCGGTGCTCGGTGCGTCGGTACTCACCGCGGGCTGCGGCAGGAGCAGGTCGAGCACCCTGCCGACCAACTGCCGATGGTGCACGTGCCCGAACCGTTCGTGCACCCCGAACACCGGGCCGTGCACGTATGCCACGCGGCCCGCGAGTGTGATCGCCGGCGTGCCTGCTGCCTCCCCGGCCGGGCCACCGAGCGGCGCAGTGATGAAGTGCGACGAGAAGTGCTCCGGCGAGCGGTCGAAGTGGCTCGGCACCGCCGTGGCGAGCACCTCGGTGCCGGGCAGCGCCGACACGCGTACCCCGCCCTTGTAGAACGTGTACGGGAAGTCGAGCTCCACGGCGCGCGCCGCCAACCGGTGGTCGGTCACCCGGTAGAAGTCGGGGCTCGTGGTGGTCCGGCCGAGTCGCCGCACCCCTGCCAGGTCGCCCAGCACGAACTCGCCGTCGGCATCGGTGAGGGCCTCATGTGTGAACAGCAGACCGCCGCCGGCCTCGACGTGCTGCCGCAGCAGCGCACCGGTGTGCTCGTCGGCCGGGCCGGCATCGGGCACCACCAGCACGTCGTACCGCCCCGGCGTGAGCGTGGCCGGGGTGACGACGTCGAAGTCGTGGTGCAGTTCCAGCAACATCCGCCCGCAGCCATCGAGATGGTCACTGCCCGAGCCGCGCCCTCGCCGATAGCGATCGGGGTGCTGCACCAGGATCGCCACCTCCGGCACTGCCGTCGCGCCGTCGCAGTAGGGCTGCGCGCGCTCGACGGCATCGAACACCTCGCCGATCACCCGGTACACCGCCGGCTCCAGCCGCCCGCGGCTGGGCAGTTGATCGCCCACCGACACCCGCCCGCCGGCCGCAAGGACCTGTGCCGCGTCGTAGCGCAGTGCGTCGGGATGCTTCAACCCACCCCAGTCGGCCCAGCTGAGCGCGAACCGTCCGGTCATCCCCAGGAACGGCAGGCCGAGCGTGCGCGCGAACCGGGCCCACAGCGGGAAGAAGCCGTACCCCCACCCGCCGGTGGGCAGCGATTCCACCTCGAGGTGCGTGTAGGCGTCGAGCTCGTCGAGCAGGTGCATGCCCCACCGCGAGTTGTAGAAGATGCCCACGTCCGGTCGGCGGGCGCGGACGAATGCCGACATGCGCCGCATCCAACGACGCACCACCAGGTCGTGGAACCGTCGTCGCAGTGCATCATCCGTGATCGAGCCACCCTCGCTGCGCGCGAAGGCGCGCAGCTCCGGCAGGCACACACCGCACGCGCATGCGCCGATGTCGTAGCGGACGATGTCGAAGAAGAACCCGTCGAGCTCGTACCCGTCGAGCAGCTCGGCCACCACGGCCTCGAGCTCGTCGGCGTATCCACCGTTGAGGCACATCGAGGGCCAGTTGCCCCATGGTGCATCCGTCGCAGGTGGCCGCACGAGCGTGCCGTCGAGGCGTACCTGCAGCCACTCCGGATGCCGTTCTGCGGCCGACACGTTCCATCCCACGGTCACGTACACGGGTGTCGCGATGCCGCGGCGCCGCAGCGCCGCCAACTGCTCCCCGAGCAGGTCGCGTTCCAGCGCCGGGTGCACCGGGACCACCTTCGACGGGTAGTACGCGAGGCCGTGGTGACACGTCGCGAACAGCGTGACCGACTCCGCCCGTGCCGCCTCCAACGTGTCGGCGAACTGCTCCGCATCCCAATCGGCCGCCACGTCGCCGATGAGTGGCGACGTGTGGAAGTCGAGGTGGATCTGGCGAAAGGCCGATGCGCTCATGTGCGGGCGACCGCGACGTCGACCACCGGGTCGAGCGGCCACACCGGTCGTCGCACCCGCTCCCACGGCAGCGTGGTGGACTGGTGCGACAGTCCGGGCCCGAGCGCCGGCACGATCGCCTTCGACACACGCCGGTAGTACTCCCGGTAGTGGTTCGCACTCTTCAGCGCCACCAACGGACGCTGCCGTACGTCGACCCCGACCATCGTGAACGGTCCGTCGTCGAACACCTGCTGGTTCCCCGAGGTCACCACCACGTCGACCGTCGCGACGCGCAGCAATGCGCTGGGTCCGAGTCGGATCTGCCATCCGACACCACGCAGCTCGTACGCGCCATCGCCCAGGGCCAGCACCCTGGCCTGCGCGTCGATCGGCCCACCGCTCGTCGGATCCAGCCGGCCGCCGAGCGACACGTCGAGCACGGCACCCACGCCGTGTTCGTGGGCCGCTGCGGCCACCACCGGGTCGACGATGGCAGCGAACACGGCAGGCGCGCCCGCGTCGAGCAGCGCGCGCAAAAGGTGGGTGCCGTCGCCCACGCCGCCGCCGCCGGGATTGTCGCTCGTCTCGGCGATCACCACCGGGCGGGGATCGTCGTCGGCCGCCATCCGGTCGAGGGCCACCTGCACCGACTCGGCGATCTCGAACATCTCCACGTGACACCGCTCGCGCAGTGGCCACACCTCCGCGGCGAGCCGCTGCGCAACGGCCTCGGCGTCGGCCTGACCCGCCACCGTGGTGACCAGGACCGAGGCACCGACCTGCGGGCCGTCGGCCAGCGGGAAGCCGTGCACGAAGGTGGCGTCGAGCACCCCCGGCTCGAGCTCGGCCGCGTCGCAGCACTCGATGGCGGCCGCGGTGCCGTCGACCGAGGTGGCCGTGGGCAGCAGCAGCCAGGGCAGCGGTCGCACCCTGGTCTGCAGTTGCTCGCCGGCCCACACGCGGGCCAGCCACTCCGCGGCCTCCCGCCCCCGTTCGTACATGTCGGTGTGCGGATAGAACTTCACGCAGCTCAGCGCGGTCCAGTGCTCCACGGTGGCGGGCGTGAGATTCGCATGCAGATCGAGGCTGCCCACGATCGGCATGTCCGGCCCGAGCGCCGCGCGCAGCGCTGCGCCGAGGTCGGCCTCCACGTCGTCGACACCCTGCGCGACGCCGGCGCCGTGCAACTGCACCACGACCGCGTCGAGCGGCACGCTGCGCACGGCGGTCAGCAGCTCGGCCTTGATCGCGGCGTACGCGTCGGCAGCGATGGGCCCCGATGGTTGTGCCGCGGCGATCACCAGCGGTACGGCCTCGGCGCCGATCGCATCGATGCCGTCGAACATGCCGCCTGCGTACGTGCGGCGCCCGCGCTCGGCCAAGAGGTCGTCGCCGCGGGTGATGGTGAACTCCGCCAGCGTCGTGGGTGCGGAGCGGAACGTGTTGGTCTCGTGCTCGAGGCCGATGATGCCGACGCGCTTCATGTGGGCTCCCTCTTCGCGACTCGCATGCCGGTGTGCAGGTACGTGGCGTGTTGGCCATCGCCGAGGAACACCACGGGCAGGTCGACGCCGGTGGACGCTCGCGCCAGGAAGACGTCGCGGGATCGCGGCTGCAACGGCACCGTGGTGGGCGACGACAGTGCGGCGATCACGCCCGTCGGCACCGTGGTCATCTGCAGCACCCCGTCGACCTCCTCCACCCGCACGTCCTGGCTCAGCCGGCGATAGGTGCCGGTGTAGCGCGCCGCGTCGACATCGACCGTGGGGTCCGCCGGCGGCAACCCCACCCCCTCCAGCCCCAAGCCGGTGAGCAGCGCCGCGTACACGTCCTGCCACACCGTGCGGGCATGCCCCGCGGCGCCCACCATGGCGATGACCACGTCGTGGCTGGGCACCACGCGCACGTAGGCGCCCGCGCCGACCCACAGCCCGTCGTGCCCGAACACCGACGTACCGTCGGCACCCGTGCAGTCGGTCATCCCGAGACACCAACCGGGGCCGGCCGTCCACGGCTCCGGGTTCGTCGAGGACCGCTCGCGCATCACCGCGGGGATCGAACGCGCGAAGCGCAACAGGTCGGGCACGGTCGACATCACCCCACCCGTCGGGGTGAGGCAGCGCATGCTGATGTAGGGGCGCGCCGCCAGTGTGCCGTCACCCTTCAGGTCGTGGCCGATGGCCAGTCGATGTTGCACCGCATCCGTGAGCCGCAGCGTGGTGTGGCCGAGGCCGAGCGGTGCGATGACGCGGCGATCGATCACCCGGTCGAAGGTCGACCCACCGAGCACCTCGACCAGACGGCCCAGCGCCACATAGCCCGTGTTGCAGTAGGAGAACAGCTCACCCGGCGCAGTGATCGAGCCGATGGACGGCAACGCGGCGGCGAACCGTGGGATCGCGTCGCCGTTCGCCCCGAAGTCGTCCCACAGGTCGCCCTGCAGACCGCTCGTGTGGTCGAGCAGACGTCGAATCGTGATCGCAGGGTCGAGCGCGGCGAGTTCGGGCACGAGTGCACTGACGGCGGTGTCGACGCCGATGCCGTGCTCGAGCAGCAGACCGTGCAACGCATGTGCCGTGAACAACTTGCTCACCGACGCGACCTGGCTCAGGGTGTCGGCCGTCATCGGTTCGCCGGTGACGACGTTCCCCACGCCGTGCACTGCGATCGACGTCGTGCCGCCGGCGTCGACACCCAACACGGCGCCGGGCACGCGATGACGGCGACATGCGTCGTCGAGCAGCGCCTGCAGATCGTCGGCCGAGGGGATCATCGCGGCGGACACCACCGTGTGATCCAGTCGACCTGGCGCTGCACGTAGTCGACCAGCAACTCGCCGGTGGGCACGCTGTGCGCCTTGTCGGGATAGATCACCAGATCGGTCGGCACACCATGCTGCCGCAGGGCCTCGTGGTACTCGATGCACTGGGTGGGCGGGCAGCACCGGTCGTGCGCACCGGCCTCCAACCACACCGGTGTGGTCACCCGATCGGCGAAGAACACCGGGCTCCGATCGACATAGCCGCCCGACGGGAAGTGGTCCGTGTCGGGCAGGAACCGGCGGCCCCATTGTGGGATGTTCGACTGGAAGTGCTGGCTGATCCAGTTCGTCACCGGCGCGCTGGCGAGCGACGCTTTGAACCGATCGGTGCGGGTGACGATCCACGCCGCCATGTAGCCGGCGTAGCTGCCACCCATCACCGCCAGTCGATCGGGGTCGGCCACGCCTCGTTCCACGAGCGCGTCGATGCCGGACAGCAGGTCGTCGGTGTCCTTGCCGCCCATGTCGCCGTGCACGGCATCGGCGAAGTCCCAGCCGTAGCCGCACGAGCCTCGCGGGTTGGGCATGAAGATCGCGTAGCCCAACTGCAGCAGCGTGGGCACCACGGCGTAGCCACCGAGGAACCGCTGCCGCCAGCTCGCCACCGGCCCACCGTGCGGGTACATGACCAGAGGGTGAGGGCCCTCGCCCGCGGGCACCGCCAACAGCCCCTCGATGTCCCACCCGTCGGGTGCCGTCCAGCGCACCACCTCGATGCCGCGGCTGTCGGCGCTCACCGCCGCCGTGCCCGCATGCGCGCCCGACCAACGACACGTCGACACGCCGTCGGGTCCGACCTCGACGATCTGCGGCGCCCGCACCCACGACTCGGCGGCGAACACCACACCACCCTCGGGTGTCGGCCAACACGCCGGCTCGCGCGGCCCCACGGTGAGGTCGGTACGGATTAACTCGCGCACCTCACCGCGTGCCACGGAGTACTCCACGATGCGGGTGGACATGCCGGCGAGTCCTGCAACGAGCATCCGGTCGCCGTCGACCGCGTGCAGATGGGTGACGTCGCTGCCGAGCCCAGGCCTCGACTCGTCGCCGGTATCCGCGTCGAACAACCGGACACGCCCGCACACCAGCGTGCGGTCGCTGCACGGGGCCTCGACGACGGCGGCCCATCGGCCGTCCGGTGCCCCGGCCGGCACACCGAGCTGACGTTCGCTCGTGCACAACGTGCGCACCTCCGTACCGGTGTGCACGTCGAGGACGCTGCACCGCGCCGAGTACCAGGCGTCCTCCTCCGGTCGGTCGCTCACCACGGCCACCACCCGGTCGGGGCCGCACCACGCCGCCTCCCACACGTTCGGTCCGTCGGGCGTGACGCACCTCGCGTCGCCACCTGCGGTCAACACCCACAACCGTCGCCACTCGTCGTGCGGCACGATCCCGGGGTACGAGCGGAGGGACGGGGAGGAACCGCTCCGCTCGTCACCCGGGCGCACCGGTACGCGGCCCGAGGCCATCGCACCGGCGTTCTCGGCGCCGAACCCGGCGACCACGGCCAGCAGCGCATCGCCCGACGGCGACCACGCCAACGCCTCGATCGAGCCAGGCACCGCGGGCCCGTCGACGATGGCGGCCGGGTCGTCGGCCGACACGAACGCCAACTGGTGCACGCCCGGTTGCGTGCGGTCGGTGACGAACGCGAGCAGTTCACCATCAGGTGACCAGCGCGGGAACTTCGAGCCGCCCTCGGCCGGGCCGACCTCCGACACCGCGCCCGCGTCGTCGATGGTGACCACACGACTGCGTGGCGGCCCGAGCGGTGTCGGCCACCACGACCCGGTGGCGGCGACCAGCCCTGTCACCGGATGCGGCCTCGGATCCGTGACCCCCGTGATCGTGCCCAACGCTGGTCCGTGCCAACGTTCCAGCAACGTCGTCACGACGTCGGCGGCGTGACCCATCAGCGGCGGTCCTTCACGACACGGCCGTCCTGGATCACCACGACCACCCGCTCGGGATCGGCGAGCAGCCACGGTTCGGCGAGCGGGTCGCCGTCGACCGCGATGAGGTCGGCCCGCTTCCCGACTTCGACGGTGCCGAGATCGGGCCGGCGCAGGATCCGCGCATTGACGGCGGTGGCCGACACGATGGCGTCCATCGCCCCGATGAGGTCGGCCTTCAGACCGATCTCCATGCCACGGCCCGTCTGCTCGGGGCCGATGAGATCGGAGCCGGACCCCATCGTGAGGCCGAACTCCTTGGCCAGCCGCACCGCGTTCGACATGCCCGACTCGAGCGATGCCACGCGGTCGCGTCGCTCCGGCGGCACCGCCGACGCGTCGTTCATCCACAACCGGGCGATGGTGAGCGTGGGCACGAGCACCGCCCCGCACTCGGCCATCAGCGCTGCGGTCTCGGCGTCGAGGAACGTGCCGTGCTCGAAGCTGTGCACGCCCGCCTCCAACCCGCGTCGAATGGCGGCCACGTTGTGGGCGTGCGCCGCGACGTACGTCTGGCGATCCCGCGCCTCCTCGACCGCGGCCCGCATCTCCTCCACGGAGAACTGCACGTCCTCCATGCGGTCGGTGTGCGACACCACGCCACCCGAGATGCACAGCTTCAACTGGGTGGCGCCGTGACGGAACGCGTTGCGGGCGGCCTGGCGCATCGCGTCGGGGCCATCGACCGGATGACCGTTCTGCACCAGCCCGGGCACCCTGTCGTGCGAGTGAGTGGGGTGCGGCAGGAACGCCGGCGACAGGTCACCATGGCCTGCCGTGGTGCACAGCAGTGGCCCCGACGGCAGGAGGCGCGGGCCCGGCACCAGGCCGCTCGCCACCGCTGCAGCGAACCCGCCGTCGAGGCCACCCATCTCACGGGTCGTCGTGAAACCGGCATCGAGGGTGCGCGCGAGGTTGGCCACCACGCGAGCGGCGATGACGGCCAGGGGCGTGCGGTCGGCGTCGTGCACCTCCACGATGCCGTGGTGGGCGTGCGCGTCGATGAGCCCGGGCATGAGCGTCAACCCACCGAGATCGAGGGTCGTCGCGTCCGATCGTGTCGAGCCGTCCGACTCGATCGAGCGGATCGTCCTGTCGTCGATCTCGACGGCGACGCCAGTACGCAGTTCGGCGCCGGTCCCGTCGAGAAGTGATGCTCCGAGCAGTCTCATCATGGTGCGATCCTTGCCCGGGCCCTCGAGCGGCTCGCGCCTGTCCAGACTTTCGCACCCCGACACGCGGCGGTTCGTGCACGTGCACAACTCCCGCCGTCCGGATCGTCGGCCGCCACCACTCGAACTGGTCAGCCGTTGACCCGGCCCGGCCCTGGTGGGACGCTGACCAGTTCGGCGAAACGGAGAGCGGGTGAGCCGCAAGCGGCCAGAGCGGCGTCGCTGCGCTCCTCCCGATTGTTGCGACCGTGAGTGCGCTTCGCGCAGAGCGGGTGACGGTGTGGAGTCTCACCACATCCAGGACAGGTGTCGCGCGTCATAGAGGACACATGGTGGGCGGGTGTCGAAAGCTCGTCTGGTCATCACCGCGGTCGTTGTCGAGGGCCGCTCACCGAGCGAAGTCGCCCGCACCTACGGC
>SXKB01000276.1 GCA_005778215.1 Actinomycetota bacterium | reverse complement strand
GACCCCCAGGTCGGGGGCGTCGTTCGTGCGCGGGGCGGGCTGGTCGACGTCGCCGACGGCGACGATGCGGCCCTCGGCCACACCCACGTCGGCCCGTCGGGGCGCCGCCCCCGTGCCGTCGACCACGGTGCCACCGGAGATCTTCAGATCGAGCATCGCTCCTCCTCTGTCGACGAGCCTCACTCGTCGGCGAACCAACTGCCGTGGAACCCCCTCGGCACCCGTTGCGGCAACGGTACGACGGCCAGGGGTGCCGCGGACATGTCGGACGCATCGAGCACGACGAACGACGAGACGTCGGTGGCGACGTCGTGGGCGTAGGTGACCAGGTAGCCCTCGTCCTCACCGGCCTCGGCGTGCGCGGGCACGAACACCGGCTCGCCGCTCAGCGACGTGTCACCGAACGAGTGCGTGGTGCGCGCGCCGGTCTGCAGGTCGTACTTCACCACCCCGGTGGCGGCGTCGTGACGCCGGTCGGCGGGATCGACCGGCGCGACGGCCCAGCCGTAGCGGTTGGTGAGGCCGCAGCGCCGGTCGTCGATGCGCGGGAAGGCGTGATCGATGTCGTCGAGCACCTCCTCCTTCACCTCGCCGGTCTGCAGGTCGAACCGCCAGCGGTGCATCAGCGACGGCTCGAACTTGTCGTTGCCCTTCGCCCACATCGTCTCGTGACGACCGCCGTCGAGCCACACGTAGCGGCCGTCGGGGCCGTCGTCCCACGCGTTCATGATGTGGAACACGTAGCACAGCGACACGTCGAACCACTGCGGCTCGGCCCCCTCGCGGGCGCGGTCGCGGTGCAGCAGGCCGATGCGCGCGCCGTACTCGGGCTGCCAGCCGAACGCCATCGATCCGGTCATGGCTCGCTCGAGGTCGAACACCACGGGCAGGTCGAGGAAGATCGCGTAGTGACGGCTGATCGCGAAGTCGTGCACCATCGTCGGGCCGCCCACACGGATGGGCTGCGTGTGCACCAGTCGGCCCTCGCGGTCGAGCACGTGGTACGTGACGAACGGGGCGTGGATGAGCTCGTACCCGAAGAAGTGCATCTCGCCCGTCTCGGGGCACACGTGTGGGTGCGCGGTGAACGGCGTGCGCAGTGCGCCATCGAAGTCGCACGGTCCGAGCGTGTCGAGCTCGGGCGACACCTCGTTCGGCAGACTCCCCTCCTCCAGGGCGAAGATGCGGCCGGCATGACGGACGACGTGCGTGTTCGCCACACCGACGGTGAGGTCGGCCTCGCCGGTGTTCGGGTCGCGTCGGCGCGCCCCCTCGAGGGTGCGGGTGCGCACCCACCGGTTGCGGTACCACTCGGCCTTGCCGTCGCGCACCCGCAGACCGTGCAACATGCCGTCACCGGCGAACCAGTGCGGCGAACGACCCGACATCGGGTTCGGCCCGTTGCGCAGATAGGTGCCGTTCAGGCCATCGGGCAGCGAGCCGATCACCGGCAGGTCGAACGCCTCGACCTCCTCGGTCACCGGGGCGTAGCTGCCGCGCAGGTGGAAGGGGACCTTGGCCTCGCGGGGTTCATCGAGCGCTGTCATCCGGTCAGCTTCGCACGGCGAGCGGCCGTAGGGTCAGCCGAGCACGACGAGCGAGTGGTCGGCGTGATTCATCGAGATCGGGCCGGCGTCGCTGGCGACGACGATGTCCTCGAGGCGCATGCCCCACTTGCCGTCGACGTAGATGCCCGGCTCGACGCTGAACGCATGGCCCGCCGCGATGGGCAGCGTGTTGCCCTCCACCATGTACGGATCCTCGTGGGCCTCCATGCCGATGCCATGACCGGTGCGGTGGATGAAGTACTCACCCCACCCGGCGTCGGCGATCACCGTGCGCGAGGCCCGATCGACGTCCTGACACGCCGCACCCACCACGCCGGCGGCCACACCGGCGGCCTGTGCCTCGTGCAGCACCGCGTAGGCCTCGGCCACCTCGGCGGGCGGCGCCCCCAGCGACACGCAGCGCGTGATGTCGCTGCAGTAACCGGCCATGGTGCCGCCGAAGTCGCACAGCACCAGCTCGCCGTCACGGATGACGCGGCTGCCGGGGTGATGGTGCGGCGATGCCGCGTTCTCGCCGGCGGCCACGATGGCGAAGTTCACCACGTCGTGCCCCTCGGCGAGCAGACGGGCCGAGATGTCGGCGCTCACCTCGGCCTCGGTGCGACCGACGAGCGGGATGTCGCCCGCATGCAGCTGCGCTGCAACACGATCGGCAGCCGCGCCGGCCGCCTGCAGCGCGGCGATCTCGGCCGCGTCCTTGCGCATCCGCAGTTCGTTCATCACCTCGGTGCTGCGCACGTACCGGGTGGTGGAGTTCGGCCAGTGGCCGAGCAACTCCACCAGGAACCGCGCCCACATCGTGTCGCCCACCGCAGCCACCTCGGGTCGGCCCACGAGCGACGCCACGATGGCCACGGGGTCGTCGGTCTCGTTCCATGGACGCAGCGAGAACGCACCGGGCTGCTCGGCCACTCTCGGCGCCTCGAGGCGCGGGATCACCAACGTCGCGTCGCCGTCGCGCGGCACCACCAGCATCGTGAGCCGCTCGAGCGGCATGGCCTCGTACCCGGTGAGGTACGGCAGGTCGCTGCCCACCGACACCAGCAGCACGTCGACGCCCGACTGCTGCATGCTGGCGCGGGCGCGATGGAGACGATCGAGGAAGATGCCGGTGGTCACCCGACCATTCTGCCGCCTCGCACCACCCCTATGCTCGCCGTGTGCGGACACGGTGGACTGCGGCCACGCCGGTGATGGTGATGGTGGTCCTCCTCGGCGGGTGTGCGGTCACCGAGCCGGGTGTCACGGCCGTCGACTCGGCCACCGCGCCAATCGACGGCGGTCTGTTCACCGTCGACTCGGTCCCCGCCGAACCGACCTTCGAGGTCGAGCCCGACGTGGTCGACTTCGGCGAGGCCGGCCCGCGGCATCCCGAGTACGACGGGTTCCTGACGGCGGCGTTCGGCGACATCCAGACGTTCTGGGCCGAGGCCTACCCCGCCACCTACGGCGTGCCGTGGGAACCATTGGGCGGTGGCATCTACGCGGCCTATCCCGAGCGCGAGTCGCCCATCCCCGGGTGCGACGCACCGGTGAGTTCGTACGAGGACGTGCAGCAGGGCACGGCGTTCTACTGCATCGACGGTGACTTCATGGCCTACGACGACGCCGATGGGTTGCCCGCACTGGTGGAGCTGCTCGGCAAGGAGGCCGTCGCCGTGGTGCTGGCTCACGAGTTCGGCCACGCCATCCAGGCGCGCGCCGGCGAGTGGGACCAGCCGGGGTTGCTGAAGGAGCAGCAGGCCGACTGCTTCGCCGGCGCCTGGAGCGCGCACGTCGCCTCGGGGGCGAGCGACGTCATCCGGTTCGACGATGCGGATGTACGCGCCGGATTGGTGGCCATGATCTACGTACGCGACCCGCTCGACAGTGGCGGGCTCAGCGATCCGCTCGCGCACGGGACCGGCTTCGACCGCGTGAGCGCGTTCCAGGACGGCTTCGAGGGCGGCGCCGCACGCTGCGCCACGTTCTTCACCGACGACCGCGTGGCATCGATGATCGAGATCCCGTTCGACCGCACCGACGAGTTCGGCGGCAACCTGCCGATGATCGACCAGAACCCCGACCCCGACCTCGGCCCCAACGACATCATCACGCTCATCCCTGCCAGCCTCGACTTCTTCTGGACCGAACTGGCAGCAGCCAACGGCGTGCCCTTCACGCCACCGCTGCTGGCGCCGTTCTCCACCGACGGCCCGTATCCCGACTGCCCCGGCATCGCCGCCGACGCCTGGCAGCGCAGCGTGCAGTACTGCGCAGCCGACAACACCATCCACTGGGACCAGGACTTCGCGATCGAACTGTCGCTCGACGAGCTCACCGGCGACATGTCGGTGGGCTATCTGCTCTCGGCGGCCTACGCCGACGCCATCCAGACCGCGCTCAACAGTCCCGCCACCGGCGAGCCGCGAGCGCTGTACAGCGATTGCCTCACCGGCGCGTGGGTGGGGTTCATCGTCCCGCCCATTCCTCGCGATCGCGCGAACCAGCTCGTGCTGTCGGCGGGCGACCTCGACGAGGCCATCGTCACCGCCATCGCCCGGGCCGACGAGCACGTCGACACCGACGTGAACGGCAGCGCGTTCGAGAAGATCACCGCGTTCCGCACCGGCCTGCTGGGCGGACTGAACGTGTGCCGCGACCTCGCCGACTGAACGGCGGGTCGACGCTCGTCAGGGCGTCGGGGCGGGCACCGTCGTGGTCGTCGTGGTGCTGGCCGGCTTCGTGGTGGTGGTGGTGGCCGGCTTCGTGGTGGTGGTGACGGGCTTCGTCGTAGTGGTGGCCGCGATGGTGGTGGTGGTGGACGACGTCGTGGAGGTGGTGGCGTCGGGGTTCGGGTAGTTGAACACCGGCAGCATGTCGCGCTCGGACTGCTGCTCGGGCTCCTTCACGCCGTCCCACACGTACACGTAGTCCTTGTTCTTCACCAGCGACGGGAAGTACTCCGAGATCCACATCGGGATGCGGATGCAGCCGTGCGATGCCGGCGCGTCGGGCACGTTCTGTGCACCGTGCACGGCGATGCCGTAGTTGAAGTACACCGGGTTGTACATACCACCGAGGGGACCCTGGCGGTTGCCCTCGACCCGTCGGTAGAACTGGAACACGCCACCAGGGGTCTTCGACACGCCGCAGACGTCCTTCTTCACCGGTTCGGGCAACGGGTTGCCCTTGTCGTCGGTGTCCTGCGTGATGATCTCGCACCACGTCTCGCCACTGCCCGACGAGATGTGGGTGATGAGGGTGGGCTTGTCGTCGGTGAACACGACGGCCGCCTGGAGATCGAGGTAGATCTCCATGTGCGTGGCCCCGATGCCCTGCTGACGCCGCGGCTGGAACACCAGCGGGTCCTGCATCAGCTGCCACATGTCGTTCGTGAGCTCGCCGGTCTGCTGGTCGTAGGGACGCTGCAGCACGAGCCCCTCGAAGGCCCACAGCGCCTGCTGCGTGCCCGAACCGAACTGCCCGTCGACCGGACCAGGGTCGAATCCGAAGTCGGTGAGGCGCTGCTGCATGGCCTTCACCTCGTCGCCGAACATGCCCTTGCGCAGTGTCTGGCTGAGCTGGCTCTTCTGCAGGTTCGGGTCGGTGACGAGCACCACCTGCGGCGTGGTGCTGGACGGCACCGTGAGCCCGCTCATGTCGACCGACCCGGGGTTCTCGCTCGCCGCGTCGCTGGGATCGTCGCCACCGGAGAACCCGGCGAAGACCACCACCGACAGCACACCCGCAGCCGCGATGGCCGGCATCCACCGCTTCAGCGGTGAAGGCGGCGGTGGCTGACGCCGACGAGGTTGGGGGGCGGGTTGCCGAGGGGTGGTCACGAACGCTCCGGGAAGGCTTGTCGTTCGAATCTACCAACGGATCCGCTCGGGTTTCGTGCAGCGGCCGGACCCGCGAAAAACCTGCATAGGCCGCGCGGCCCATTCAGGTCTCGCGCGCTTTCCTTTGCAACGGCAACTCCTTATGGTGACCCGCTGTGGGAGCAACAAAGGCGGGAATCACTATGAGTGGTATTTTTCGTGCACGGCGCGTGACGGGCGCGCTGCTGGCAACGACGATGGTGGCGGGCGGACTGCTGACGGTGCTCGGGGGGACCACCCCGGCCTCGGCGCAGAGCCAGCTGCCGGCCGTGCCGGTGCGGATCAACCTCACCCAGCAGGACCTCGAGTTCATCCTGGCCCAGATCCAGATCGCCGAGGCGCACCCCTTCGGCAACGACACCCTCTGCACCGATCCGGCGTTCCTGACGAACCCGCTGGTGTGCAACAACTCGGTGCCGAACAAGGTGGTGCCGTTCGGCATCCGCCAGACCGACGGCCGCAACAACAACCTCGTCCCCGGCCAGGGCGACTTCGGTGCCGTCGATCGGGCGTTCCCCCGCATCACCGCACCGAAGTGGATCGCCGCCGACGGCCTGTTCTTCGATCCGGACGGCCCCGGTCCGCTCACCGTGGGCAGCCCCACCTCCTACACGCAGAACTCTGGCTACGTGGTCGACAAGGACCCGCGCATCATCAGCAACCTGATCAGCGACCAGACCGAGCGCAACCCCGCCGCCACCGACGCCGCTGCCGAGACCCAGGGCCACGGCTTCGGCGCCGAGACCACCACGGTCGACCACGACCGCAACCCCGCCACCCCGGCGATCACGCAGTACATCCTGCCCAACGTGGCCCCCGATGCCGGCTTCAGCGCTTCGTACAACTCGCTGTTCACCCTCTTCGGTCAGTTCTTCGACCACGGCCTCGACCTCGCCGCCAAGGGCGGCAGCGGCACCGTGTTCGTGCCGCTGCAGGAGGACGACCCGCTCTACGTGCCGGGCAGCCCGAGCAACTTCATGGTGCTCACCCGTGCGACCAACGAGCCCGGCCCCGACGGCCAGCTCGGCACCGCCGACGACATCAAGGACGCGCACAACCAGGTCACGCCGTACATCGACAACAACCAGACCTACACCTCGCACCCGGCGCACCAGGTGTTCCTGCGTGAGTACGCCATCGACGCCAACGGCCACCCGGTCAGCACCGGCAAGCTGCTCAACGGCGCCGACGGCGGTCTGGCGAAGTGGGACGACGTGCAGGCCCAGGCCCGCAACCTGCTCGGCATCGAGCTCCTCGACACCGACGTGTTCGACGTGCCGCTGCTGGCCACCGACGCCTACGGCAACTTCCTGCCCGGTCTCGACGGTCTCCCCCAGTTCGTGCTGGCCAACGGCACGATGATGGAGGGCAACCTGCAGACCCCGGTGTCGGCCGCCACCGCCGGCGCCGTGCGCACGGGCCACGCCTTCCTGAACGACATCGCCCACCACGCGGCGCCCGACAAGTACGACCACGACCGCAACCCCGCCACCCCGAAGATCGCCATGGTGGCCGATACCGATCCCGGCACCACCGACGATGCCGATCCGTCGACGTACGACGACGAGATGCTCGGCGCGCACTACATCTGCGGCGACGGTCGCTGCAACGAGAACATCGGCCTCACCGCCATCCACTCGATCTTCCACGGCGAGCACAACGGCCTCGTCGACCAGATCCAGTCGTTGGCCACCACCCTGCCCAACGCGTCGCCGGCCTCGCTCGCCGCCTGGCTGCTGCCCGACGGTTCGTGGAACGGCACCCGCCTGTTCCAGGCCGCCAAGTTCGTGAACGAGATGGAGTACCAGCACATCGCGTTCGGCGAGTTCGCTCGTGCCATCCAGCCGAACGTCAACCTGTTCGACACCTACAACCCCAGCGTCGACCCGGCGGTCACCGCCGAGTTCGCCCACGCCGTCTACCGCTTCGGTCACTCGATGCTGCGTGAGACCGTCGACCGCGTCAACGCCGACGGCACCCGCAACGACATCGGGCTGATGCAGGCCTTCCTCAACCCGATCGAGTTCACCAGCGACGGCAACGGCGGCACCCTGACGCCCGAGCAGGCCGCCGGCGCCATCGTGCGTGGCATGGTGAACCAGCGCGGTGAGGAGATCGACGAGTTCATCACCGAAGCACTGCGCAACAACCTCGTGGGCCTGCCGCTCGACCTCGCGTCGCTGAACATCACCCGTGCCCGCAGCGAGGGCATCGGCTCGCTCAACGAGGTGCGCCGCGATCTGTTCGAGGGCAGCGTCGCCGGTGCCGCCGGCAACACGCAGCTGAAGCCCTACACCGACTGGAACGACTTCGGCCTGGCGCTGCGCCACCCGTCGTCGCTCGTCAACTTCATCGCCGCCTACGGCACGCACCCGAGCATCCTCGCCGCCACCGACAACGCCGGTCGCCGCGCCGCCGCCAACGCCATCGTCAACGGCGTGGGCGACGTGCCGGCCGACGCCGTCGACTTCCTCGACGGCACCGGCGCCTGGACCAACGTCGACGGCCTCTCCATCACCGGTCTCGAGGACATCGACCTGTGGATCGGCGGTCTCGCCGAGGCCCCGCCGCTGTTCAGCGGCATGCTCGGCAGCACCTTCAACTTCGTGTTCGAGTCGCAGATGGAGGCGCTGCAGGACAGCGACCGTCTGTACTACCTGCTCCGCAACGAGGGTCTGCCCCTGCTGGCCGAGCTCGAGGCCACCACGTTCGCCGACCTCATCCGTCGCAACACCGATGCGGCGAACATCCCCACCCTCGCCTTCACGGCCCCCGACTGGACCATCGATCTCAGCACCCCGAACATCACGTCGACCTTCCTCGACGGCATCTCGAAGCTCGTCCGCTTGGCCGACGGCACCATCCGCATGACGGGCGGCGGCACCACCGAGAACCACACCACCTGGATCGGCACCAACGGTGACGACAAGGTGCGCGCCGCCGAAGGCGACGACTCGATCTGGGGCGCCGACGGCAACGACACGCTCGAGGGCGGCATCGGTGCCGACATGATCAACGGCGACTACGGCCGTGACGTGCTCACCGACTCCACCGGCGACGACATCATCGAAGGTGGTCCGGGCGCCGACGTCATCCACGGCGGCCGCGGCCTCGACATGCTCATCGGTGGCGACGACAGCGACGCCATCTTCCACGGCGCCGACGCTGCCGAGTCGATGGGCGGTTCGGGCGACGACCTGCTCATCGGTGGCGCCGACACCGACGCACTGTCGGGTGGCCCCGGCCAGGACTGGATCGAAGGCGGCCTGGCGGGCGACTTCCTGGTGGGTGACGAACGCGCGGCGTTCGCCCTCATCACCGGCGAGGACGACGTGCTCATCGGCGAGGGTGGCGACGACCGCTACCTGGCCGAGGGCGGCATGGACATCATCATGGCCGGCAACGGCATCGACACCAGCAACGGCGGCCTCGGCTTCGACTTCGTCAGCTACGACCGTGCGTTCACCTCGGTGCTCGCCGACCTCAGCCTTCCGCAGATCGCCGTCGGCGCTGCGGTGAACCCCCGTGAGCGCTTCTCCCTCGTCGAGGGTGTGGCCGGCGGCCCGTTCGACGACGAACTCCGTGGCGACGACCGCATCCGCCTCGTCGGCCACGAGCTCACGCAGGCCAGCATGGACAAGGTGCTCGGCCTCGAGGCGTTCCTGGCCGAAGCCGACATGCTCGGCATCCCCGGCGCCATCAACATGTACACCGGCGACGACATCGTGCTCGGCGGCGCCGGCTCCGACAAGGTGGAGGGCGGCGGCGGCGCCGACCTCATCGACGGTGACGCGACCATCGAGGTGTCGCTCGTCTGCACCAAGGTCGACGGCACCGTCGTCGAGCTGCCCACGGTGCGCTCGATGCAGAACGAGCTCACCGCTCGTCGCCTGACCCCCGACCAGTGCCAGTACCAGCGTGCGTTCGTGCGCCAGCCCAACACCGGCGACCTCGACACGGCGGTCTACCGCTTCCCGCAGGCCGAGTACGTCGTGGGCCAGCTCCCCGACGGTCGCATCATCGTGTCGCACGTGCCGGCCAACGGCGGCGGCGGTGGCGGTGGCGGTGGCGTCAACGGTGGCGGCGCTGCCAACGAGGGCACCGACATCCTCCTCAACGTCGAGCAGATCCAGTTCCTCGACGGCCTGATGACCCTCGGCACCCCCGCCGATCTCAACACCTCGCCGGTCGGCGACGTGGTCATCGCCCCGTTCCCGGTGGTGGGTGACGTCCTCACGCCCGACAACACCGTGTTCGACGTCGACGGCATCACCGCCGGCACCGAGACCTACACCTGGTACTCGTGGGACGGCATCACCGTCGACCCGGTCTTCGGCGACGCCACCTGGGTGCAGATCGCCACCGGCGCCACCTACACGGTGCAGCCGACCGACATCGACCACCAGCTGATGGTGATCTTCTCCTACACCGACGGGCTCACCAACGTCGAGGCCGTGCCCAGCCTCCCGACGTCCTCGGTCGTCGACAACGTGATCGTGCCGGCCATCTCGACGCTCACGCTCGACGTCCCGGTGGTGATCGACAGCCCGACGGTCACCCTCACCGCCACCTTCCTCGACGCCAACGGCCTCCCCATCGAGGGCGCTGACGTCACGTTCGACCAGGGCGGCACCGTGCTCGGTGTTGTTCCCACAGACCCCGCCGGCACGGCCGCCCTGGTTGTCACCCTGCTCGACGTGCCTGGCACGGTGCTCGAGTTCACCGCATCGGCCATCGACCCGCTGGCCACCGACCCGCTGCTCGCGAACGTCGTGTCGCTCACGGAGGGCCGTCTCGCGGAGTACCCGACGGTCAGCATGACCGCCACCGACGTCGTCACCGAGGGCGCTGCCGGCGATGTCACGCCGCTCACCGCCACCATCACCATCGACCGGCCGTCGCCCAACGACGTGCTCGTCGACTGGGTGGCCACGGGCAACACGGCCACCGACGGCGCCGACTTCACGGGTGCGGCGGGTACCGCCACCATCCTGGCCGGCGACACGCAGGCCGTGATCAGCATCGACGTCCTGGGCGACGCGCTGGTGGAGGGCGACGAGATCGTCGACATCACCATCACCGGCGCCACGGGTGCCCTGCCCTTCGAGCCGCTCACCCTGCCCGCCGTCATCATGGACGACGACCTGCCGGTGCTGTCGCTCGGCGCCGACCCGGTGGTCAACGAGGCCGACGGCACGGTGACCTTCGAACTGCTCCTCGACCAGGTCGCCGTGAACCCGGTCAGCGTCGAGTGGACGCTGCTCGGCGGCAGCGCCGGTGCCGGCACCGACTACGTCGACGACTTCGGCACCGCGGCGTTCGCGCCGGGGATGCAGTCGACGCTCGTCACCGTCAGCATCGTCGACGACGCGGTCGTGGAGTTCGACGAGACGTTCACCCTCGAGCTCGGCGCCGTTGCCGGCGCAGTGCCCTCGGTGACCACCTCGATGACCGCCACGGTGTTCGACGACGATGCGCCGATCCTGTCGGTGGGTCCGAACGTGCAGGTGCTGGAGGGTGGGCGCAACGCCCGCAACCCGCTGAACTTCACGATCACCCTCGACCGCCCGAGTGTGTACCCGGTCGACGTCGACTGGACCGCCGGGGCCGGCACCGCCACCCCGACCACCGACTTCACCCCGATCAGCGGCACCGTCACCATCCCGGCCGGCAGCCTGTCGGCCACGGTCACGGTGCGCACGGTCGGTGACACCACCATCGAGCCGAACGAGACCCTGGTCTTCTCCGTGGTGGGCGTGCTGAACGCCGTCGTGGGCAACGCCTCGGCGACGGGCACCATCCTCGACGACGACACCCCGCCGGCAGCGACCATCAACAACGTCACTGCCACCGAGGGCAACGCCGGCACGAAGTCGTTCACCTTCACCATCACGCTCTCGAAGGCACCCACCTCGACCGTCAGCGTCGTGGCCACCACGGCCAACGGCACGGCTCGGGCGCCGGGCGACTACCGGGCCGTGAACACCACGGTCACGTTCGCCGCCGGCCAGACCACCCGCACGGTCACCGTGCCGGTGGTGGGCAACCGAGTGCGTGAGCCCAACGAGACGTTCCAGGTGCGTCTCAGCCGAGCGACCGGGATGACCATCCTCGTCGGCACCGGTACGGGCACCATCGTCAACGACGACTGATCACATCATCCGGCGGCGGATCCCGAAGGGCATCCGGCTCGGCGTCAGGCTTTCGGGCCGACGACGGGCTGGATGCCCTTCAGTTCTTTGCGCAGGGCGAACATCTCACTGATGATCTTCTTGATGACCCCGAACGAGGCGAGCGTGCTCTCACCACGGGTGCGCGGGAAGTAGTCGACGCCGAACTGGATGACCTCGAAGCCCATCTTCTTCGCGCTGATGATGAGCTCGGCGTCGATGAACGACCCTTCGCTCTGCAGTTGGATGTGGTCGAAGATGCGCGTGCGGCACAGCTTGAAGGCGAAGTTGATGTCGCGCATGCGCACACCGAACAGGCTGCGGATGAGCAGGTTGTAGAAGAAGGTGTAGATGGCGCGACTGCTGCCCTCACCGGTGCGGTCGTGGCGGTAGGCGCTCACGATGTCGGCCTCGTAGTAGCGCAACAGACGGACCGCATGGCCCACTTCGGCCATGTCGAACGGGAGGTCGGCGTCGGTGTACAGCACCAGGTCGCCGGTGGCCGCAGCGAACCCGGTCTTCATCGAGCCACCGAGCTTGCGGTTCACCGGGTGGTGCACCACCTTGACGTGGGGATCGTTCGCCGCGAGCTCGTCGGCGAGCTGCGGGGTGCGGTCGGTGCTGGCGTCGTCGACGACGATGAGCTCGTAGTCGAGGATCTCGCCGCGCTCGACGAGCGTCTCGCACTCGTGCTTCGCATACCCCACGGCTCGATGGATGTACGCCTCCTCGTTCCACATGGGAAAGAAGATGCTGAGTTTCTGGAACGGTGCGCCGGTCACCGGATGGAGCGTACTGGGTTGACGGCGTCACGCCGGAGACACCGGTGTACCCTGCGGATCGCATGCTGCCCGAACCGCCCCCGGCCGTCGTCGTCACCACGCGACCTCTGCGTGCCGGCAACCTCACGCACAACTGGACCACTGCGTTCTGGTTGGGGTGGATGGGCGTCGCCGCCGGTTTCGCCGCCATCTGGTACAGCGCACGCATCACCGGCATGGCCACCTGGTGGCTCGGGCCGGAGACCGCGCCGCGTCTGGTACTGGTGAGCCTTTTGCCCTTCGTGGCACCACTCGGCCTCACCCTGATGGCGCTCACGCATCGGCGGTGGCTGCCCTGGTTCGGCATCCTCGGCGCGGCCATCACGGCCGGCGTGGCGGTGGCCGACATCGGCGGACCGGCGCGGTACTTCGCGATCGAGTTCGCACTCGCCGCGGGCGGGTTGCTGGTGTCCCTCGCGTCGTTCGCCGGAATGCTCCGGGATGCACCGGCCGACGATCTTCCTGGATAGCGTCGGAACCCTATGTCGAAGGTGTTGACGTCGCTGCCCGTCGGTGAACGGGTCGGAATTGCGTTCAGTGGTGGGCTCGACACGTCCGCTGCGGTCGCCTGGATGCGCGAGAAGGGGGCGGTCCCCTACTGCTACACGGCCGACCTCGGCCAGCAGGACGAGTCCGACCTCCCCGGCGTGCCCGGGCGTGCCATCGAGTACGGCGCCGAGCACGCACGACTGGTCGACTGCCGCACCGAGCTGGTGCACGAGGGTCTGGTGGCCCTGCAGTGCGGCGCGTTCCACATCACCACCGCCGGCAAGACGTACTTCAACACCACGCCGCTCGG
>SXKB01000275.1 GCA_005778215.1 Actinomycetota bacterium | reverse complement strand
GCGACGAGGGTGACGCCTACGCCGAGGCGCTGACCGCGGCCGGGGTGGAGGTCGAGCACGTGCGGGCACGTGGACACATGCACACGTCCATCACCATGGTCGACATGATCCTCTCGGGCAAGCCGTACCGGGAGAAGATGGCCGCCGCACTCCGCGGGTTCTTCGCCAGCGTCCACGCCTGACCCCGCCGTCTGCCAGAGTGCCGGCATGAGTTCCGTGCCCGAACGCGCCCGGGTCGTCATCGTCGGCGGTGGCGTCATCGGGTGCAGCATCGCCTACCACCTCGCCCACCTGGGCTGGACCGACATCGTGCTGGTGGAACGCCACCAACTCACGGCGGGCACCACGTGGCACGCGGCGGGACTGATCACGTCGGCCGGCATGGCCGACGAGACGTCGCTGTTCATGACCCGCTACTCGCGCGACCTGTACGCGCGTCTCGAGCAGGAGACCGGGCACTCCACCGGCTTCCGCGAAGTGGGCCACATCCTCACCGCCACCACGCCCGAACGGGTGGAGGTGCTCCGCCGCGCCGGCAAGTGGCAGCACGGCTTCGGCGTGCCGGAGAGCGAGATCTCGCCGAAGGAGGTGGCCGACCTGTGGCCCCTCCTGCGCACCGACGACATCCTGGCCGGTTTCTACGTGCCCGACGAGGGACGCGCCGACCCGGTGGGGTGTGCAGTGTCGATGGCGAAGGGCGCCCGCATGCTGGGCGCCACCGTGGTGGAGGGCGTGTCGGTCACCGGCGTCGAGCAGCACCGCGGCCGGGTGACCGCCGTGCTCACCGACGCCGGCCGCATCGAGACCGAGATCGTGGTGAACGCGGCCGGCATGTGGGCCCAGCAGTTCGGCCGGGCGGCCGGCGTGCACGTGCCGCTGCAGGCCGCCGAGCACTACTACCTCATCACCGGTCCGGTGCCCGGCATGGACCCCGACCTGCCCGTGGTGGAGGACCCCGACCGCTACGGCTACTACCGGCCAGAGGGCGACGGCATGCTCGTGGGCCTGTTCGAGCCGGTGGCCAAGCCCTGGCACCTCGACGGCGTGCCGCACGACTTCGCATTCGGCACCATCCCACCCGACTGGGACCGCATGGCCGAGTTCCTCGCCCCGGCGATGGACCGCGTGCCGGTGCTGGCCGACTGCGGCGTGCGGCTGTTCTTCTGCGGCCCCGAGTCGTTCACCTCCGACGTGCGCCCGCTGGTCGGCCCCGCTCCCGAACTCGACGGCTACTGGGTGGCGGCCGGCATGAACTCGCTCGGCATCCTGCTGGGCGGCGGCGTCGGCGCAGTGATGGCGCAGTGGATCGTCGACGGCGTGCCGCCGGTCGACGTCACCGGCTACGCCATCGACCGTGTGGCCACGTACGAGAGCAGCCGGCGGTTCCGCGCCGAGCGCACCGTCGAGCAGCTCGGCGTGCTGTTCGGTGATGCGGTGTGGCCCACCTGGAAGCCGCGCACGGCCCGCGGCGTACGACGCTCGGTGCTGCACGACCGGCACGTCGCGGCCGGCGCACACTTCGCGCCGTCGTTCGGCTGGGAGTACCCCGAGTGGTTCGCCGCGCCGCACGAGGCGGTCGCCTCGGTGCTCGACTTCGTCCGCCAGCCGTCGCACCCCCTGGTGGCCCGCGAACACCACGCAGTGCGTGAGGCGGTCGGCGTGCTCGACATGAGCCTCATGGCGAAGCTGATGGTGCAGGGCCCGCATGCGGCCGACGTGCTCCAGCGACTCTCGGCCAACGACGTGGCTCGCGAAGCCGGCCGTGTCGTCTACACGCAGTGGCTCGACCCGAAGGGCGGCATCGTCGCCGACGTCACCGTCACCCGGCTCGACCACGACCGGTTCGTCGTGGTCGCCAGCGACATCATCCACCGCCGCATCGAACCCCTCGTGCGCCGCGCCACGCGACCCGGCGAGTTCGTCACCGTCACCGACATCACCTCGGCCACCACGCTGCTGTCGGTACAGGGGCCGGCGTCACGCGAACTGCTCGGCCGCCTCACCGATGCCGACCTGTCGAACGACGCGTTCCCCTACCTCACCGCCCAGCACGTCCACCTCGGCTACGCGCCCGTGCTGATGGGCCGCGTCACGTACGTCGGCGAACTCGGCTACGAGCTCCACGTGCCCACCGAGTACGCCACCGGCCTGTACGACCTGCTGTTCGACACCGGCACCGAACTCGGCATCCGCCCGGTCGGGTTGGGGGCGATGGCCAGCCTGCGTCTGGAGAAGGGCTACCGCGACATGGGCATCGACATCGACAACACCGACGACCCGCTGTCGGCCGGCCTCGGCTTCGCCGTGGCGTGGGACAAGGACTTCATCGGCCGCGAGGCACTGCTGCGAATCCGCGAGCAGGGCCCCACGGCCGACCGAGTGGTGTGCGTGTTCGTCGACGACCCCGATGCCGACCTGTTCGGCAGCGAGCCGATGCTCATCGACGGCCAGTGGGTGGGATACGTGCGCGCCGCAGCGTTCGGCCACACCCTCGGCGGCCCCGTGGGTCTTGGCCAGGTGCACCACCCCGACGGCGTCACCGCCGCCTGGCTGGCCCAGCAGCGCATCGAGATCGACACGCCGGCAGGCCGCCTGCCGGCGCATGTGCAGCTCGGGCCGTTCTACGACCCGGGTCGCGCACGCATCCTGGCTCAGGCCTGATACACCGTCGCGCCGTCCACCACGGTGCGCACCACGCGAGCGGTCAGCAACGCCTCCGGGCCCAGCCGGAACGGGTCGATGTCGAGCACCACGAAGTCGGCCACCAGCCCTTCGCGCAGCGTGCCGCGACGGTCCTCCTCGAAGCTGGCCCACGCGCTGTCGCGTGTCGCGTGCACCACGGCCTGCTCCATCGGCAGCGAGAAGTCGGGCCGCAGCGGCTTCGCCTCGGCCACGTACGGCGACCGACGGGTGGCGGCGATGTACATGTTCGGCAGCGGGTGGTGCGCCGCAGTGGGCACGTCGGTGCCGAAAGCCAGGGTGGTGCCGTGCTCGAGGTACTCGGGCCACGCGAACCCGCGCTGGGCACGCTCCTCCCCCAGCAGCTCGATCCAGTTGTCCAGGTACGCCGGGTCGACGTGCACGGGCTGCATCGAGGCCGTCACACCCAACGGCGCGAGGCGCGGCACGTCGACGGCGTCGACGTACTCGAGGTGTTCGATACGGTGCCGCCGCTCGCGGGTGTCGCCCCGGCGGGCGCGAGCTTCGGCCATGCCCTCGTACACGTCGAGCACCGTGCGCACCGCCAGGTCGCCGATGGCATGGCAGGCGATCTGCAAGCCCAGCTCGTCGGCGAGGTGCATCACCGGTGCCAGCCGCTCACGGGGCCACACCATCTCGCCCGGCGCACCGTTGGTGAACGGGTGGCACATCCCGGCCGTGCAGCCGTCGATGGTGCCGTCGGTGACCAGCTTGATGCCCACCACCCGCACACGGCCTTCGCCGTGGGCCTGCGCCATCTCGGCCGCGTGACGCACCTGCGCCAACTCGTCCTCGGTCTCGTCGCACCGCTCGATCAACCAGTGAGCGACCACTGTGAACGGCAGCTGCCCACGAGCCTCGGCGCGGCGCAACGCCTCCACACCGGGCCGGTTGCAGGCCATCTCCACCGCGCCGGTGGTGCCCGAGGCCAGGTAGGCGTGCACGGCGGCCTGCACGAACCGGTCGTTGTCGTCGTCGCTGGCGCGGTTGATGACCGGCCAGGCGATCATGTAGCCGGCGTTCTCCTGCAGGTGACCCGTCGCCACGCCGTTCGCGTCGCGCACGATCTCGCCGCCGATGGGATCGGGCGTGTCGGCGGTGATGCCCAGCTCCTCGAGGGCCTTCGTGTTGCACCACACCGAGTGCAGGTCGCTCGCGTCGAGGTACACCGGCTTGTCGGGCACGATCGCGTCGAGCAGATCGCGGTGCGGCGTGCTGTTCGGCAGTGCCGAGAACACCCAGCCCACTCCGAGCACCCGCGGCGCGTCGGGGTTGGCCGCCACCCATCGGCGCAGCTCGGCCTCGATCTCGTCCATCGACGTGCACGGCCGCAGCACGGCCTTGGTGAGCGCCGAGCCGGCGGCCAACACGTGTGCGTGCCCGTCGAAGAAGCCGGGCAGCACCACCCCGTCGCCGGCGTCGATGACGGTGGCATCGGGTCCGGCCGCGGTGGCGGCGTCGGCCTCCTCACCCACGTGGAGCACCCGACCATCGGCCACGGCCATGCCGGTGGCCCAGGGCCGGGAGGGGTCGGAGGTGAAGATGCGCCCGCGTACGAGCAACCGATCGGAACTCATGCGGGCGACTCTAGATGCCGTCAGTTGGGGATGATCGTGCCCATGTTCATCACGCCGTGCGGGTCGAACGCCTGCTTCAGCGTGGCGAGCATCGGGAACGACGAGCCGTACTCGTCGCGCACCCAGTGCGCACGGGCCGTGCCGATGCCGTGGTGGTGCACGATCGAGCCGCCGTACCGCAACGTCTCCTCGCAGATGATGTCGATGATCTTGAAGTAGTACTTGTCGTTCTCTTCTTCCGGCTCACAGTCGATGAGGTCGTAGAAGTAGTTGAAGTACATGTTCGTGCCGTTGATGGAGCTGTGCGACGAGTGGCCGCCCAACAGCGTGATGCCGTTGATCTCGGCACGGATGCGCGGGATCACGGCCTCGTAGATCTTGTTGATCGAGCTCCAGTCGGCCGAGATCTCGGTGGTGCGGTTCACGTTGCGCGTCGTGCGGATGCGCTCGTCCTCGCGCAGCACCTTGTCGGGGCCCCACACCAGGTCGTTGAACCACTCCTCGATCAACGCAGGGTCGACCGGTGTGCACTCGGGGTACTTGGCAACCAGCTCGTGGATGCCGGCTTCGGTGGCCGCCGTGATGCCGGCGTTGCCCTCAGCCATGAACAGCAGGATGCACTCGTCGGGCTTCGCGAAGTGCGAGAAGTGCAGCTGGCCGTCCTCGTAGTCGTACAGACGGGCCACCGACGGCTTGTAGCCGGCCACCATCACCTCGCGCAGCGCCTCGAAGCCGGTGGTCATGTTCTTCAGCGTCCAGCCCATGAACTTGTGGTGTTCGGGCGTGTACGGGAACAGCTTCACCGTGACCTCGGTGATGTAGCAGAGCGCGCCCTCGTTGCCGATGACGATGTGGCGGATGTCGGGACCGGCCGCACGACGCGGCACGTTCTTGATGCGCGACACCTGACCGCCGGGGAACACCACCTCGCACCCCACCACCATGTCCTCGATGCCGCCGTACAGCGTGGAGAACTGGCCGATGCTGCGCGTGG
>SXKB01000274.1 GCA_005778215.1 Actinomycetota bacterium | reverse complement strand
TGCTGCTGCTTCTCGAGGCGCCGCAGCGCTCAGGCGGGCGCGCCGTGGTGCTCAACCGTCCGCTCGCGCCCTACGAGCGCCCTGCTGAACTTCCCGGCCGCCAACCGCGACCCGGCGGTGTTCGCCCAGCCCGACGTCGTCGACTTCGATCGGGCCGAGAACCGTCTCGTTGCCGTCGGCGCCGGCATCCACCGCTGCGCCGGCGCCGTCCTCGCTCGCGGGGAGTTGCGCGTGGCCATCGAGGAGTGGTTGCGGCGCATCCCCGAGTTCCGGCTCGCCGACGATGCCGAGGTCACCTGGGCGGGCGGGCAGGTGCGCGGCCCGCGCACCGTGCCCGTGGTGTTCTGAGTCGCTTTTCACCCGCACCTTCTGATACCCTGGGGGGTATGTGTATGGAAGTTGCCTGTTCTGAATGCGCCCGACCCTCGTGGGTGGGCTGCGGCATGCACGTCGAGCAGGTGCTCGGCCACGTGCCCCACGACGAGCGCTGCCAGTGCAGCGACGAGTCCGCCCCCAGCGCCATCCGCTGATCTCCCACCGCTGCATGCGGGGTATGCCCCACCCGACGCGCGCCAGCGCGTAGTTTCTGCGGCATGCGCACTCGACTGTTGGGAGCGGCGCTCGGCGCAGTGGTCGTCGCGCTCGCGTTGCAGGTACCGGTGGCCGACGCCGTCGGCGAGACCCTCACCCCCGACATCAGCGCCGTCCACGTCGGCGAGACCCTCCTCCTCACGGCGAACTTCTGCGCCACGGGCAACACCGTCGACGCCCTCGAGGTCACCGTCGCCGCCGGTGGCCCCAGCGGACCTGCCACCACCACGGCGCTCGATCCGAGCATCGCCACGCAGACCGCCGACGGGTTCACGTTCCTGCACACCACCACGGTCGAGCGGTCGGCGGTGTGGTTCGCCGCCACGTGCTCCGACGCATCCACTGCGAGCTCGTCGGACAGTCCGGTGCTGGTGTATCCCACCGTCGGTCTGCTGTGGTGGCAGGCACCGGCCGGCGGCTTCGGTGCCGAGCAGGGTGGCAACGGCACCGTCGGCGCGATGTCGCTCGACTGCGTGAACGGCTCCACTGCCACCGCCGAGTTCATCGTGGCGGGCACCACCATCACCACCGCCACCGGTGTGGTGAGCGGCGTGAACCTGCTGTTCGACGTGCACGTGCCGGCGTGGGTCACCCCGGGCGACCACGAAGTGCTCGTCACCTGTGACGCCAGTGCGGGCGGTCAGGTGGCCGACCGCACGGCGTTCACGGTCTTCGCCAACGGTGCCGTCGGCAACGGGGGCGGCAACCCCGGCCGCATCCCGATCACCGGACCGTCGCTCCAGCTCGAGCTGGCCACCGCCATCCTGCTCGCCGGTTTCGCGCTCGTGTGGTTGAGCGCACGGTCGGCCCGCGCCGACTGACGGAGCCCCGATGTCGCGCGCTCGCCACCTTCTGGGTGGCATCGCGCTGACCTCGGCACTGCTGGGCTTCGCCGGCGCCCCACCAGCGGCAGCCGAGGGCTCCGCCGAGCAGCAGTTGGCGGAGCGGTACGCACCGCTCGTGCGAGTGCAGGAACAACGCGACGCGTGCGGCGACGGTGAGCCGTACGCGCCCGCTGCGGTCGAGGCCGTGCTCGGTCGCGACGACGTGGTGCTGCGCGCCGACGACGGCAGCGTCATCGCCGCCGCGCCCACGGCCGACGACCTGGCGGCGGCACCCGCCGATGCATACCTCGACCTGCCCGGCAATGCGCTCGAACCGCGGTGTGACTACGAGCAGTGGTTCCGTTCGACCGACGCCGCCGCCACGCCCACCGTGTACGCCCGCGTCGCCACCGATCCCGACGAACCCGGTCGGCTGGCGCTGCAGTACTGGGTGTTCTGGGTCTACAACGACTGGAACGACCGCCACGAGGGCGACTGGGAGATGCTGCAACTCGCATTCGACGCCGACGACGCCGAGGCGGCACTGGCCGGTGCACCGGTCGAGGTGGCGGTGGCACAACACGAGGGCAGCGAACGCCGCGCCTGGAGTCGGGTGGAGAAGGAGGGCGACCGGCCCGTCGTGTACCCCGGCACCGGTTCGCACGCCACCTACTACACGCCCAACCGGTGGTTCGGGAAGAGCGCCGCCTCGGGCTTCGGGTGCGACGACACTCGCGGCCCGTCCACCACCATCGACCCCACGGTGGTGATGCTGCCCGACCAGCCGACCGCAGCCGGCGATCCGTTCGCGTGGTTGGCCTTCGAGGGTCGTTGGGGCGAACGGCAACCGTCGTTCAACAACGGACCCACCGGACCGATCACCAAGGACCAGTGGACGCACCCGATCAGATGGATGGAGGAGGAAGGCCGGGACGGCAGCGTGAGCCTGCCGCCGCTGGGCACGAGGGTGACCGACTTCTTCTGCAGCGCCAGCAGCGCGGGTTCGATCCTGTTCATCAACTTCCTCGACGAACCGTGGCTGGTGGCAGGCGTGCTCGTGGCCGTCGTCGGCCTCATCGTGGTCGGCATCCGGCGCACACTGTGGTCGCCCGACACGCCGCTCCCGTTGGTGGCGCGACGCCGCAACGGTCAGATCATGCGCAGCGCCGCGAGGTTGCTGTTCGAACACCGGCGCCGGTTCCTGCCGATCGCCGTGTTCGTGCTGCTCGGCGGTGTGCTCGCCGCCGTCGTCCAGGTGCTGGTGCTCGCCGTTCCGGTGTTCGACGACATCACCGACATCGTCGGCCGCGGCGAGACCATCGGTGCCGCCGTCGCACTGTTGGCCGGGGCACTCGTCACCGTGCCGGTGGGCATCCACGCACACGCCGCCACCCACCGACTCGCCACCGATCTCGACGCCGGTGTGAGCGGACGTCGTGCACTCCGACGGGCACCGGGCGACCCCACCTTCCGCGTCGCGATGACCTACTTCCTGCTCGTGTTCGCGCTGGCCTTCGCGCCGCTGCTGGCGGCGATCGCGGCGATGCTGTGGTGCGTCGCGTCCAGCGTTGCGCACGTGGAACGCACCGGCGTGGTGGCGTCGTTCCGCACGGCCCGGCAACTCGGCAAGGGCCGACGGTGGCGCAGCCTGGCGCTGGTCGTCACCGTGTTCGGCATCACGGCATTCGCCGGACCGCTGCTGGGCGCGATCGTGCTCATCCTCACCGACAGCTCGTTCGGTGTGGTGAACCTGATCGCCGCATGCTGCCTGGCGATGCTGCTGCCGTGGATGACCCTGTGCCTGCGACTGCTGCACGGCGACCTCACGGCCGCAACGGTCAGCTCTCCAGCTGCATCCTGATCGCACACTCGGTGGTGTCGGCCTTCGTGAACAGCCGGCGGACCCGATCGGCCACACCCATCAACGTGGTCATCAACGTGTGCTTGGCGCGGATGGCGTCGCGCACCACGTGGGCGTCGGCTCCCACCAGCACCTCGGCCGTGGCATGCACGATCTCCGAGCCCTCGCGCACCTTGCCACGCATGTCGCACGGCTGCAGCGTGACCTTCGGGTTGTTGCGGATGCGCTTCACCTTGCCCGAGGCGAGCTCGGTGGTGAACCCGCAGCTGCCGTCGGGCAGCGCCACGATCCACACCGCGGTGGGCACGCCCTCCCCGGTCTTCCGGAAGGTGGTCAGCAGCACGTAGGTCTCGTCGGTGATCGCCATGGTGCAAACGGTATCCCCGGTAGGGTCGGGCAGATGTCGGCAACGACGAATCCCACCACTGGACTCACCGCCGCCGAGGTCGCCGATCGGGTGGCGCGGGGACTCACCAACGACGTCCCCGCCGCGCCCACACGCACCGTCACACAGATCATCCGCGGCAACGTGTTCACGCCCATCAACGCCGTGATGGCCATCCTCGCGGCACTCGTCATCGCCGCCGGGTCGCCGAAGAACGCATTGTTCGGGTTCGTCATCGTCTACAACAGCGCCATCGGCGTGTATCAGGAGCTGCGCTCCAAGCGCACGCTCGACAAGCTCAGCGTGGTGTCGGCGCCACGGGCCCACGCCGTGCGCGACGGCGTCGTGGTGGAGCTGCAGGTGCACGAACTGGTGCAGGACGACGTGGTCGAACTGCGCGCCGGCGCCCAGGTGGTGGCCGACGGCACCGTGCTGACGCACGACAACCTCGAGATCGACGAGTCGCTGCTCACCGGCGAAGCCGATCCCGTGGTGAAACTGGAGGGCGACGGCGTGCTGAGCGGCAGTGCGGTGGTGGCCGGCACCGCGCGCATGGTCATCACCAAGGTCGGCGCCGAGAACTACGCGGCGCAACTGGCCGAGGAGGCACGCCGCTTCACGCTGGTGAACTCGCCGTTGCGCAACGACGTGAACCGCATCGTGAAGTGGGTGGGGTACGCCATCATCCCCGTCGGCCTGCTGCTGGCGAGCAGTCAGTTCTGGCGTCGCGACGCGTCGTGGCAGGACGCCATCATCAGCACCGTTGCCGGCCTCGTGGGCATGGTGCCCGAGGGTCTGGTGTTGCTCACCAGCGTCGCCTTCTTCGTGGGCGTGCAGCGCCTGGGCAAGCACCGTTGTCTCGTGCAGGAACTGCCGGCCATCGAGGTGCTCGCACGTGTCGATGTGCTGTGCGCCGACAAGACCGGCACCATCACCGAGGGTGCGCTCGAGGTGAGCGAGATCCGCCCACTCGGCAACGCGAACGCCGACACCACTCGCGCTGCGCTCAGCGCACTCGCGCATCTCGACCCCGACCCCAACGCCACGTCGCAGGCGTTGAAGGCGTACCTCACCGTGCCTTCCACGTGGAAGGTCACGGGCCGCGTGCCGTTCTCGAGCGCCCGCAAGTGGAGTGCGATGAGCTTCGCCGAGCAGGGCAACTGGGTGCTCGGGGCGCCGGAGAACGTGCTGATGGCCGCCTATGCCGGCGAGTTGCGCGATGCGGTCGAGACCGAGGCGGCGAACGGACGGCGCGTGCTGGTGCTGGCCGCCACCAGCGCTGCGTTCACCGACGGCGAGTCCGACCTGCCCGACGTGCAGCCGCAGGCGTTGGTCTTGCTGGAGGACATCGTGCGCGCCGATGCACCCGACACGCTGCGCTACTTCGCCGAACAGGACGTGACCGTGAAGGTCATCAGCGGCGACAACAACGTCACGGTCGGCGCCGTGGCACGCCGCGCCGGACTGGCCGACTGGCAGGCCAACGTGAACGCCACCACGCTGGCCGCCGAGGACACGCCCGAGTTCGCCGCCGCCGTGGCCGACAACACCGTGTTCGGCCGCGTCACCCCGCACCAGAAGCGGGCGATGGTGAAGGCACTGCAGGCCCAGGGGCACGTGGTCGCGATGACCGGCGACGGCGTGAACGACGTGCTCGCGCTGAAGGACGCCGACTGCGGCATCGCGATGGCCTCGGGCAGTGAGGCCACCCGTGGTGTGGCGCAGCTGGTGTTGCTCGACAGCAACTTCTCGGCGCTGCCCCGTGTGGTGGCCGAAGGACGCCGGGTCATCAACAACATCGAACGAGTGGCGTCCCTGTTCCTCGCGAAGACCGTGTACTCGCTCATCCTGTCGCTGCTCACCGGTGTGTTCGCGCTGGCCTACCCGCTGCAGCCCATCCACCTCACCATCCTCAGCTGGCTCACCATCGGCACGCCGGCGTTCTTCATGGCGCTCGAACCGAACGACCAGCGCGTCGAGGAAGGGTTCCTGCAGCGGGTGCTCGGCCACGCCATCCCGGCCGGCATGGTCATCGCTGCGCAGACGATGATCGTGTTCTCCATCGTGCAGATCGATGCGGGCATCAGCGAGGACGAGGCGAAGTCGATCGCCGTGCTCGTGGCCGGCAGCGTGGCGTTGATGAACCTGTACCGCACGGCGATGCCGCTCAACACACTGCGCCGTGTCCTGGTGGTCGTGATGACCGTGTTGTTTGCCGGCGCGTTCCTGCTACCGCGCACTCGCGACGTGTTCGACCTTCCGGTGGTGAACGAGGTGTGGGCGTACGGGTTGGCCGCCGTGTTCATCGTGCTCGCCTACCCGCTGCTGGTGTTCGGCAGCAGGGTCAGCCAACGGGTGCACGATCGTCGGCTAGCGTCGCACGCATGAGTCACCTCTACGACTTCTCCATGAAGTCCATCACGGGTGAGGACGTGAACCTGGCCGACTACCGCGGCAAGGTGCTCCTCATCGTCAACGTCGCGAGCTATTGAGGCCTCACCGGCCAGTACGCAGGTCTGCGTACGCTCCACGACGAACTCTCCCCGCAAGGCTTCAGTGTCCTCGCGTTCCCGTGCAACCAGTTCGGTGCACAGGAACCCGGCACCGATGACGAGATCCTCGAGTTCGCCACGTCGAAGTACGGCGTGACGTTCCCGATGTTCTCCAAGATCGATGTCAACGGCGACGGCGCCTGCGAGCTCTACCAATGGCTGCGTGCGCAGACCGACGATGCCGACATCTCGTGGAACTTCGAGAAGTTCATCATCGATCGCGAGGGCAATGTGGCCGAGCGGTGCAACCCGATGGTCACCCCTGAGGACATCGCACCGAAGTTGGCGGATCTGCTCTGACCACCCGATAGGTTCCGCCTGACGGCTTCCCCCCGGAACAGCTCCTCGTTCAGGGAGGCCCTCATGCCGTTCATGCCGCGTCTTCGGCTGCCTCGTCGGCGCCCCACCGCGCTCTCGCTCCGCACGCACGACCACGACTGGTTCGTGTTCACACCCGAGCCCGATCACCCGTTGGTGGTGGCCGAGTTCGGCGACGCCGTGTCGCTGGCCACCGACATCACCGACCTGCTGCCGGCGCGTCACGAGGTGCTGGTGCTGCTCGACGAGCACCGGCACATCACCGCCATCCTGCTCGACCCGCCGGCCGAGGTGGGGCTGTTCGTCGCGCACGTCGCGCCACCCGGGGTGGAGGCACCGTTCTGCCAGACGCTCAGCATCGTGCTGCAGGACCACGTGCCCACCGGGCCACCCTCCGACGGCGACCGCCAGGGCTATCTGGCGTTGCGTCGCATCCACATGGTGCAGGGGTTGCAACTGCTCGACGTGTTGCTCACCGACGGCGAGGTGGTGCGCAGCCTGGCCATCGGCTGCGACCCCGACCCGATCTGGTTCGACGAGTTCCCGGTGGCGGTCGCGTGACGAACGTCATGTGGCGCGCGCCGCGGTCGCGCGCTCACTGTGTGTAACCGAAAGTAGTTGACGAGACACGGGAGGCCCAGGCACCGACATCGGGGCCGGGCCACCGGGTCGGCACAAGGCGGGATTCACGATGATCGGGAACGGTCTGCTTCGACGCGCCGGCGCGCTCGCGCCGGTGGTGATGGTGATGATGTCGGTGGCGGTGTGCACTGCCACCCCCGCTGCGCACGCGCTGCACGGTGGCGGCTCGGCCTTCACGGCCGAGCCGTTGCCGTGCGAGCCGGCGTGCACGTTCACCGCCGACAACACCGCCGACGCGCTCGACGTGGTGACGGTGGACGGCGTCGACTTCCCGCACGCCACGTGGTGGATCTTCCAGGCCGCCGACACCACCAGCATCACCGTGCGCGCCACCGCCGATGGTGGGTGGAACCCAGTGCTGGTGCTCACCGACGCTGACGCCGTGGTGCTGGCGTCCGCCGCCGACTCGTTCGGCCGGCAACCGGCGCTGACGGCGACGGTGCAGGCCGGGGCCGTGTACCTGCTGGCGATGGCCGGGCAGGACGGGGCCGATCAGGGCACCGCAGCGATGACACTCACGACGGGAACGCCCGACGCGCCGGGCGACGTGGGTGCCGCTGCGTTCGACGCCAGCGCGGGCGTCACCTGGTCGGCCCCCGACGACCACGGCGACGCGGTGACCGAGTACCGGGTGTACGTGAACGGGAGCAGCACGTACACCGCGGTACCGGCGCCGGCCACGTCGACCACCGTCACGGGCCTCACCGTGGGGGCGAG
>SXKB01000273.1 GCA_005778215.1 Actinomycetota bacterium | reverse complement strand
TCCGCCAACTCACCATCAACCCCGAACGCCGCTACCACGGCACCGGCAAACCCACCGGCGCACCCCGAGGACCCCGAAAAATCAACAGAACCGGACCCAAATGAGAGTCCGGCCTGTCCTCGATGTCCCGCGACATCACACTGTCGGGGAGGGGGGATTTGAACCCCCGACCTCCTGCACCCAAAGCAGGAACGCTACCACTGCGCCACTCCCCGTGACTTCGGCCCCCGAGCCTACCCGGGGCGCCTGCGAGGCCGTGCGGTAACGTCGCCTCGCCGTCGGCTGCAGGGGAGGAGACGCATGGGCAGCTACTGGTTCCGCAACGGTGTGGTCCACACGATGAACCCGGTCGCCCCGTGGGCCGAGTCGCTGGTGGTGCACGACGACCGCATCGCCCACGTGGGCGCCGACGCCGACGCCCGTGCCGTGCTGCGTGACGACACGGTCGAGGTCGATCTGCAGGGCGGCTTCCTGATGCCCGGGTTCATCGACGGCCACGATCACCTCATCGGCGGTGCGATGGCGAAGATCGGCGTGTCGTTGGAGGGCCTGCAGGGCAAGGAGGCCGTGCTCGAACAGATCCGCCGCTACTCGGCCGAACACCCGCACCACGACGTCATCCGAGGTCACGGTTGGACGCCGTTCACGTTCGGTGGCATCCAGCCGCACCGCAGCTGGCTCGACGGCGTCACCGACGTGCGGCCGGCCTTCCTGCACACGTACGACGTGCACGACGTGTGGGCCAACACGGCAGCGTTCCGCGCTGCCGGGATCGACGCCACCACCCCCGACCCGAACCCGCCCACTTCGTACTGGCCGCGCGACCCCGACGGGTTTCCGGCAGGCACGTGTTGCGAGCCCGAGGCGTGGCTGCCCATCGCCCTCGCGCTGGGCATGTTCACGCTCGACTCCGTGAAGGAGGCGATGGCGATGAGCATGATGCCCGCGCCGTCGTGGGGCATCACCAGCTACTACGACGCGAGCACGCTGCTGCAGTCGCAGCGGATGGTGCGCGAGGCGTACGAACACCTGATGGCGCTCGATCGCTCGGGGGAGTTGCCGGTGCGCATCGTCGGCTCCCACCTGGTGCGCGACCCCGACGTCGGTACCGAGCGAGCGATCGGCGCACTGCGGTCGCTGCACGAGGAGATCCGCTCGCCGAACATCAGCATCACCACGTTGAAGATGTTCATGGACGGGGTGGGTCCGCAGCACACCGCAGCAATGCTCGAGCCGTACGCCGACGAGCCGCACCATGGCGGCTGGGTGTTCCGCCCCGAGCACGTGCGCACCTACGCCGAGGCAGCGAACCTGGCCGGGTTCGACGTGCACGTGCACGCGTGTGGCGACGCAGGCGTACGCGGCGCGTTGGACGCGTTCGAGCACGTCACCACCACGCATCCGCATCTCAGCCCGCGGAACACCGTGTGTCACCTCGAGTTCTGTCACCCCGACGACGTGCAACGCTTCGCTCGCCTCGGCGTCACCGCCAACTGCACGCCCATCTGGGGCACCGACTACCGCGGCGAGTTCATCGACTCGTACCCAGGTCTGGTGGGGCAGGAGCGGTTCCACCGCGACTACTGCCCCTACGGCTCGGTCGTGCGTACGGGTGCGAACGTGACGTTCGGCGCCGACTGCCCGGGCGTGGAGGTGCACGAGATCGCACCGCTGGTGCAGATCGAGGCCGCGGTCACTCGGCAACGCCCCGGCCACCCCGACGACCGGCCCGCCGGGGCGCACGAGCGCGTGGCCGTGGCCGACGCGCTGCGCTGCTACACCGTCAACGGGGCGAAGGCCCTGCGCCTCGACCACCTCACCGGCAGCCTGGAGGTGGGCAAGCAGGCCGACCTCGTGGTGCTCGGCCGCAGCCCGTACACGTCACCGGTGCACGAGATCCATGCGATCCCGGTGGTGCTGACCATGTTGGGCGGTCGCCTCACCCACGGCGAGGTGGGCTGACACGCGTCAGTGGTGGCGCACCACCACGACCGGCGCGGAGGAGTGCTGCAACACGGTGCGGCTCACCGAGCCGAGCAGCAGCGCCGAGAATCCGCCGTGGCCGCGGCTGCCCACCACCAGCAGGTCGGCCTCCTTGCCCGCGTCGATGATGGCCTTGGCCGGGCTCTGTTCGCTGATGATGGAGTGCACGCGCAGCGTGGGCGCGCGCTCCTTGACGCGCCGGCTGCAGCTCTCGAGCATGCGCATCGCGTCGAGTTTCATGTCGTCGCGTGCGTCGCCGGCGCCGCTGCGCGGCCCCTGGTAGGGGTACGTCCAGCCGTGCACCAGCAGCAACTCGGCATCGCACCGGAGCGCCTCGTCGGCAGCCCACATGAGCGCGTGGTCGCCGCACGGTGAGCCGTCGACGCCCACGGCGATGCGACCGATCTTCGCGTCGCGGCGATCGGTGCCGTGCACCACCACGACCGGGCAGTGCGCCCGGTGGGAGATGACGGTGGCCACCGAACCGAGCACCTCGGTGAGTCGACCGGGATGCGAGGTGGCGCCGATGACGATGATGTCGTCGGGGTGTGCGGCACCCACGAGGGCATAGGCGGGGGCGCCCAGCACCGTGTCGCCGGAGACCTCGATGTCGAGGCCGAACGAACGAGCCAGGTTCACGGCCCGCTGGTTCACCGCTTCCTGTTCGGCCACGATGGCGTCCATCGCCGAGCCGGTGGTGCCACCGTTGCCGATGAGCCCGGCCTCCACTGCCACCGGCAGCTCGGCACACGTCATCACATGCAGCGGGGCACTGCGTCGGGCGGCTTCGTGAGCCGCCCAGCGCAGTGCCTCCACCGAGCCTTCGGTGCCGTCGACGCCCACGAGGAGGCGAGGGGCACGAGAGGTCATGTCGTCATCGCTCCACGATCAGCGCGGTCACCATGTACCGCATGCCGTCGGGGGTCTCGGCGTGGGTGAGGATGTGGCAGTGCCACGCCCACACGCCGGGGTCGGTGCCCATGTAGAGGACCGAGTAGCGCTCGCCGGGGGCCACCAGGATGGTGTCGGTGGGCATCGGCGTGATGAGCGGCACACCGTCCTTGGCGATCACCCAGCCCATCGGCTGGTGCAGGTGCATCGGGTGCACCATCAGGCCCTCGTTCATGTAGTGGACGAGCATCGTCTGGCCGACCCGCAGGGTGTACGGCTCGGTGGCCGGGAAGCTCTTGCCGTTCAGGCTGAGGCCGATCGTGCCGGCGTCGTTGAGCACCATGTTGACGGTCTTCGTCGGCTTCTCGGGGTAGCCGTAGTCGTCGATGAGCACCTGCGGGGTGGGCATCTCGTCGATCGTGAGCGCACCGAACATGCCGTTCGGGATCTGCTCCTGCGCGTTGTGGTGCGAGTGGTAGATGCCGACGGCCGGACCCTTGGCCTCGAACTCGTAGATGTGGGTGGCGCCCGGCACCGTGGGATCCTCGGTGTACGGGTCGACGCCGTCCATCACGTTCGGGACGCGGATGCCGTGGAAGTGGAGCGAGGTGGTCTGCGGGGTCTTGTTGTTGAAGATGATGCGAACCATGTCGCCGGTCTCGACGTGGATCTCCGGTGCGGGGACGACGCCGTTGTACGTCCACGCCTTCACGATCTTGCCGGGCTCGACCTCCCAGTCGACCACCAGCACGTCGACGACGAACTCCTTGTAGCCGTCGGCCGACATCGTGTACTCGGCCAGCTCGCCACCGTGACCCTGGGTCTTGGCGGGGTACAGCTGGGCTGCGGCCAGCATCTTCGCGTCCATCGCCGAGTTCGAGGCGGCGTCGTGGCCGGTCTCGGTGCCCGTGCCCGTGTCGCCGCCGCCGGCGCTCTCGCCGCCGCCGTCGGCGGTGTCGGAGACGACCAGCGAGCCGACCATGCCGGCACTCTCGTGACCGGGCTGCGGGCAGATGACCTTGTAGGTGCCGGCCGGGGTCTCACCGATGGTGAGGTCGTACGACTGGCCTGCCTGCACGTCGATGCTGGAGATGCCGAGTTCGGGGGCCTGGAAGTTGTGGACGACGGCCCCGCCGTTCATGAGGTGCAGGATCGCGCCGCCGGTGGGGATGGTGATGGTGGCCGGCTCGAAGCCGAAGTCCTTCATCACCACGTCGATGGTGGGCTTGGCGCCGCCACCACCGCCGCCCTCGGACGCGCTCTCGGAACCTCCATTGTCCGAGAGGCCGAAGATCGCGACGCACAGGGCGGCAAGTGCCGCCACGAACGCGAGCCAACTGAGTACTGACCGGTCATCCTTGCTCATGGGTGCCAGCCTGCTGGCTGGGCGGGATGGTCAGTAGGGCAGGAAGGTCGCCGGGGTTGGGACCAAAGTCCCAACCTGTCGGATCAGGCCGTGGCCAGGCGTTCGACCACCGCGAGCAGGCGGTTCACGTCGTCGGGCTCCAGGTACCGGGAGATGCCGGCACGCACCACGCCACCCGATTCGGACAGGCCGAGTTGGCCCACCACCTCGATGGCGTAGTTGTGGCCGTCCCACACGGCGATGCGTTCGTCGGCGAGGGCCTTCGCCACCTCCGCCGGGGTGTGGCCGGCCACGGTGAACGCGGCGGTGGGGGTGCGGCCCTGCAGGCCCTGCACGCCGTACACGGTGACGCCCGGCATGGCCTGCAGGCCCTGGAGCAGGGGTGCGAACAGTTCGGTCTCGGCGGCCTCGAGCTGGTCCATGCCCTCCTCCATGAGGAACCGAGCGGCGGCCTCGATGCCGGCAATGGCCTCGAAGTTCGGCATCCCGGTCTCGAACCGCGACGGACCCTGGTCGTACGAGGGGCGCACCTTGAACACGGGCAGCGACTGCAGCAGGGCGGGGTCGCACCACAACATGCCCGAGTGCGGGGCGTACCACTTGTAGGGCGAGGTCACCATTGCGTCGCAGCCGAGGGCGGCGATGTCGATGCGCTGGTGCGGGGCCAGCGCCACGGCATCGACGAACACCCTGGCGCCGACCGCGTGGGCGGCCTCCACGATGGGCCGCAGGTCCGGCGCCGTGCCCAGCAGGTTGCTGGCGCCCGGCAGCGTGACCCACTTGGTGCGCTCGTCGATCAGGTCGATCACGTTGGCCGGGGGCAGCGTGCCCGTCATCGGGTCGAACGGGGCCAGCACGTGCTCGGCCCCCACGGTCTGGGCGGCACGCATCCAGGTGGACACGTTGGCGTCGTGGTCGAGCCGGGTGCCCACGATGCGGTCACCCGGCTGCAGCGTGGCCGCCACGGCTCGCGAGAACGCGAACGTGAGCGTGGTCATGTTCGGGCCGAACGTCACGCCCTCGGCGGGGGCGTTGAACAGCCGGCCGACCGTGGCGCGGGTGCGGTCGATCAGTTCGTCGGCGCGCTGTGCCGCGGCGAAGTACCCGCCACCACACCCGTTGCTGCCGTCGCTGAGCCAGGTGGTCATCGCGGTGATGGCGGTGTCGACCACCTGCGTGCCCGCAGGCCCGTCGAACCGCGCCCATCCGTCGGAGCAACCGGGGAAACGATGACGCAGCGAGGTGAAGGACATGGCCGCAGATGCTGCCACATCCAGCCCGCCGGTCACCCAGCCGCCTCGCTCGCCCCAGGGTTTCTGGGCGTGATTCGTCTCAGGTCGGCATCTGGCGCCGATTCGTCCCGGTTTCCGGGACGGAGCGCTGCCAGATCGGCTCGGGCGCGGCTGCGCTGCGGAGGGCCGTGGCGTGGCGGCGCGGCAACGCGCCGTCGGTCAGGGGCGCTTGGCGGCCTTGGCGAGCCGCTTCGCGGCGCGGCCGGTGGGCTGCAGGTTGCGGTGATCGAGGTCGCCGAGCTCGACACCGTTGTTGAACAGCACGCGGTAGCGCTGCCAGTTGAAGCCGTTGGCGAGGATGATCCGACCCTCGGAACCCGAGGGGACGCCCTCGAGGTCGACGGTGCTGCGCACCCTGTCGCCGAGGCGCAGGTCGAGCTGGTTCGGGTGCGGCTTGGCCAGAGCGTGCGGCTTCCAGAACGTCATGACGCCCATTCTGCCCGATGAAGGTCGCACGACGGGCATTCGGCACGATTCCGCAGGTGCCCGGTAGAGTCCTCGCTCTGTGAACAGCACGATCTCACCCGCCGACGACACGCTCACCACCGACGCTCCCGAGGGCGAGGAAGCAGCCGAGGGCACCACTGCCCGGGCGCCCCGCCAACTCGTGAAGCTCTCGGTCACCATCGCAGAGGACGAGTTCGATCGCGACATCGACCAGGCCTTCCGCAAGATCGGCCGTGAGGCCCGCCTGCCCGGCTTCCGTGCCGGCAAGGTGCCCCGCAAGGTGCTCGAGGCGCGCATCGGCATCGCCGCCGCCCGCGACGAGGCATTGCGCGATGCCGTCCCCGTCTACCTGGCCCAGGCCGTGCGCGAGCACGACGTCGACCTGATCGCCACCCCCGAGGTCGAGATCATCAGCGGTGCCGACGCCGGCCCGGTGGAGTTCGAAGCCATCTGCGAAGTGCGCCCGGTCATCACCGTGCCGGGGTACGGCGGGCTGCGCGTCGAGCTGCCCAACCCGGTGGCCACCGCCGAGGAGATCGACGAGGCCGTCGACGCCGAGCGCCGCCGTCAGGGTGCGCTCGTCGACGTCAGCCGCCCGTCGCAGACCGGCGACCACGTCACGCTCACGCTCGCGGCCCACCGCGACGGCGAGCCGGTGCCCGGGCTGAACACCGAGGACTGGCTGTACGAGATCGGCAAGGGCTGGGTGGCCGAAGGCTTCGACGAGCAGCTCCAGGGCCAGCGCCCCGGCGCCGAGCTCACCTTCAGCGCCAACCCCACCGGCATGAACGAGCCGGCCGACTTCTCGGTCACGGTCACCAACGTGCAGGAGATGCAGCTGCCCGAGGTCACCGACGAGTGGGTCGCCGACAACCTGGGCGAGTTCGACACCGTCGAGGCGTGGCGTGCGTCCATCGCCGATCGCATCGGCTCGGCCAAGCTGAACCAGGCTCGCAACCTCTACCTCGATCGGGCCACCGGTGCGCTCGCCGAGCTCGTCGAGGTGCCCGCACCCGAGAGCATGGTGCAGGGCGACCTGCAGGCCCGTGTGCAGAACACGGTGCAGCAGTTCCAGCAGCAGGGCATCAGCATCGACCAGTGGCTGCAGGCCACGGGCCAGGACGCCAACTCGTTCGTCAACCAGCTGCGCGTGCAGTCCGAGAAGGCCGTGAAGGTCGACCTGGCGCTGCGCGCCGTGGCCGTGGCCGAGGGCCTCGAGGTCAGCGACGACGACGTCGAGGCCGAGTACGCCCGTATCGCGATGCAGGTGCGGCAGAAGGCCAGCGAGGTGCGCAAGGCCTACGAGAAGAACGACGCCGTCACCGATCTGAAGGCGCAGATCCTGAAGACCAAGGCGCTCGACTGGGTGCTCGAGCACGCCGAGGTCGTCGACGAGGGCGGCATGCCCATCGACCGTGCGCTCGTGATGGGCACCCACGACCACGACCACGATCACGATCACGATCATCACGATCACGATCACGATCACGACCACGACCACCAGCACTGAGGAGTCTCGCGTGAACGATTTCCGGATGATGTCGGGCTACCAGATCCCGGGCGTGGTCGAACAGACCAGCCGCGGTGAGCGCAGCTACGACCTCTACAGCCGACTGCTGCGCGACAACATCATCTGGCTCGACACGCCGATCGACGACGCGTCCGCCAGCCTCACCTGCGCGAAGTTGGTGTACCTCGAGTCGGAGAACCCCGACAAGGACATCAGCATCTACATCAACAGCCCCGGTGGCGACATCACCGCGCTGTTCGCCATCTACGACACCATCCAGTTCATCAAGAACGACGTGGCCACCATCTGCCTCGGTCAGGCCGCCTCGGCCGCCGCGGTGCTGCTGGCCGCCGGCACCCAGGGCAAGCGTCTCGCCCTGCCGCACAGCCGCATCCTGCTGCACCAGCCCTACGGGCAGGTGGGCTACGGCCAGGTCACCGATCTCGAACTGGCGGCCAAGGAGATCCTGCGCATGCGCGATCTGCTCGAGGAGCTGTTGGCCAAGCACACGGGCCAGCCCATCGAGCGCATCCACGCCGACACCGACCGCGACTTCGTGATGGAAGCATCCGAGGCCCTCGCGTATGGCATCATCGACGATGTCATCACGTCGCGAGAGATGGTCGACCGCACCGGTCCGATCCGCTGATCACGTCGGGACGACAACTCGTCCGGTCAGACGGCCTGTTCAGAGGAGATCGCAGTGGCCAAATTCGGTGACACGGGGGAGCTCCTCAAGTGCTCGTTCTGCGGCAAGTCGCAGAAGCCGGTGAAG
>SXKB01000272.1 GCA_005778215.1 Actinomycetota bacterium | reverse complement strand
GTTCCTCACCCGCATCGGCTTCGGCTCGAAGGTGGTGGTCACGGGCGACAGCACGCAGATCGACGTGCCCGACGGCCGCAGCGGACTCATCGGCCTCGAGCGCACGCTGCAGGGCATCGAAGGGCTCACCTTCGTGCACCTCACCGCCGGCGATGTGGTGCGCCACAAGATCGTCGCCGACATCGTGGCCGCGTACGAGAGGGCCACCCCACGTGCCTGACCCTGCCCGACCCAGGGTCGACGGGCCGCGGCGCGTCGGCGGCGACGGCGAGCCCGAGGTGTTCGTGGCCGACGAGCAGGCCGAGCTGTCGGTCGACCTCGACCGCTGGCAGGCCCTCGCCACCGAAGTGCTGCGCGCCGAAGGAGTACGCGGTCTCGCCGAGCTGTCGTTGCTGTTCATCAGCGAGGCCGAGATCGCCGAACTGAACCTCGACTACATGGGCAAGGAAGGCCCCACCGACGTGCTCGCCTTCCCCATCGACGCGCACGACGCCGAAGTGGTGGCCCACAACCAGCCGCTCAACCGCGGCCCCGACCGTTCGCCGCCCGATCCGGGCGACATGCCCCTGCTGCTGGGCGACGTGGTCATCTGCCCGGCGGTCGCCGCCCGGCAGGCGCCCGAGCACGCCGGCACGCTCGACGACGAACTCGCCCTGCTGGTGGTGCACGGCGTGCTGCACGTGCTGGGGTCCGACCACCACGAGCCCGACCAGACGGCCACGATGCGTGCCCGTGAACTGGCGCTGCTGGAGGCACACCACTGGGGTGGCCCGGCGCCGGCAGGGTTCCGACAGGAGCAACCCGAATGATCGCCACGTCGGTGACCAACCTCGACATCCTCATGTTGGTCGCCATCTTCGTGCTGCTCGTCGTCCTCGTCTTCCTGGCCGTCGCCGAGATGGGCCTGTCGCGGATGAGCAAGCCCCGCGCTGCGTCGCTGGCCGACCAGGGCAGCAAGGCGGGCAAGGCACTGAAGAAGTTGGTCGACGAGCCCGAGCGGTGGGTGAACTCGGTGCTGCTCACGGTCAACATCTGTCAGACCGTGCAGACGAGCCTCACGGCCATCGTCGCCGGCCGCCTGTTCGGTGGCTGGGGTGTGGCCATCGGTGTCGTGCTCAACGTGCTCGTGTTCTTCGTGCTGGCCGAGGCCGTGCCGAAGACCTACGCGGTGCTGTACCCGCAGCGGTCGGCGCTGATGTCGGCCCGGCCCGTGTCGGCGCTCGTGGCCTTCCCGCCGCTGCAGTGGACGTCGCGGGCGCTCATCGGACTCACCAACGTCATCGTCAAGGGCAAGGGGCTCGAGCAGGGACCGTTCGTGTCGGAGAGCGAACTGCTCGGCATCGTCGAGACCGCGGCCGAGGACGACGTGATCGAGGAGGAAGAGCGCGAGCTCATCGAGAGCATCATCGAGTTCGGCGACACCGTGGCCCGCGAGATCATGGTGCCGAGGCCCGACATCATCACCATCCCGCACACGGCCACCATCACCCAGGGCCTCGATGTCGCGCTCGAGCACGGCTACAGCCGCATCCCGGTGGTGAACGACGACGAGGACGACGACGTGGTGGGCCTGGCGTTCGTGAAGGACCTGATGCAGGCCGAACGCGAGGGCGGCGGTGCCCGACCGGTGAGCGACCTCATCCGTCCCGTGCGGTTCGTGCCCGAGAACAAACCCGTCAACCGTCTGATGCGCGAGATGCAGGCCGAGAAGTTCCATCTCGCGCTCGTGGCCGACGAGTACGGCGCGCTGGCCGGCCTGATCACCCTCGAGGACTGCCTCGAGGAGTTGGTGGGCGAGATCATCGACGAGCACGACGAGGAGGACGACGACGTCCAGCACCTCGGTGACGGTGCCTACCTGGTCGACGGTGGCATGGCCATCGAGGACATCAACGACCTGCTCGGCCTGCACATCCCCGACGACGACTGGGAGACCGTGGCCGGCTTCCTGTTCGGCACGCTCGAACACGTGCCCGCGGTCGACGAGTTCGTGGTGCACGAAGGGTGGCGCTTCAGTGCCGCCGAGATCGACGGTCGCCGCATTCGACGCGTGAAGATCACCCTCGAACCCGAGGGCAGCGGCGACCCCGCCGAATCCGGCGACTGACGCAACTACAGCAACGGGTCGAGCAGGTCGTCGAGCGGATCGCGTTCGATGCTCGTCGGTGTGTCGTCGGCCGACGTGTCGGGTCGCTGCGGTCGGGTGTTGGCGCGAATACCCGCTTGGATGGCGGACTCGCGCAGGTGCGCCACGATGAGCACGTAGGCACACAGCATGGTGGCGGCGCCGACGTAGTAGGGCGCACGCAGCCCCCAGTGCTGTGCCACCACACCACCGAGCAGGGCTCCGATCGGCATCGCGCCCCAGCTGAACCAGCGGTACACGCTGTTCACCCGGCCGAACAGGTGGTCGGGCACCATCTGCTGGCGGATGGTCACCGCGATGATGCTCCACACGGTGATCATCACGGCCTGCACGGTGAGCATCAGCACCACCCACCAGGTGACGGCCACCAGGCCGATGGCGAGCATCGTGAGCACCGGCACGAACGCGGCCACCAGGATGGCGAACCGTCGGCCGACACGATCGACCAGCCATCCGCCGGCCACGCCTGCCACCACGCTGCCTGCGCCCACCACGGCGATGAGCACACCGAACATCGTGTCACTCACACCGAGTTCCTCGGTGGCGAACAGCACGAACGTGCTCTCGCACATCGCGAACGCGAGGTTGGTGAGGCCGAGCGCGATGGCGAGGTTGCGCAGGAGCACGCTGCGCCACAGCCAGCGGAACCCTTGGCCCACATCGGCGCGCAAGCCGCGCGTCGGCGTGGTCGTGGCGGCGCGGAAGCGCCCGCGCAACGTGGCCACCAACACGGCGGCCACCACGAACGTGGCGGCGTCGAAGCCGAACGGCAGCCACACCGCAGCAGCGAACAGCACACTGCCGAGTGGAGCCCCGAGGAACGTGTTGCCGGTGATCTCCGCCGAGTACCGCAGTCCGTTGGCCCGGCCCAGCTGCTCGCCGGACACGATGGCGGGCAGGATGGTCTGCGACGTGGAGTCGAAGAACACCTCGCCCACGCCGAGGCCGAACGCCAGCACCCACAGCATCCAGATCTGCACGTCGGCGAACGCGGCAGCCAGCGCGAGACCGCCCACGAGCGCACCGCGGAACAGATCGGCGGCGATCAGCACGTGACGGCGGTCCATGCGGTCGATCACCGCGCCCGCCGGCAGCGCGAACAGCAGCCACGGGATGGCGAAGAACGTGGAGATGAGGCCGATGGACAGACGGTCGTCGGTGACCCGGGTGGCCAGGATGGGCAACGCCGCGGTCAGCACGCCGTCGCCGATGTTGGAGATGGCGCTGGCGGTCCACAGGCGCCAGTACGCGCCGGGCAGGCGGGTGCGAGCGGGGGCGGTCACTCGGCGGGCGGGGTCAGCCTGGCGAAGGCGGCGGGCAGGTCGGGATACTTCTTCGTGCCGGCGCCGCCGTCGACCGGGAACAGGCTGCCGCTCACGAACGTGCTCTCGTCGCCCGCCAGGAACGAGGCCATGTTCGCGATGTCGACCGGCTGGGCGAACCGGCCGACGGTGGTGTTCTCGACGAACTCGTCGACCACGCCGGGCACCATGAAGAACGCAGTCGTGGCGTTGGTCTCCACCAGACCGGGCGCGATGGTGTTCACCCGGATGCGGCGAGCACCCAACTCCATCGCAGCGACACGGGTGAGCATCACCACGCCGGCCTTGGCGGCGCAGTAGGCGGCCATCCCGGCGGAGGGCTGCGTGGCGTTGAGCGAAGCGATGGTGATGATGCTGCCGCCGTCGTGCATCGCGCCGGCAGCGTGCTTCACCGTCACGAACACGCCCGTGAGGCACAGGTCGAGGATCGCCCTCCACTCGTCGAGTGGGTGGTCGACGATGGGGGAGAAGGTCCCGCGGCCGGCGTTCGCCACGGCCACGTGCAGGCCGCCGAGTTCACCGGCCTGCGCTGCCACGGCAGCCACCGAGGCCTCGTCGGTGACGTCGCAGTGCGCGGTGATCACTCGGTCGCCCAACTCGTCGGTCAAGCGCTGCAAGCCAGTGGTGTCGATGTCGGCGGCGAGGACGCGCAGGCCATCGGCGACGAATCGTTCCGTGATGGCGCGGCCGATCCCCGAAGCCGCGCCCGTGACCAACGCCAGGCGCTCCATGCCGCCGACCCTAGTGGTGGTCGGTGGCGGCGTTCCGGGATGCCTGCAGCACGTGCCGCTGCACCTTGCCGAGTGCGGTGCGTGGCACTGTGGACACCAGATGCAGTTCCTTCGGAGCGTGGAACGCAGCGAGCCGAGCGCCCACCCAGGCACGCAGCTCGGGCAGCGACGGGGCCTCGGCGCCGACGGCGGGCACCACCCAGGCCACGACACGCTGCCCCCACTCGGGGTCGGGCACACCGGCCACGGCCACCTCCGCCACGGCCGGGTGGAGCTGCAGCACGGCCTCGACGGCCTCGGGCCACACGTTCTCGCCGCCCGTGACGATCATGTCGCCGCGGCGGCCCTCGACGTGCAGACGCCCGTCGTCGAGCAGCTGCCCCAGGTCACCCGTGTGCAGCCATCCATCGGCGTCGAGCGGCGTGCTGCCGTCGCGGTACTCGCGCAGCAGCATCGGGCCACGCAGCAGCACCTCGCCGTCGGCAGCGATGCGCACCTCCACACCCTCGAGCGGGCGCCCGTCGTACACCACCCCGCTGCCGGTCTCCGTGAGCCCGTACGTGGTGACGCAATGGGCGGGACGGTCGGCCGGCGGGCGGGCCCCGCCCAGCACGATCACCCGGAACAACGACGGATCGATGCGGTGCAACGCAGTGGCCACGAGCGACACCGCGGTGGCGCCGTCGCGGGCCGCCTGTTGCACGCGCTCGGCGTCGAAACCGTCGTGCACCACCAACGGCGTGCCGGTGACCAGCGCTCGGGTCACCACCGAGAGCCCACCCACGTGGGCGAGCGGCAGGCACGCCAGCCAGGTGTCGTCGGGCCCGATGCCGAGGTGGCGGGAGGTGGCCCGCGCCGAGGCGATGACTGCGTCATGGGTGAGCACCACACCCTTCGGCGTGCCGGTGGAACCACTGGTGGCCATGACCAGCGCGTCACCGGGCTGCACCCCGCGGCCGTCGAGCTCACGGCGTCCGTGTTCGTCGACGATGCGGTCGGGTTGCAGCGCGTCGAGCAACGCGGCGCGAGCCGGTGCCGGCAGACGGCGGTCGACGGGCAGCACGGCGTTGCCGTCGTCCCATTCGCGGCGCAGCGCGTCGACGAACGCCGGACCACCGGGCAGGTCGATGGCGACGAGATGCGGCACGAGGTGAGGCTATTCCGCCACAATGGCCAGGATGAATCGCTGGCTGCTCGGTGCCCGACCCCGAACCCTCCCTGCCGCGGTGGTGCCGGTCGCCCTCGGCGCCGCGGCAGCCGCCGGTGAGGCCGACCCGGTGTGGTGGCGCGCCGCGCTCGCGTTGGTGGTGTCGCTCGCCCTGCAGGTGGGCGTGAACTACGCGAACGACTACAGCGACGGCGTGCGCGGCACCGATGAGGTGCGCGTCGGTCCCACTCGGTTGGTGGCCAGCGGCCTGGCAGCACCCGGTGCGGTGAAGCGAGCCGCGTTCGCCGCGTTCGGATTCGCGGCCGTCTCGGGTCTGGTGTTGGCGGCCGTCACCAGTTGGTGGCTGCTCGTCGTCGGCGCAGCGGCCATCCTGGCCGGCTGGTTCTACACGGGCGGGCCGAAGCCGTACGGCTACCTCGGCCTCGGTGAGGTGTTCGTGTTCGTGTTCTTCGGCCTGGTGGCCACGGCGGGCACCACGTTCGTGGTCGCCGAGCGCATCACCGCCGTTGCGTGGATGGCGGGGTGCATGGCCGGCTGCCTCGCCTGCGCGTTGCTGGTGGTGAACAACCTGCGCGACATTCCCACCGACCGCGAGGTCGGCAAGCGCACGATGGCGGTGCGCCTCGGCGACGCCCGCACCCGCACGTTCTACGTGGTGCTGCTCGTGGCAGCGTTCGCGTTGGTCGTGGCCATCGCCGTGACCGACCGCCCGTTCGCCGCGCTCGGTCTGGTCGGGGCGGTCGTGTCGGTGCCGGCGGTGCAGGCCATCCGCACGGGTGCCGTCGGTCCGGCGTTGATCCCCGTGCTCGGTGCGACGGGCAAGGTGCAGTTGGTCACCGGCCTGCTGGCCGCGCTGGGCATGGTGCTGTCGTCCTGAGCGGTCAGACGACGAGCGCGCTCGTGATGAGCTCGATCGTCATTGCGGGGTCGTCGAGGTGCGCGGCGTGCGCCGCACCGGGTACGAGCGCGCTGCGTCCCTCGGGCACGCTCGTCGCCAGTTGACGGGCGATCGCCGCGAACTTGTCGTCGCGCTCGCCGGCCACGGCCAGTACCGGCATGTTCAGCTCGCGCAACCGCGGCCACAACGACCCCTGCGCGCCCGTGCCGGCCAGTCGCAGGCTGCTCGACAGCCCTTCCACGGTGTTGCGCAGCCGGTCGGCCATCTCCAGCGGCCCCACGGGGCGGTTGCCGAACAGCGGCAACGCGACCCACTCGCGCAGGAACGCCTCGAGGCCGATCTCCTCCATGCGCTCGATCAGTGCGTCGTCGCTCTCGCGACGGCGGGCGCGTTCGTCCTCGCTGTCGATGCCGGGGTTGGCACCGATGGTGACCAGCGAGCGCACCAGGTGGGGGTACATCAGCGCCACGTGCAGCGCCGCACGGCCGCCGAGGCTGTAGCCCACGTAGGTGGCCTCGTCGCCGATGGCGGCCACCATGTCGGCGGCGCGGCGCAGGTCGGCGCGCACGTGAGTGGAGTCGGCATGTCCGGGCAGGTCGATGACGAAGCACTGATGACCACTGCGCACGAAGTGTTCGGCGATGGGCTTCCACGAGTTCGAGGTCTGCGTGAACCCGTGCAGGAACACCAGTCTCGGCGCGCCGTCGGGGCCGCTCACCTGCGATGCAAGCCGACCCGAGAGCGAGCGCCATTCGATCATCGTTCAACCCTCCCGCTTGGCCAGCAGGCGCCGGATCACCGTGACGAACGTGTCGGGATCCTGTGCGCCGGGCACGGCCCAGCGGCCGTCGATCACGAAGGTGGGCACCGCGGTGATCTCGGCCTCCGCGGCGAACCGCAACTGCTGCTGCACCTCGGCCACGCCGTCGTCGCTGTGCAGGAACGCCAGCGCACCGTCGCGCGGCATGCCCACCTCGCCCGCGCAGTCGGCCAACACGTCGGGGTCGCCCACATCGAGGCCGTCGACGAAGTACGCCTGCAGCAACCGTTCCTTCAGCGCGTACTGATGGCCGCTCGCCTCTGCCAGCCACAGCAGCCGATGGGCGAGCAGGGTGTTGGCCCGCAACGCCTTCTCCATGTGGAACTCGAGGCCTTCCTCGGCGGCCACCGACGTGACGTGTCCGATGATCTGCTCGGCACGCTCGGGGCCGCCGAACTTCTTCGCATACGCGTCCTTCACCGGTGCCGACTTGCCGGGGGAGGCCGTGGGGTCGAGTTGGTACGGGCGGAAGACGATCTCGATGTCGGCCTCGTCCCTCAACTGCTCGACGGCGGTCTCGAAGCGTCGCGTCCCGATGGAGCACCAGGGGCAGACGACGTCGGACCAGATCTCCACGTTCACGGTCGGTCGCACGTGGCCGAGGATACGCCCCTATCGTGGCCCCATGACGCAGGCAGACGACCAGGTCACCTTCTGCGCGACGCTCGTCGACCAGTGGATGGCGCTGGGCATGCAGCACGCCGTGGTCGCACCGGGGTCGCGCAGCACACCGATGGCGTTGGCGCTGGCCGCTCGTGACGACCTGCAGGTGCATGTCGCGCACGACGAACGCACCGCTGCCTTCATGGCGTTGGGCATCGGCCAGTCCACGGGCGTGCCCGCTGCGTTGCTGTGCACCAGCGGCACCGCTGCGGCGCACTTCCACGCCGCCGTCATCGAGGCCGACCTTTCGGGCGTGCCGATGCTGGTGCTCACCGCCGACCGGCCGCCCGAGTTGCAGGGCATCGGCGCACCGCAGACCATCGACCAGATCGAGTTGTACGGCGACACGGTGCGGCTGTTCGTGTCGGCCGACGTGCCCGATGCAACGATGGCGCACACCTGGCGCGATCTCGCCGACGACGCGTGGCTCGCCGCGTGCGGCGTCGATGGTGGCCCGGTGCACATGAACCTGCCGTTCCGCGAGCCACTCGTCGGTGTCATCGGCGCACTCCCGCCCGTGATGGACCACGACGAGTCCGACGACGATCCCTTCGACGACGCGGTGTGGTTCATGACCCGGCTGTCGATGGAGGAACTGGCGGCGATGCTCGACGTGCCACACGGTGTGGTGGTGGCCGGGCGTGGGGTCGACGACGTGCAGGCCGTGGCCGACCTGGCCGATGCGCTCGGCTGGCCCGTGCTCGCCGACCCGCGCTCGGGCTGCCGCTCACTCGCCGGCTCGGTGTGCGCATTCGACTCGTTGGTGCGGCATCAGCCGTTCGCCGCCTCGCACGTGCCGCAGGTGGTGCTCCACCTCGGCGAGCCACCGGCGTCGAAGGTGCTGGGCCAGTGGCTGCAGGCCTCGGGCGCGGTGCACGTGCAGGTGCACGCGCAGGGCCGCACCATCGACCCGCTGGGCATCGTCACCGAGCGGGTGTACGGCGAGGCCTCGGCGGTGTGCGAATCGGTGCTGCCGCTGGTGGGTGCCTCGGTCGATCCTTCGTGGCGCGCAGGGTGGTCGGCGGCCGACGCTGCGGCGCAGCAGGCCATCGTCGCGGCGCTCGGGAACGAACTCAGCGAGCCGGCGGTGGCACGAGCGCTGGCCACTGTCGACGCACGGCTGGTGGTGTCGTCGTCGATGCCCGTGCGCGACGTCGAGTGGTTCGGCCCTGCGTCGGCCACCGTGGTGCACTCGAACCGTGGCGCCAACGGCATCGATGGGGTCATCGCCACCGCCATCGGCGTGGCCATCGGTACCGACGAACCCACCGTGTTGCTGCTGGGCGATGTCGCGTTCTGCCACGACCAGTCGTCGCTCACCGCGTTGGCAGCCCGTCAGTTGCCGCTCACGGTCGTGGTGGTCGACAACGACGGCGGTGGCATCTTCTCGTTCCTCCCGCAACGCACGGCCCTCAGCACCGAGCGGTTCGAGCAACTGTTCGGCACGCCCCACGGCACCGACGTGGTGGCCGTCGCCCGGGCCCACGGCCTCGGTGCTCGCACGGTCGAGTCGGTCGACGATCTGCTGGCCGCAGTGGGCGACCGCGAGGCCGTGGTGGTGCGGGTGCCCAGCCACCGCGACCACAACGTCGCCGTGCACGACGCCCTCCACGCCGCCGTCGCCGCCGCCCTCGTCTGACCGTCGAGGTCGCGCGGGTTCCACCGGAACGGTGGATTTCGTGTGACGTCGGCGATGGGCGTCGAGGTCGCGCGGGTTCGACCGGAACGGTGGATTTCGTGTGACGTCGGCGGTGGGTGTCGAGGTCGCGCGGGTTCGACCGGAACGGTGGATTTCGTGTGACGTCGGCGGGCGTCGTGGCTCAGGTCTCGGGGATGGCGAGGCGGTGCAGCACCTGCTCGGCGAAGCGGCGACGGCCGAACAGCCACCAGCGCGGCGCCCGAGCGGCGTAGGACGCCACCACGAGGGGCAGCAGCTGTGCGGCATGGTCGCGGAGTTCGGCGGGGTGCGCCAGTTCGAGTTGCTCGCGGCGAGCGTCGAGTTCGGCGCCGTCGAACTCCAGCAACGCCAGCGAGCCGATGGCCACGCAGAACACACCCAGGTCACCGAGACCCGCCACCACCTCGGTGGGCGCAGTGCCCCCGGCGACGCGCCGTGCGGCGGCGGCCGCCCAGGCCACCGGGGTGGACGGGTCGTGCGGCAGCGGGCGACGCAGTCGCGCCGGCGACACGAGCCGACGGACTTCGGCGTGGCCGAATTCATGGGCGATGAGCGACTCGAACCGCACCTGCATGTTCGAGATCGTCAGATGGCTGGACCGGTCCCCCTTGGTCATCGGGACAGAATGCCAATCACGCTCGGCGTGCGCCAGTCCTTCTGAGTGTTTTCTCGGTGTCGATTCGGTGCTCAGGGACGCACGATGGCGCTGAGCATCGCTTGCAGCTTGGCCTGGGTCTCGGCCAGCTCGGCGAGCGGCTCGGAGTCGGCGACGATGCCGCCGCCCGCCACGAGGCGCGCCGTGCACCGGTCGTCGGACAGCTCGGCGCAACGGATGGCCACTGCCCAGGTGCCGTCGCCCGCAGCATCGACCCAGCCGATGGCGCCGCCGTAGCGCCCGCGCGTGAACCCCTCGGTGCGGGCGATCAGTTCGAGCGCTTGAGCGCGCGGGAACCCACCGAGCGCCGGGGTGGGGGAGAGCGCGGTGACGAGTTCGAGCACGTTGGGCCTCGGGTCGCTGAGATGTCCCTCCATCGCGGTGCCGAGGTGCTGCACGTTGGCCACCGTGACGATGCTGGGCTCGGGTTCCCAGTCGAGATAGCTGCACCAGGGGAGCAGGGTGTCGTGGATCATGTCGATCACCACGCGGTGCTCGATCTGGTTCTTCTCGCTGGCGAGGAGTTCGTCGGCGGCGCGTCGGTCGGTGTCGGGATCACCGGTGCGCGGGGTGGTGCCGGCCAACGGGTGCGACCGCACCTGGTTGCCGGCCACCGCCACCAGCAACTCGGGCGACGCCCCGATGAACCCGTCGACCGAGTAGCGGTAGCTGCGGCCGAACATCGCCTTCAGCCGCAACAGCACAGCGTGCACGTCGATGGCCTCGGGGCTGGTGACGGTGACCTCGCGGGCGATGACGGCCTTGGTGAGACGGTCGTCGCGCACCGCGTCGCGGGCCTCGGTGACTGCCTGCAGGTATCGGTCGACCGGGGTGAGCGGCCGTACGGTGAACTCCTGCGCCCGCGGGACCGGACGGGCGCCGATGCCGAGGTCGGGGGAGGCGTCGTCGATGGTCGTGATCCAGCGTCGGCCGTCGGCGGCCTTGCCCACCAGCACCGCGGGGATGACCAATGCGCACGCCGTGCCCGGCTCGAACGGCACCGAACCGAGGGCGATGGGGTGCACGCCGCCCACCTCGTCGACGTGGTCGATCGCGGCCAGCACCGCCGGCACGTCGGCCAGTGCCACGCGTTGGGCGACACCGCGACCGGCGATGCCCACGCCGTCGCGCACGAACAGGTACCCGTCGCCGCGTGCGATGTCGTTCAGGTCGACGTCGTCGTGCAGCGGTCGGGTGTGGGCGCGCATGTCAGCGGCGGGTGCCGACCATCAACTGGGTGAGGCCGCCCGACAGCTGGAAGTGTTCGGCGTCGGTGAAGCCGGCATCGCGCAGCATCTGCACCATCTCGGCCCGCGGCGGCAGGTACGCCACGCTCTTGGGCAGGTAGCGGTAGGCGGGGCCGTCGCTCAGCAGGCCGCCGATCTTCGGCACCACCTTGCCGAAGTAGATGTTGTTGCCCCAGCGGATGACCGGGTTGTGCGGCACCCCCACGTCGAGCAGGGCGATGCGGCCACCGGGCCGGACCACGCGGGCCAGTTCGGCGAAGAACGCCGGCAGTTCGAGCAGGTTGCGCAACGCGAAGCCGCACGTGGCACCGTCGACCGAGGAGTCGGGCAGGGGCAGGCGGAGGATGTCGGCCTGGACGCGCGGGCTGCCGCTGCGGTCGGCGGCCAACATGCCGTAGGAGAGGTCGAACGAGATGGGCCGCATCCCGGCCTTGGCGAGGTCGATGCACAGGTCGCCGGTGCCCGACGCGAGGTCGATGACGGTGCTGCCCGACGGCAGTGCGAGGCGCTTGACGGCCTTCTTGCGCCAGCGCACATCGAGGCGGAAGGTCATGATGCGGTTCACCATGTCGTACCGCGGGGCGATGGTGTCGAACATCTGCCGTACGGCCTGCACCTTCTCCTCACCCTCGGGGAGTTGCTCGGTGTCCCAGCTGCGTTCGACCATCGGACGAAGGCTAGTGGCGCAACCAGGGCGGTGCGCCGACGTGCTCGACGAACTCCGTCGCCACGACTGACCGGCCGCTGTGGCAGTCTCTGCGGCCATGAGCAACGAACTGTGGCGCAAGGGTGCACTCGAGCTGGCGGGGATGATCGCGCGCAAGGAGGTCAGCAGCGTCGAAGTGGTGCAGGCCCACCTGGCCCGCATCGACGAGGTGAACCCGAAGCTCAACGCGGTGGTGCGCCGGCTCGACGACACGGCGCTCGCCGCCGCCGAGGCCGCCGACCGCGCGATCGCCGCGGGCACCGCGGTCGGTCCGTTGCACGGTGTGCCGGTGACGGTGAAGGAGAACATCGACCTCGCCGGTACACCCACCACCCAGGCCGTGCCGGCCCTGGCCGAGGCCGTGTCGCCGATGGACGCCCCGTTGGTCGAGCGGGTGCGCGCTGCGGGTGGCATCCCGATCGGCCGCACCAACCTGCCCGACCTCGGCCTGCGGGTCACCACCGAGAGCTCGCTGCACGGCAACACGCACAACCCTTGGCACCCCACCCGCACCACTGGTGGTTCCAGCGGTGGTGAAGGCGCCGCTCTGGCGGCCGGCATGAGCCCGCTCGGCTTCGGCAACGACATCGGTGGTTCGTTGCGCAACCCGGCCACCTGTTGCGGCATCACGTCGATCAAGCCCACCACCGGCGTGGTGCCGGCGGCGACGGTGATCCCGCCCGAGGACGCCGGCATCGCCGGGCAGATCATGCTCACCGACGGGCCGATGGCACGCCACGTGGCCGACGTGCGCGCCGGCCTGCTGGCCATCGCCGGTGCCCACGATCGCGACCACCTGTCGTTGCCGGTCGCCCTCGTCGACCGCACCGAGGGCCGGAAGCTGAAGGTGGCCGTCCTGGCCGACCCGCCCGGCGGCAGCACCCACCCCGAGGTGGCCGCCGCCATCGCCGCCGCTGGTGTGGCGTTCGCGCAGGCCGGCCACGAGGTGGTGGAGGCCACCCCGCCGTCGTTCGAACGCGTGCTCGAACTGTGGTCGGTGATCCTGCTCAGCGAGATCCGCGCCAACCTGCCGCTGCTGCAGCTGGTGATGGGCGAGGCCGGTCAGCGGTTC
>SXKB01000271.1 GCA_005778215.1 Actinomycetota bacterium | reverse complement strand
ACTGGCGGGCACGCTGTTCGGGCTGCGGGATGCCGACCAGGTCGAGCAGTTCGACGGCCCGCTTCGCCGCGGCGTCCTTCGACATGTCGCGTTGGTGGGCCAGGATCATCTCGGCCACCTGCGCACCCACACGGTGCACCGGGTTGAGTGCCGACAGCGGGTCCTGGAAGATCATCGCCACTTCGCTGCCGCGGACGCGGCGCATGGCCTTCTGGTTGGCGCCGACGAGTTCGACGTCGCCCACCTTCGCGGAGCCCTCGATCACGGCGTTCTTGCCGAGCAGTCCCATGATCGAGAGGAACGACACCGACGTGCCGGAGCCGGACTCGCCCCCCACACCCAGCACGTCGCCGGGGTGCACGTCGAGGCTGACACCGCGCACCGCCTGCACCGGGCCGAGGAGCGTCTTGAAGGTGACCCGCAGGTCGCGGATGGAGAGCGTTGCGTCGGTCACTTCAGGTCCTGCTGCATCTTCGGGTCGACTGCGTCGCGGAGGCCGTCACCGATGAAGTTGATGCACAGCGACAGGATGATGAAGAACACGCCGGGGAACACGACGAGCCACCAGTAGCCAGGCGGCACGGCGCGCTTGGAGTCGCGGATGAGCAGACCGAGCGAGGTCATGCCCGAACCGGCGTCGGGGCCGTAGCCGAAGAAGCTCAGCGTCGCCTCGGCCGCGATGGCACCCACCACGGCGAACGTGAGGGCCACCATGATCTGCCCCACCGAGTTCGGCAGCAGGTGGCGGAACATGATGCGCTTCGAGGTGGCACCGAGCGCGCGGGCGGCTTCCACGAACTCCCGTTCCTTGAGTTGTTTGACCTGTCCGCGGATGAGCCGCGCCACACCCATCCATCCGATGATGGTGAGCAGGATGACGAGGAATCGCACCGAGTTGGGATCGCCCATGATGGTGGAGACCCACGAGACGTTCTTCAACATGCCACGCACGATGACCAGCACCACCAGGAGCGGCAGGGCGAGGAAGATGTCGGTGACACGCATCAGGATGTCGTCGAGCCAGCCGCCCTTGTAGCCGGCGAGGCCGCCGACGAGCGTGCCGAGCAGCACCGAGCCGATGGCGGTGAACAGACCGATGAGCATCGAGATCTGCGCGCCGTAGATGATGCGGCTGTAGAGGTCGCGACCGTTGCCGTCGGTGCCGAACCACGCCAGGTTGAACGGGGCGAGGTTCTGGTTCGGGCCGTCCGAGGCCGGGAAGATGGTCTCGTTGACGCCGTAGCGGGTGGTGATCGGCGCCGCAGCGACGAAGATGATGATCATCACCAGCACGATGGTGGAGAGCAGCGCCGCACGGTGGTTGACGAACCGCTTGAGCGCCATCTTCTTCGGCGACATCGACTGCTTGAGGACGCCGATGCTGGCGTCGGACTGCGGATCCGGGAGTTCGATCGGATCGCTGATGGCATCTCGCATGATCTCAGTCAAGGCGGATCCTCGGGTCGAGCCAGGCGTACGCGAGGTCCGCCAGGAGGTTGAAGAGAATGACCGAACTGGTGACGATGACCATCCACGGCATCAGCTCGGGGAAGTCACCGTTGCTCTCGGCGGTGAGGAAGAACATGCCCATGCCGGGGTACTCGAAGATCGCCTCGGAGATGATGAGGCCGCCGACGATGGCGCCGACGTCGAGTGCGGCAAGGGTGACGATGGGCACCATCGCGTTGCGCAACGCATGCTTCACCAGCACGCGGCGCTCGGAGATGCCCTTGGAGCGTGCCGTGCGCAGGTAGTCGCTGTTGAGGACGTCGAGCAGCGAGGCACGCATGTAACGGCTGTACGCCGCCACGGTCTGGATGGAGACCACGATGACCGGCAGGATCATGTACTTGAGCATCAACACCGGGTCGAACCCGGTGTGGCCCGGCGGGTACATGCCCGAGGTGGGCAGCAGCGGCTCACCGAACCACTTGGCCCACTGCACGGCGAAGAACAGCTGCAACAGCACGGCGCTGATGAACGGCTGGATGGAGAAGCCGATCAGTGCGCCGGTGTTGACCGCCGTGTCGCGCAGGCGACCCGGCTTGAGAGCGGCGAAGATGCCCAGCGCGAGGCCGATGCTGATGCCGACGATGGAGGCCATGATGCCGAGACGCAGCGTGTTGATGAGCGCGTCCTTCAGGTTCGGCCACACCGGCCGGCTGCCCTTGATGCTCACCTGCCAGTTTCCGGTGAGGAATCCTCGCAACCACAGGAAATAGCCCCGGATGTACCCGGTGATCCCGGGCCACAAGCCGTTCTCCTCGATGTACTGCGCCATCTTCTCCGGCTGCTTCGCGATGCGCGGGTTCGCGCGTGCGTAGCTCGCCAGAGGGTTCGTGGCCAAGCGCAGTGCGCAGTAGACCACGAACGTCACGATGAACAGCGTCGGGATCGCCCAGAGCAGACGTCGGACGATGAACCTCAGCACAACCTGCCTCCTTCACTGGACAGCGGGGTCGGTCGAAGTGACCGACCCCGCTGCCACGAGTTACAAACTTACTTCGGACGTGACGTCAGAGCGTCTCGACCACGGGCTCGCTCGCCATCATCGGCGTGAGCTTGTAGTCACCGTCGTTGGTGGTGTCGTACACACCCATCTGGAGCGGGAACGAGATCGTCCACACGTACCAGCTGGAGTTGGCGCACTCGGTGATCGGGTTGAGGCAACCCGGCCACTGCTCGGCACCGATGACGATCTGGCCGTCACCGTCGACATCCGTCCACTGGTGGAAGTTGTTGAACGCCGCATAGTTGTTGAGCTCGTCCTCGACCGGGCCGCCGACCTTGTCGGTGCGGTACAGACCGGACTTGGGGAACTGGAAGGTGGGCAGCATGACCCAGTCTTCGCGCATCAGCTTGATGGCGTCCTTGATGTAGCCGGCGCGCTCGTCGAGATCGACGGTGGCGTCAGCCTTGTACAGGAGGTCAGTGGCCTCCTGGTTGCACCAACCCTGGCTGTTCTGGCCAGCGAAGTTGTTCTCCTCGGTCGGGATCTGATCGCAAGCGAAGCTCGAGGTCAGGTACTGCGGGTCCGGCGGAGCGGTGCTGATGTACATGCCGAGGTCGTAGTCGAGGCTTGGCAGACGCTGCTGGAACACGCACTCGGCCTCGCAGTTGTCGGCGACGACGTTGAAGCCGGCAGCCTGCATCAGCGGGATGAGGAACGCCTGGGCGCCCTCACGACGGGTGTTGCCCGTGTTGATCATCCAACGGATCTCCGGCGCCTCGCCGTCCTTGGCCCAGAAGCCCGAGCCGTCCTTGGCCCAGCCGTTCTCCTCGAGGAGGGCGGCAGCGCCTTCGGGGTCGTAGGTGTCCTGGACCGTGGTCTCGTCGCAGAAGCGACCCGGCACGATGGGACCGCAGGTCAGCTGCTCGGCACCCTCGACGATGGGCGAGTAGATCTGCTCCATGATCGAATCGACGTCGATCGACTGCGCGAACGCCTGACGGAAGATCGGGTCGGCGAACGGGCCTTCCTGCTGCTGGAAGTAGAGACCCTCGTAGTCGCCACCGAACTGGATGGACACCTTCACGTTGGCGTCACCAGCAACGGCGTCGGCCGTCTCGGGGCTGTACTGCGGGTAGATGAAGTCGACTTCGCTGGCGAGCAGCGAGGCGATCTCGGTCTCCTGGTCGGCCTTCGGCACGATGACGACCTTCGACGTCACGGCCTTGTCCTCGCCCCAGTAGTTCTCGTTCGGCACGAAGATGGCCTGCGTCTCGTCCCACGACTCGAGCTTGTAGGGACGGTTCGAGAACGTGAACTCGGTCTGGAAGTCACCCGAGATGTCGTTGCAGTCGGCAACAGCGGCCTTCTTGACGAGGCCGCTGAACAGACCACGGTACGGGGCGTACACGGTCTTGAACTCGACCACGACCTGCTTCTCCGACTCGCCAGCGGCGACGGTGAGGATCTGGTCGTAACCGACGGTGCTCAGCGAGCCCACGGTGTTCATGACGGCCTCGTAGGTGCAGATGAAGTCGTCGGCCGTGATGGGCGAGCCGTCGTCCCACACCGCTTCCTCGGCGATGTCATAGGTGATGCGCATGGCGGCTTCGCCGCCTTCGCCTGCCGTGGTCTCCGAACCTGCGGTGGTCTCCGAACCTGCGGTGGTCTCGGAACCGGCCGTGGTCTCGGAACCGGCGGTGGTGCTGCTCGCGTCCTTGTCGTCGCCGCAAGCGGCGACGATCAGCGAGAGACCGACCGCGAGAGCAGCAATCTTGCTGCCTTTGCTAGTCCTCACGTGAATGGTCCTCCTGGTGTGAGTGGAGGGAGGTGGTTTGGTGACACCGGGGCATCACCTACGCCCGTACAGTCCTCCCCGATCCGTACAGGCGGGGCAAAGCTAGCACGGCTCGTTACCGATCGGTAGGCACCGTTCCCGAATTTCGAGATCGTGGAACTGCTGTTCCAACTGGACGAAATGTCCAGCCTGCTCAGGCCCCGAGCTTGCAGATCTTCGCGAACTCGTCGGGATCGAGACTGGCGCCGCCGACGAGCGCGCCATCGACGTCGGGCTGCGCGATGAGCTCCGCGACCGTGCCCGCCTTCACGCTGCCGCCGTACTGCACGCGCACCGATTCGGCCGCCTCGGCACCGGCGAGTTCGGCCACGCAGGCGCGGATGGCTGCGCACATCTGCTGCGCGTCGTCGGCCGTGGCGGTGCGTCCGGTGCCGATGGCCCAGATGGGTTCGTACGCGATGACGAGCGCACCGATCGGCTCGGGCTTGCGCCCCGCCAACCCGGCGCGCACCTGGCCGAGCACCTTCGCCTCGGTCTGGCCGGCCTCGCGCTCCTCGAGGGTCTCCCCCACGCACATGATGGGTGTCATCCCGTGCTGCTGGATGGCGGCCACCTTCTTGTTCACCATCTCGTCGGTCTCGCCGAACAGCTCACGCCGTTCGCTGTGACCGCAGATGACGTACTGCACGCCGAGCTTGGCCAGGAACACGGGCGACACCTCGCCGGTGTACGCACCTTTCTCCTCCCAGTGGCAGTGCTGCGCGCCGAGCGCATAGCCGAGCTTGTCGGTGTCGATGAGGGTCTGCACGCTGCGCACGTCGGTGAACGGCGGATGCAGGCTCACGTCGACCAGCTCGAGCTCGTCCTTGCCGACGAGGTAGGCGAGCTTCTGCACGGTCTGGATGGCCTCGAAGTGGTTGAGGTTCATCTTCCAGGTGCCGGAGATGAGTGGCTTACGCATTCGGGGCGCTCCTCAGTGCGGCCAGGCCGGGCAGGTCGCCCAGCTCCAGGAGTTCCAGCGACGCACCGCCGCCGGTGCTGACGTGCGACACCTCGTCGTCGAGGCGGAACTGCGCCAGCGCGGCGGCGCTGTCGCCACCGCCCACGACGGTGAAGGCCTTCGTGTCGGCCATCGCCTGCGCCACGGTGCGCGTGCCGGCCTCGAAACGCGGGTCCTCGAACATGCCCATCGGGCCGTTCCAGAACACCGTGCGCGCCTCCATGACGACGTCGCTGAACGCCGCAGCGCTGCCCGGCCCGATGTCGAACCCCTTCGCTCCCTCGGGCAGCCGGGTGCCGAACGTGGCGAAGTTGCCCTGCGCGTCGACACCCACGATGTCCTCGGGGAGGTGGATGGTCTTGCCACCCGCGGCCGCCTGCTCGAGCAGCCGCTTGCAGGTGTCGACCTGGTCGGGCTCGAACAGCGAATCGCCGATGGGGTTGCCCTGCGCGGCGAGGAACGTGAAGCACATCGCCCCGCCCACGACGAGCGAGTCGACCACCTTCAACAGCGCCTCGACCACGCCGAGCTTGTCGCTGATCTTCGACCCACCGAGCACTGCGACGAACGGATGCTTCGGGTCGTTGCGCAGGCCGAGGAGCACCTCGACCTCCTTCTGCAACAGCAGTCCCATCGCACTGGGCAGCGTGCGCGGCGGGCCGACGATGCTGGCGTGCGCACGGTGGCACGCGCCGAACGCATCGTCGACGTACAGGTCGATGCCCTCGACGAGCCGCGCGACGAACGCTGGATCGTTGCCTTCCTCTCCCGCGTCGAACCGCAGGTTCTCGAGCAACTCGACGCCCGGGGCGAGCTCGGCGAGGCGAGCGCGCACCGGGTCCATCGAGTACTTCGGGTTCGGCTGGCCCTTCGGACGTCCGAGGTGCGAGCAGGTGACCACCTGGGCACCGCGTTCGGTGAGCCAGTTGATGGTGGGCAGCGCGGCGCGGATGCGGAAGTCGTCGGTGATCGCACCGTTCTCCATGGGAACGTTGAAATCGGTGCGGACCAGCACCCGCTTCCCGCGCACGTCGCCGAGGTCGGCGAGCGTGGGGATGCGGCTCATCTCAGCTCACTTCTTCGAGCGCTTGGCAGCCTTGGCGCCGGCGTAGAGCGTGGTGTCGACGAGGCGGTTCGAGT
>SXKB01000270.1 GCA_005778215.1 Actinomycetota bacterium | reverse complement strand
GTGTCGCTGTGCACGCAGATGCTCTGCACGCCCGACTCGGCCAGGCGCAGGGCCTGGGCGGCCGCGTCGTCGGGCTCGGTGAGCAGCGCGCCAGGCTGCGTGCGGGGCACCAACGTGCCGTCGTCGGCGTAGGCACGGTCGGCGAAGCCCTCGCGCACGAACGTGAGGCCGGCCCGGTGACACGCCGCCTCCACCGCACTGCCGGGCAGCCCGAGCACGGGCATCGTGGCGTCGTACTCCATCACCGCGGTCACCACGGCCTGTGCCTGCACCTCGTGACGCACGATGGCGTTGTAGAGCGCACCGTGGGGCTTCACATACGCGACGCCGGTCTCCAGCGCGCCGGCGATGCCGTCGAGTGCACCTAGTTGGTACAGCACCGCATCGCGCAGCTCGTCGGGGTGCATCTCCATGAACCGGCGGCCGAAGCCCACCAGGTCGGGATAGCTGACCTGCGCGCCGATCACACAGTCGTGAGCGACAGCGAGTTCGCAGGTGCGCCGCATCGTCGACGGGTCACCCGCGTGGAACCCGCACGCCACGTTCACCGAGGTGAGCAGTGGCACGAGCAGTTCGTCGGGCCCACCGGCCCATGCGCCGAAACCCTCACCGACGTCGCTGTTGAGGTCGATGTGGGCCATGGTCGTCAGGACGCAAGTGAGGCGGCCACCGCCGCATCGGTGAGCCGTTTGAAGCAGCGGCGGCCGTTCAACCGCGACAGCACTGCCACCTCGAGGTCGTCGGCGGCCAGCGTGCGGTCGGGGCCGGAGAGCGCCGCAGCGGCCGACTTGAGTGCGTCGTCGAGCGACTGGTCGTCGGCGTGCTGGTCGTTCATCCGGGCCGAGATCGCTTCGGCGTCGCCGCCGAGCACGCTGAACCGGCGCTCGTCGACCACCGTGCCGTCGTAGAGGATGTGGAACAGCTGGTCGTCCTGCCCGCGTACGCCCACTTCGGCCACGAGGATCTCGACCTCCATCGGCTTCATCTCGTGGGTGAAGATCTGGCCCAGGATCTGTGCATAGTTGTTGGCGAGGCTGCGCGCATCGACGTCGTCGCGGCTGTACTGGAAGCCCTTCAGGTCGGCGGCCCGCACACCGGCCACGCGCAGCTGGTCGAACTCGTTGTACTTGCCCACACCGGCGAAGGCGATGCGGTCGTAGATCTCGCTGATCTTGCGCAGCGTGTTGCTGGGGTTCTCGGCCACCAGCGCGATGCCGTCGGCGTAGCGCACCGCCACCAGCGCACGACCGCGGGCGATGCCCTTGCGCGCGTAGTCGGCGCGGTCCTTCATGACCTGTTCGGGGGCGACGTAGAAGGGCATGCTCATCGCGCACGCACCTCGTCGACGATGGACGTGAACACCGTGGTGAGCTCGGTGTCGTCGAGCCGCTGCCAGCCGTCGGCGGTGATGGTGGCCACCACCGGATAGATGCCGCGCAGCACATCGGGGCCACCGGTGGCCGAGTCGGCGTCGGCGGCCTCCCACAGCCCACGGCACGCGAGCGCCACGGCGTCAGCGCGGGTCATGCCGTCGCGCCAACCGATCTTGATGACCGTGCCGGCGTGCAGCATCCCCGAACCGGTGGCCACGTAGTCGTGCTCCTCGTAGCGGCCGCCGGTGACGTCGTACGTGAACAGGCGACCGTTCTCGCGGCGCAGGTCGTACCCGGCGAAGATGGGCACCACCACCATGCCCTGCATGGCGGCGGGCAGGTTGCTGCGCACCATCATCGAGAGCTGGTTGGCCTTGCCCTCGAGACTGAGGGCCGAGCCCTCCACCTTCTCGTAATGCTCGAGCTGCAGCTGGAACAGCTTGATCATCTCCATGGCCGGACCGGCGGCACCGGCGATGGCCACACCGCTGTGCTGATCGGCCTGCACCACCTTCTCCATGCCACGGTGGCTGATGAGGTTGCCGCTGGTGGCGCGGCGGTCGCCCGCCATCACCACACCGTCGGCGAAGCGCAGGGCGACGCACGTGGTGGCGTGCGGCACGTGCACCTCGCCGGTGGCCTCGAGCGTGGGCGCGAGCCCGACCCGCTTCAGCAACTCGGGGAAGCTGGAGCCGGGATCGGTGCCGATGGGAAACAGGGGCATCGACATGATGGTTACTGGCCACCCTTTTGCACGTACGACTTCACGAAGTCCTCGGCGTTGGTCTCGAGCACCTCGTCGATCTCGTCGAGCAGGTCGTCGAGCTCGGCCTTCAGCTTGTCGCCGCTCTCGGTGACCGGCGGGGCGGCCTCCACCGACTCCTCGGTGCGACTCGGTGCGGGTTTCTGCTTCTGCGTGCGCTCGGCCATGGTGCTCCCCTGACTCAGGCCCCCAGCTTCGCCAGCAGCTCGGCCGGGGTGTTGCTCTCGTCGATCAACCTTTGCACGGATTCTGCCGTGCCGCGCAACGGTTCCATCATCGGGACCCGGCGCAGCGGGTCGCGGCCCACGTCGAACACCATGCTGTCCCAGTTCGCAGCCACCACGTCGTCGGGCCACTTCGCGAGGCAGCGGCCCCGGAAGTAGGCGCGCGTGGTGGAGGGCGGCGTGGTGGTGGCCACCTCCACGTCGGCGGGGTCGACCAGCGTGTCGAGCCCCACCTTCAACGCCAGGCAGCGGTCGGCGCGCAGGTCGTGGTACTGCAGGTCGAGCGCCTTCAGCCGGGCGTCGTCGGGTGCGGCGCCATGTCGGGCCGCGAACCCCTCCACGACGCGACGCTTGGCCACCCAGTCGACCTGGTGCGCCACCGAGCTGGGGTCGCGCTCGAGCCCGGTGAGCACGTCGTGCCACAGCGCGAGCACTTCGTGGCCCACCTCGTCGCCCACCGCCGACAGCCCGTGCGTGCGCTCGTACTTCTGGGCACGCTCCAGCAACTGCCACTGGATCTCCAACGCGGTGGCTCGCTGCCCGTTGCGCAGCAGCACGGTGCGACGCAGCGACGGGTCGTGGCTCACCTGCCGGATGGCGGCGACCGGGTTGGCGAGCGCCAGGTCGTCGCCGACGGCGTCGTCCTCGATCATGGCCAGCACGATCGCGGTGGCGCCCACCTTCAGCAGCGTGGCCGTCTCGCTCATGTTCGCATCGCCCACGATGACATGGAGGCGGCGGTACTTGTTGGGGTCGCAGTGCGGTTCGTCGCGGGTGTTCACGATGGGCCGCTTCAGCGTGGTCTCCAGGCCCACTTCCTCCTCGAAGAAGTCGGCACGCTGGCTGAGTTGGAACGGCACGTCGTTCGCAGTGACACCCGGGAGTTCGCACCCCACCTTGCCGGCGCCGACGGCGATCTGCCGGGTCACGAAGTGCGGGGTGATCTGGTGCACGATGCGCCCGAACGGCACCTCGCGCGCGACGAGGTAGTTCTCGTGACAGCCGTAGCTGTTGCCCTTGCCGTCGGAGTTGTTCTTGTGGCACAGGATCTCGGCGCCGTCGGGCAGCATCGCCGTGGCAGCACGCATGCTGGCGCGCACGATCTCCTCGGCCGCCCGGTCGAACAGCAGCGCCTCACGCGCGGTCAGGCACTCGGGGGTGCTGATCTCGGGATGCGCATGATCGACGTAGTAGCGGGCACCGTTGGTGAGCACGGCATTGACCAGGTGGGTCTCCACCTCCGGCGCCAGCAGGTCGTCGACGCTGAAGCCTCGCGCATCGGTGCCGGGGTGCTCGTCGTGGAAGTCCCAACCGATCTTGCGCTGCCGCTCGGCGAGGTACGCGTTGATGAGCAACGACGAGGCGGTGACCGGGTTCCCGTCGGCGCCGCGCACGAGAATGCCGTACTCGGTCTCGATGCCGCACACCTTGGGGATGGCCATGGCCGCACCCTAACGCCGGTCGGTCGAGACGGGATGACACGAGCACACGCCTCGCGAGCCAGACTGCGCACATGACCGACTGGCAGGCCATCGCCCATCGCAACGCCCGCTCCGTGCAGACCACCATCGGGTGGATCTTCTGGGACCCAGGGGCGGTGCGCCGGTACGAGGCGCTCGGCCTGCCGGCCCAGTTCGCCGGGCCACTCGGCTACATGGCGGCCCGCTGTGCACCGTTGGCCGGCGCCGGGCCCGACGCCGTGATCGCCGCCTTCGGCTCCATCAACGCCACCGCGATTCGCGGGGCCTTCTCCCTCCTCGGCAGTGCCGAGCGGTTCATGGACTTCTGGGAGGCCCGCAACGAGGCCGTGGTGGCGGGCCTGCGCGACCACGCTCCCGACATTGTCGAGCCGCTCAGCGAACTGGGTCCGCTGCTGTGGCCGGTGGTGGAGCAGCTGCCGCTGGTGGGCCGCACCTTCTTCGGTGCCCACCTCGCGGTGCCGCGCAACGAGGATCCCGTGTTGTCGGGCTGGCACGCCGTGAACTGCCTGCGCGAGTGGCGTGGCGACACGCACTGGGCCCTGGTGGTGGCGGCCGGGCTGAGCCACCCGGAGGCGAGCATCCTCCACAATGCGTGGCTCGGCTACGAGCGCGACTGGATCCCTCGCAGCCGGGGTACCAACGACGACGACCTCGCCGCCGGGTGGGCCTCGTTGCACGCCCGCGGCCTTGCCGACGCCGGCGCGGTCACCCCCGACGGCATCGCGCTCCGTCAGCACATCGAGGACGACACCGACCGGCTCACCACGCTGCCGTGGGAGCTGCTCGGCGAGGAGCGCGCACGGTGGTTCGCCGATGTGTTCGAACCGCCGTGCGAGTTGCTGTTGCGCCGTGTCGACGAGACCGCCGGCCCGAACTACCAACCCGCGAGCCGCATTCACCGCCGCCCCGGCTGACGTCGTCCACGTCTCCCGATGGGATCTGGCGGCGATTCGTCCCGGTTTCCGGGACGAATCAGCGCCAGAAGGAATTCCGGAACAGATCACGCCCAGAAGCCCGCAGCGCGGTGCGGCGGGTGGGTCAGAGGTACTGGCCGGTGGCGACGCGTTCGATCGCGCGGCCGCCTTCGCGGTCGGTCTGTTCGCGGCCCTTCACCAGGGTGCGGATGAACACGATGCGCTCGCCCTTCTTGCCCGAGATCTTCGCCCAGTCGTCGGGGTTGGTGGTGTTCGGCAGATCCTCGTGCTCCTTGTACTCCTGCTTGATGGAGTCGAGCAGGTCCTGCAGGCACACACCGCGGGCGCCGCCGGCGATGACCCGCTTGATGGCGAGCTTCTTGGCGCGACGCACGATGTTCTCGATCATCGCGCCCGACGAGAAGTCCTTGTAGTACAGGATCTCCTTGTCGCCGTTCTGGTACGTGACCTCGAGGAACTGGTTCGCCTCGTCGGCGCGGTACATCTCGGTCACCGTGGTGCGGATCATCGTGGGGATGTCGGCACCGGCGGCGATGGGGATCTCGTCGGTGAGATAGCGGGCGAAGATCTGCTCGGCGGCCGCCTCGCTGGGGCGTTCGATCTTGATCTTCACGTCGAGCCGACCGGGACGAAGGATGGCCGGGTCGATGAGGTCTTCACGGTTCGTGGCACCGATGACGATGACGTTGCGCAGCCCCTCCACACCGTCGATCTCGGCCAACAGCTGCGGCACGATGGTGCTCTCCATGTCGCTGCTGATGCCGGACCCTCGGGTGCGGAACATGGAGTCCATCTCGTCGAAGAACACGATGACGGGCCAGCCCTCTTCGCTCTTCTCACGTGCGCGCTGGAACACGAGGCGGATCTGGCGCTCGGTCTCGCCGACGTACTTGTTGAGCAGCTCGGGGCCCTTGATGTTGATGAAGTAGCTGCGGCCCTTCTCGCCACCGGTCTTCTCCGCCACCTTCTTGGCGAGCGAGTTCGCGACCGCCTTGGCGATGAGCGTCTTGCCGCAGCCGGGCGGGCCGTACAGCAGGATGCCCTTCGGTGCCGGCAGCTGGTGCTCGGCGAACAGGTCGCTGTACAGGAACGGCAGCTCCACCGCGTCGGCGATCTCTTCGATCTGGTTGTCGAGGCCACCGATGTCGGCGTAGCTGATGTCGGGCACCTCCTCGAGCAGCAGGTCCTCCACCTCCGGGCGGGGCAGCTTCTCGAGCAGCATGTTGCTGCGCGGGTCGAGGCGCATGGTGTCGCCGCTGCGCAGGTGCACGCCACGCAGCACGTCGGCCAGTTCGCACACCCGCTCCTCGTCGGCGCGGCCCACCACCAGGGCGCGCACGCCGTCGTCCATGATCTCCTTGATCGTGACCACCTCACCCACGATCTCGGGGTGACGGGCCTGCACCACGTTGAAGCTCTCGTTCAACACCACCTCGGCGCCGCGTTCGAGCGTGTCGTGGTCGACATCGGGGTGCAGGCTCACCCGCATCTTCCGGCCGCGGGTGAGCACGTCGACGGTGCCGTCATCGTTCTTGCCCACCACCACGCCGTACGCGGCCGGCGGCTGGCTGAGCTTGTCGACCTCCTCGCGCAGCGCCGCGATGTGCTCGCGGGCCTCGCGCAGGGTGTAGCTGAGCTTCTCGTTCTGCGAGACCGCGTGGGCGAGCTGACCCTTGGTCTCGAGCAGACGCTCCTCGAGCTGGCGTTGCCGCTTGGGCGCATCGGCCAGCTTCCGACGCAGCTGCTCGATCTCCTCCTCCATCACGCTCACCTGCGCCTGGAGCACCGCTTCGGTCTCGTTCGCGTCACCGTCGCTCATGTCGGGAACCTAACACCGTCGACGAACGACCGTCATGCACAGAAACTACGTGTCCGAAGAGACTGCTGTGTATGCTCCCTCTGTCTGACCCGCACCACTAGGAGAGATGACGAAATGAAGGTCTGGATCGATCAGGATCTGTGCACCGGTGACGGCCTCTGTGAGGAAATCGCACCCGACGTCTTCACCCTGCTCGACGATGGCCTTGCCTACGTCAAGGAGGGCGACAAGGTGTACGCCACCGCCAAGGGGCTCCCGCAGGGTGCCGAGGGCATGGCCAACATCCCCGACAACCGCCTCGACGCGGTCATCGAGAGCGCCGAGGAGTGCCCCGGCGAGTGCATCTTCATCGAGCCCTGATCGCTCGCTGAGCAACACGATCGAGTCGAAGGCGGCCCCGCCAGGGGCCGCCTTCTTCGCGTCCCGCCGACGGTGTCAGCCCAGGAACCGGCCGACGGTGAGGAAGCCGGTGTGGGCCACCATGCGGTGGTCGGGGCGGACGGCCTGCCCCTCGATGTGCCAGCCGCGGTGGAGCACCTCGAGGGTGCGCGTGCCGCTCCATGCCCGGTTCGCCATGGCCTCGCGGGTCTGCGACGCCTGGGTGATGCTGGGCGTGTAGGCGACGAGGATGCCGCCGGGGCGCAGCGCCTCGCAAGCATGCGGCACCACGCGCCATGGCTCGGGCAGGTCGAGCACCACACGATCCACGTCGCGCTCGTCGATGCCCTCGTAGCAGTCGCGCAGGTGGGTGTCGTAGCGGCTCAGTGCTTCCTCACCCAGGAAGGACTTCACGTTCGTGCGCGCCCGGTTCAGGAAGTCCTCGCGCAACTCGTAGCCCACGATCTCGGCGCCGTACCGCAACATCGTCATGCTCAGCGCGCCCGAGCCGATGCCGCTCTCCAGCACTCGCACGCCCGGGCCGATGTCGGCGAGCATGCAGATGGGGCCGAGGTCCTTCGGGTAGATGACCTGCGCACCGCGAGGCATCTCCAGCACGAAGTCCTCGAGCGTGGGGCGCAACGTGATGTACGACGCTCCCCTGGTGCTCTTCATGGTGATGCCCTCGGGCTTGCCCACGATCTCGGCGTGCGGAATGAGGCCGGCATGGGTGTGGAACTCGGCACCCTCGGCGAGGGTGATGAGGTAGCGGCGCTGCTTGTTGTCGAGCATCAGCACCTTGTCGCCGTAATCGAACGGGCGGTTCATCGACGTCGTCTCCCCTTGCTCAGCACCAGTTCCACCGGTACCGGATCGTGTGCGCGCGCCTTCTGCGCGGTGCGGCAGAACGCGCACAGGTCGCTCGTGGTGGGCGACCCGCACTCGGTGCAGGCCCCCAGTTCCTCACCGGCGGCCAACGAGCGGCCCGAGAGCAGCGGCGCCATGTTGTCGAGGACGTTCAGGTAGAACGCAGCCTTCGAGCCCGGTGATTCGGTCTCGATGGCGTTGAGGGCGGCCTTGTAGGCGAGGTGCTTGTTGCCGACCGCCATCGGGCACTCGTCGACCAGGTAGTCGATGCCGCGCACCACGCACCACGCCGCCATCTCGCGCTCGGTGAGCCGCACCAGGGGCTTCACCTTCTTCGGGAAGCCGTTGCGCGCCGGCAGCACCGGCAGTTGGCGCGACAGGTACTCCACGTCCCAGCGCAGCGTGTTGCCGAACAGCACTGCCGCTTCGTCGTCGAGGTTGTGGCCGGTGACCAGCACCGTGTAGCCGCCGTCGAGTGCCGCCTTGTCGAACAGGTGTCGCTTGCTCGTGCCACAGGCGCTGCACGGCACGCGACGGGTTGCCTTCGCCGCCGTGGGGATGTCGTAGCCGTACTCGCTGCGCAGATCGATGGTGATGAGATGCAGCCCGCGCGCTGCGGCGAAGTTCTTCGCGTACTCCCCCGACACGTCGCTGTACTCGCCGATCCCGAGACCGATGTACAGACCGTCGGCCTGGTAGCCGAGGTCGATGAGCAGATCCCACACGGCCAGGCTGTCCTTGCCGCCCGACACTGCGACGAGGATGCGGTCGTCCTTGGACAGCATGTCGAACTTCTCGATGGCCTTCACCACCTGGCGACGGCACAGCTCCAGGAAGTGCTCGGCGCAGAAGTTGGCGTTGTGGCGGGGCAGGTCGATGACGGCCGGTTCCTTGCACACCCGGCACTTCGACGCGACGGCCGCCATCAGCAACCGCCCGAGATGACCGGTCGGATCTCGACCGTGTCGTCGGGCGCGAGCGCGGCGTCACCGGGCACGAGCGTGCCGTTGCGGATGACGAGGTGTGACTCGCGGGGAAGGTCGAGATGAGCGAGCAGCGAGTTCACCGAGTACTTGCCCTCGATGTCGATCTCACGACGCGGGTTCCGCAGGAGCACCTTCATCGCACCATTGTGCCCGGTGGGTAACCCGATGCGGACTACCTGGCCTTGCGGATCGCCTTGCGCTCGGCCTTGGTGAGGTCGCCGAGGCCTTCGAGCCGCAGGATCTGGCCCGAGCGCAACGGTTCGCGTGCCACGGTGACCTCGGCGCGACCGAACAGTCGGCGCAGCAGACGCGGCGAGTAGGCGAACACGGCGATGATCATCCAGGTCTTGTTGCCGCCGAGGACGCCCTTGCGGAGCGCGTGCTGGCGGACGATGACGCTCGGGCGCAGCAGACGGGGGGCGCCGACTCGACGGACCACGAACTCAGACCCGGCGGATCTCGACGAACGTGGTGCGCTTGCTGCCGGCCCGGCGGCCGAGGATGAAGAACACGATGAGCAGCACGACGCCTCCCACCACCGCGGCGGTGGCGAGGCTGTTCTTCTTGTCGTCCACCTTCGCCTGCAGGTCGGTCTGGACCGAGCGGAACTTGCCCTCGAGGTCTTCCCGGGTGATGCGTTGGGCCATGGTCAGCGCTTCTCCTTGGTGAGGGGCTGCTTGTTGATGCGCGAGAACGCGAGGCTCGCCACGAGCACGCAGAGCAGGAAGGCGAACAGGTACGGCAGCAAGCTGGTCCACCGGCCGCCGAAGGTGCCAGGCCATTCGGTCTGCACCAGGCGCAACAGTCCGAGCGTGAGCAGCGCCGTGGCGAAACCGATGAGCACCGCACCGATGAGACCGAAGCCGATCCACTTGCCGGCGGTCTTCAGCGGATCGACCGTCTCCTGCAGCGCGTAGGCCTTCACCATCTGCACGGTGTCGTTGAACTGCTCGGAGGTCGACTGGTTGCGCTGACGGCTGCTGCCACTGGTGCCAGCGGTGCTGCCCGTGCCGCTCGACGGACCGGCGGACGACGACGGGGCCGCCGTCGACGCCGCGGTGGCGGACGGGGCGGGGTTCAACAACGGGTCGCGCAGCGAGTCGGACACGGCCACATGTGTAGCACGCCGGGCACCCGTTCCCCCACCGTGTCGATCGGATTTCCCGTTCCGCGGGGGCGTCTACGACGCCGAGAGGCGCATCTGCAGCACGGTCTCCACGTCGTCGAGCCGTTCGCTGAGCAGGCGAAGTCGAGTGGCCGGACCGTCGGCGCACAGCAGGTCGTAGCGATCGACCGTGCTGAGCGGCGCGAGCGATGCCAGGTGGTACGACGCGATGAGCGGATCGTCGCTGATGTGCTGCTGCGGATCCCCCACCTGGTCGCCGAGCTCGAGCGCCAACGCCGCCGCTCGCCGGATGCGCGGCGTGAGCTCGTCGACCATGCCGGCGAGTTCGGGGGCATCCGGATCGCGATCGGGCCAGTCGTCGAGGTCGGCCACGGGATACGGGTCATCGGGCAACCACGCCCGCACTCGCACGCGGTGCGTGCCAACGGCCACCACGGCGTAGCGACCGTCGGGGAGCTCGGCCACCTGCACCATGCGGGCGACGGTGCCGACCTCGCGGCGCCGATCGCCGCCACCCACCTCGTGGCCCTGTTCGATGAGCACCGTGCCGAACTCGTGGTCGTCGCGCTCGATGCACGTCTGCACCAGCGCTCGGTAGCGCGGCTCGAACACGTGCAAGGCGAGCACACCTCCGGGCAGCAGTGCGCTGCCCAACGGGAACATCGGGAGCACGGCCATCAACGCGGTCCCAGATCGGCGGCGGTGGGGCCACTCGGGTAGCTCGACAGCACCGCGCCGAACGCGTCCCAGATGGGTCGGTACTCCACGATCTCGGAGATCTGCGGCCCGTTGAGCAACATGGCGAACTCGATCGCGCCGCCACCTTCCACCGGGACGAACCCGCTGAGTGCCTTGGCCGCGGGCTTGCCGCCGATGCCGTCGTCGTAGTTGTACAGCGTGCCCGTCTTCCCGAGCAGGGCCCCTTCGAGGTCGGTGCCGACGAACGCATCGGACAGGGTGCCACCGGCAGCGCCGGCCACTGCGAGGCCCTGTCCCACCGGATCGTCGAACGACTGGTGTTGCACCACGGCCAGCATCACCCCGCAGGTGAGGCGGTTGTCGTCGGACAGCCCGGAACCGTCGACCAGCACCACCGCATCGGTGGGCACGCCCCACGACTGCAGGGTGTCGGTCACCACGGCCAGCCCGGCCTCTCGCGTGCCGCCCGCGCCGGCCTGCAGGCCGATCTCCTTCAGCACCATCTCGGCAGTGTTGTTGTCACTGGTGGTGAGCATCTCGGCGAGCACCGCAGGCAACGGCTGCGAGGTGATCGACGCCACCACGGCGGTGTCGGCGGGCACGCTCCCCTTCGTCGGTGCCCCGGCCACCTGCACGCCCACGTCGCGGAGTGCTTGGGTGAGCACGGCGGCTGCGCCGACGGCGGGGTCGTTCGACGACACGGTGTTCGACTCGCGCGAGTCGTCGACCAACAGACCCGAGATCGGCCCGCCCTCGGTGAAGCGCACGTCGTCGCCCCACGAAGGTGCGTACCACTCGTCGTCGTACCGGCTGGGGTCGCCCACCACCGTGCCGTCGATGCGGGTGACGCCTGCGTCGCGGATGTTCGCTGCCAACTGCTCGATGGACGTCACGTTGAACGGCGGGTACTTGGTGTTCGGCCCCTTCCACCACTCGTTGCTCAGCAGCGGGTCGCCGCCACCCACGAACCACAGGTCACCGGTGACCACACCGTTCTCGAGCGTGCCGCGCACCTCCGTCGTGTACGTGAAGTCGGCACCGAGCACCTCCAGTGCCACCGCCGCCGTGATGAGCTTCACGTTGCTGGCAGGTCGGAGTGCGAGGTCGGTGTTGGCGCCGCCGACGGGCAGGCCGTCGACCGACACGGCCACGCAGGAGGTGTCGTCGATCTGCGGCAGGAACGCACTGAGTTCGGCCGAGAACGCTGCGAGGTTCACATCACGCGCCAGCGTGGCGGGGGCACGACGCACGGAGAGGACCGGGGTGGGGAGGGTCTGGGGCTCCACCACCACGGCGGTCGAGCTCGGCAGTGTCACCGAGGCCTCATCGGGAGCTCGACCGTCGGCGAAACGCCAGCACCCTCCGAGCAGGAGCGCCGGCACGACGGCCAGCACCACCAACGCCGGGTACGGGTTTCGCCGACGCGCCACTCAGGCGAGCCCTCGCCGTTGGCGGAACTGCGCGTACTCGTACAGGTGACCAAGTGCGGTGACGGCGCGGTTGCCGCTGGCGTAGCACAACCGGCCCGTTTCGCGGACGGCCCGCGGCCCGGCGTTGCCGGGGTCGGCCACGGCGAGCTCGGTGGCGGTGAGGATGGGCTTGTCGTACCGCACCGACAGCTCGTGCGCGGCCTGCGCGAAGCGCTCGTCCTGCCGTTCGTGATAGGCGACGATGCGCTCCAGACCGTGGTCCGGATAGAAACGGCCCTCGCGCATCATCCGCGCCTGGTTGCTCTGGATGCCCAGACCGAGATACACGATGGCGTGCACGTCGGGGTGAGCGGCGATCATCTCCAAGACCTCCGGAATCGTGTCACGGGTCTCGCCGCCAGCGCAGTCGACCGGGTTGTTGCGGCTCCAGCGCGGCGGCAACTTCGTGTCGATCTCTGCCTGCAGGTCGGCGGGCAGCTCCATCAGTTCGATCCGCCCGTCGCGGGCGATGGCGTCGCTGGTGACCACGCCCCATCCTCCCGCAGTCGTGAGCACAATGGTGTTCGGGCCCTTCGGCAGCGGCTGCGTGGCGAACGTGGCAGCGGCCTCGAACGCCTCTTCCACCGTGGCGGCGCGGGTGACGCCCGCCTGCCGGCAGGCCCCGTCGAACACCTTGTCGTCGGCGGCGAGCGCTCCCGTGTGGCTGGCTGCGGCGCGAGCACCGTTGGCCGTGGCCCCACCCTTCACCACGACGAGCGGCTTGCGCGCGGCCACCGAGGCGAACCGGTCGAGCAGGCCGCGACCGTCGACGATGCCCTCCACGTACGCCAGCGACACGGCGGTGGCATCGTCGTCGGCGTAGAAGTCGAGGTAGTCGGCCGGGGTGACCGCCGCCGCGTTGCCGGCCGACACGGCACGGCTGATGCCCACGCCCGTCTGACGGGCGTAGTTGAGGAAGCTCGACACGAAGTTGCCGCTCTGGCTGGCCACGGCGATGCGGCCGGCGGGCGGATACGGCGCAACGATCTGGGCGCACAGGTTGGCCGGCGTGCTCACCACACCCTGACCGTTCGGACCGGCGAGCAGGATGCCGAGGTCGTCGGCCAACGCGACCAGCTCGGCCTCTGCAGCTCGCCCCTCCTCCCCCGCCTCGCCGTAGCCGGCGCTGGTGAGGAACGCCGCCTTCACGCCCTTGGCCGCACATGCGCGCAGCAGGGCCGGGTTCGCACTCGCGGGCGTGCAGACGAAGACGAGGTCGATGGCCCCGGCGGGCAGCTGCTCGATGTCGGCGACGGTCTGCACGCCGAGCACGTCCTCGCCCTGGAGATTGGTGCCGAACACGCCACCGGCGTAGCCGTTGGCGAGCAGGTTGTGCAGGCTGACGAAACCGAACTTGCCGGGATGGGTGCTGGCACCGGCGATGAGCACGCCTCTCGGCTCGAAGAACGCTCGGAACTGCTCGTCGGACGGACGTGGCCGCACGGCGCGGAGCGGCTCGGCAGCCTCGCCGACCTCCACGAGGGCATCCACCGCGACGGGGGTGCCGTCGGCGCGCACGATGAGCGGATTCACGTCGACGCTCACGATGTCGGGACGCGCGACAGCGAGGGCCGACAGACCGAGCAGGACGGCAGCCAGTGCGGGCGCGTCGACTGCTTCCTCGCCGCGGAACGCGCCGAGCAACTTCTGCGTGGCCAACCCTTCGATCATCTCGTACGCGTCGACCTCGCTGATCGGCACCGGACGGAACTGCACGTCGGCAACCGCCTCGGCCAGCACTCCACCCACGCCGAGCATCACGTTGGCGCCGAACTGCGGGTCGCGTACCACGCCGGCGATGAGTTCGCGGTTGCCGCTGATCATCGGCGCGACGAGCAGGCTCACCTCGCCGTCCTCGGGCGTGGCCTTGCCGAGCAGTTCGTCGGCCGCCGCGGCGACCGCAGCAGCGTCACCCAGTCGCAACTTCACCAGACCGCGCTCGGTCTTGTGGGCGATGGCGTCACCGCACAGCTTCACCACCACCGGGAACCCCACCTCCCCGGCGGCGTCGGCCGCAGCGGCGGCGGTGGTCACTTCGTGCTCCGGCGCGATCGGCACGCCGAACTCGCGCAGCAGCGCCTTGGAAGCGGATTCGGAGAGGGTGGTCCCGGTGGCGGTCATCGCCGCCACCGTACTGTCAGTGGCGTGGCGTGCTCACGTTGTAGGTGAGCACGCTGCGTGCGATGAGCTTGCCGCTCGTGGCGCCCACCAGTTCCGACTCGCAGAACACCGTGGTGCGACCACGCTTCACCACCCATCCCTCGGCGATGCCGTCCTCCTGGATGAGCGCCGAGATGTACTGCACGTGCATGTCGACGGTGCTGTACCGGTGCTCGGCCGTGTACGCCGAGCCGACCGCGGGCACCACCACGTGGTCGAGTGCACCGGCGATGGCACCGCCGTGCACGATGCCCTGCGCCTGCTCGAGCGCGGGCCGGAAGGGCAGCCGCATGCGGCAGTAGTCGTGGCGCACTTCCTCCACCTCCAGCCCGAGGAGAGTGGGATAGAACTCGCGATCCCACTTGCCGAACTTGCTCCACTTGGCCTGCAGCGCCTCGTCGAGGGGCTTGTACTGGTCTGCGCGACTGCTCACGGGGTCAACGCTGCCACGAAGAACTCCGTGATGTGCTGTCGGCGGCGTGCCAGCGCCTCGGGCGACAATGCGTCCGCATCGATCAGACCGTTCAGGAACACGGCATCGCTGAAGTAGCTGAGCACTGCGCCGTACCCGGACAGCAGCAGCTGCGCCGGGTCGAGGCGGCGGAAGACACCGGCATCCATCTCGCGCTGGAAGAACGCAACGGCCCGATCGAACATCGGCCGCAACACTGCGCTGAGTTCAATGCCGAGGTGTGACCCGCCGTCGAGTGCCTCGCGGCGCATCAGCCGCACGTAGTCGGGGTTCTCGGCGAACAGATCGAAGCCGGCCTCGATGACCAGTTCCATCTTCCGCCAGCCGACCTCGGGCGCGGTGGCCATCACGCTCAGCTTCTCCACCCAGTCGCTGAGCAGCTTCTCGAACACCTCGCCGTAGAGCGCCTCCTTCGACGGGAAGTGATGCAGCAGGCTCGGACGACGAATGCCCACGCCAGCAGCGATGTCGTTCAGGGACGTGCCGTCGTATCCCGCTTCGGCGAAGCAGCGCAGGGCCTCGGTGATGATGAGGTCGCGCGTCGAGACGTGCTCCGAGGCGTGATCGGCCATACGATCCGCAGCATATGGGATGGTGGAGCCATGACGTTCGTTGACGCCGCCGCCGTGCTGACGCCCGACGGCTGGACCGGACCGGCTCGGGTGCACATCGCCGACGGGTGCATCGCCGCCATGGAGGAACTCGATCGCGTCACGAACCCACGCCGGCTGGTGCCCGGCTTCGTCGACCTGCAGGTGAACGGCATCGACGACGTCGACGTGGCGCATGCCCGAGGTGCCGACTGGGATCGCCTCGACCAGTTGCTCCTCGCGCAGGGCGTCACCACGTGGTGCCCGACGCTGGTCACGATGCCGCTCGATCGCTACGAGCGCCCGCTCCGGCGCATCGCCGATGCGATGGCCCGGCCCGCCGCGCCGCGACCCACCATCGCCGGCGCACACCTGGAGGGCCCGTTCCTCGGCCGCTCCCCCGGCGCCCATCCACGATCGCTCATCGTGCCCATCGACCTCGACTGGTTGGCCGCGCTGCCAGCGCACGTCGCCGTCGTCACCCTCGCCGCCGAGCAGGATCTCGCGGTCGAGGCCACCCGCATGCTCACCGGCGCGGGGCGGTTGGTGTCGATCGGCCACACGCAGTGCAGCGAGCAGGAGTTCGATGCGTGTGTGGCCGCTGGGGCTCGCCTCACCACCCACCTGTTCAACGGCATGAGTGGCGTGCACCATCGGGAGCCCGGAGTGGCGGTGTTCTCGATGACCAACGCCGCCGTCAGCGCCTCGCTCATCGCCGACGGCGTGCACGTGCACCATCGGGTGCTGCACCTCGCAGCGGCCGCCCTCGGCGTGGATCGCACGGTGTTGGTCACCGATGCCGTGGCGTGGCGTGCGGGCAGTGTGGGCGACATCGGCATGGCGCTGCGAGACGGTGCTCCACGGCTGCCCGACGGCACGCTCGCCGGCAGCGCCGTCACCATGGACCTCGCCATTCGGCACTGCCTGGCGGCCGGCATTCCCGAGCTGCAGGCGTTGCGGGCTGCCAGCAGCAACCCTGCACGCCTCCTCGGTCTGCACGACCGTGGGGTCATCGAGGTGGGTCGCCGCGCCGACCTGGTGGGCCTGGTCGATGGCATCGAGATCGAACAGGTCTGGGTGTCGGGCGTGCCGACGCAGTGACCGTCAGGCGTCGGGGACGTCGATGAGGTTCAGGCCGCCCTTGCCGTCGAACGTGAGCGCCGCCCTGCCAGCCACCAGACGACGGATGCCGTCGCCCAGCAGATCATGGCGCCACCCCGTGGCCAGACGGGCATCCTCGTCGCCACGAAGGAACGCCACCAGATCGCTGCGGGTGGCCAGCAGTGCCGTGTCGATGTGCTCGGCACGCGCCACTTCGCTCACCCACGCCGACACGAGCGCGACCGCCGGCCGCATGCTGCGATCGAGGTCGTCGCCGTCGGGTGCGGGCAGGTGCGCCTCTTCACGCAACCCCTCCTCCACGGCGGCCAACAACTCCTTGCCGATGATGCCGCGCGTGTGGCGTTCGTCGACGCCACGGGCCTGGCCGAGCTCGGCGATGGTGCGTGGCTGACGTTGCGAGATACCGAGGATGGCCAGGTCGGGCAGCACCTGACGCACCGGCGAGTCGATGCTCATCGCTCGTCGTTCACGCCACGCGGCGATGGCGCGGGCCACGCCTCGAGCCTTCGGCTTGAGCACCCGCACGTCCTTGAGGCGTGTCCACGCCATCTCGGGTTCGGTGCCGCTGACCGGCTTCGCCAGCAATTCGATGCACGCCGCCGCCGCCCAGTCGGCGCGACCGGCCTGGGTCAACTGCTCCTCGAGCGTGTCGTGCAGCTGCAGCAGGTACGCCACGTCGCTGGCTGCGTAGGTGCACTGGTCGTCGGTGAGCGGCCGACGCAGCCAGTCGGTGAGGCGATCACCCTTGGCTGCGGCGACCTTCAGCTCTGCCTGCAACAGGCTGACCAGCGAGGGCGTGCTGTAGCCCAGGAAACCGGCGGCGAGCTGCGTGTCGTACAGGCGGCGCGGTACGGCGCCCACAGCGTGGGTGAGCACGTCGAGGTCCTGCTGCGCCGCGTGCAGCACCGCGAGCACGTCGCTGTGGAACAGGTCCTTCAGCGGGCTCAGGTCGCACTTGAGCGGGTCGATGAGCACGATCTCGTCGGCCCCGGCGATCTGCACCAGTGCCAACTTGGGGAAGTAGGTGCGCTCGCGGTGGAACTCGGTGTCGAGCGCGTAGCGGTCGGTGGCGAGCAGTCGACCGACGTACTCGGCGAGCTCGTCCGTCGTGCGGATCCAGCGATACGTCACAAAGGCGTGCTTCCCGTGACGACCGTGCGGCCGCCGGCCACCCAGTCGAGCGTGCCGCCGGCCACGTTCACGGCATCGATGCCCTGCTGGACCAGGAACTCGCACGCCCGCATGCTGCGCGCGCCCGAACGGCACACCACGTAGACCGGGCCGTCGCCCTGGAACGCATCGACGCGATCGGGCACCGTGCCGAGTGCCACGTGCACCGCACCGGGGACATGACCCGACTCGTACTCGTCGGTCTCGCGCACGTCGACGAGTCGCACCCCTGCCGCGAGGAGCGACTCCAGCTCGGCGACGTTGATTTCGCGGATCGACATGGGGTCACAAGTTAGTGCCCAGGTCGCTGGGAGTGTTCACGTTGGCGAGATCTTGAAGATCCACGGGCACCCGGGCGCACAGCGCGGTGGACAACACCCGGTGCAGTCGTCGTTCGCCGGCGTCGAGCGCCGCACGCACGACGGTGGATGCCGCGGGGCGCCACGCCACGCACAGCGGTTCGTCGCGGTCGGTGACCGCCACGGCAGCCAGCGCCTCGGCGTCGCCGTCGAGCGCGGCGAGCAACGCTTCGATGGTGGCGGCACCGAGGCGGGGCAGGTCGCACGCCACCACCACCACGGCGTCGGCATCGGGCCAGTGTTCGAGCGCCGTCAGTACACCCCCGACCGGCCCCTCCCCCGGCCAGCCATCGGGCACACACCCCAGACCCAATGCAGCCAGCCCGGCCGCATCACCGCCGACGGCCACCACCGGATCACATCCGGCACTCACGAGCACGTCGGCCACGCGACGCGCCATCGGCACGCCACCGAACGGCACGAACGCCTTGTCACGGCCCATGCGCGAGCTGCGCCCGCCGCACAGCACCGCCCCGACCGGCATGGTCAGGCCGAGGCGCCCGGATCGAGCTGGCCCAGGAACAACTGGATCCGCTCGGCTTCGTCGGTCTCCCCGATCAAGGCGGCCATCTCACCGAGCCCACGCAGGCAGCCGAGGAATCCACGGTTGCCCTCGTCGGCCCAGCGCACGTAGCCCGAGCCACGCCACCCGTTGGCGCGCAGCGCGTCGAGGCCACGGTGGTAGCCCACCCGATACGCGGCGTAGCGCTCCATCGTGTCGCGGCCCAGGTCGCCCAGCGCCAGCCAGCCGATCAACGAACGCGGGTGGGCAGCCACCACGGCAGCAACCTGCTCGCGCTGCTCGTGGGCGGGCGCGGCGAGCGCCTGCTGCACTGCGGCGCGCACGGCCACCGGTTCGAGCGGCAACTCCGTGCGCGGCGGCCCCTGCGGGGTGAGATGAATCGGTTGGTCGCTCACACGCCACACCCTACGACGTAGGGTTCGGCACATGGCTGCGCTCTCCGTGGATTCGGCAAAGAACATCGCGATCGTGGTGGTGATCGCCTTCGTGGTGCTCTCGGTGGTGTCGGCCATCGTGGTGAAGGCCATCGTCACGAAGATCATCCTCGTGGTGCTGATGGGCGGTCTCGCGCTGGGCGCATGGACGCAGCGTCAGAGTCTGTCGGAGTGCGCCGACAAGGCCGCTGCCGCTGTGCAGGACGGCACCGCCGGCGCCGAGACCGTGACGTGCACGTTCTTCGGCACCGAGGTCGACCTCCCCGCACCCTGACCGAGCGCTCGCGTCAGCGCGGTCAGAAATTGCGGCCATCCCAGCCCGCGATCGCGTGGCCAGCCCATCGTGGGCATCAGATGTTGCGCCCGGTGCAACATTCGCTGCCCGCGATCGGAATCCGGACGTAGGGATGGTCAGCGCCAGGGGGCGCCGACACGAGCGAGCAGGGGTTCGACGAGCTGGTGGAAGAACTCGGCGGGATGGCTGGTCGGCGCGTCGTGGCGACAGCCCTCGAGGCGAACGAGCGTCGCTCCCGGGATGAGCTCGGCCATGCGCGCCATGCCGGTCTGGTGATGGGCAGCACCCTTGGTGCCGCAGCCCACCACCACGGGAAGGTGGAGGTCGTCGGGGTGCCACGGGCGGTTGGCGCGCAGGTCGCTCAACTCCCCCACCAACGCCGCACCCTCGGCGCGCCGCACTGCGCGGGTGCGTTCGGGCAGCTCCTCCCACCGTCGATCGCCGATGAGCCGCCGCATGAACAGCTCGGCGGCCTCGGCGGTGCCCTGCTCCTGCGACGCAACCGCCACCGAGCCGGCTGTGGTACCCGGCCACCATGGCTCCCACGACATCGGCGACTCGTACACCACGACACCGGCCACCAGATCGGGGTGGCGGGCCGCAGTGGCCAGCGCCACGTTGCCGCCGTAGCTGTGCCCCACCACGACGGCGCGTCGCCCGTGCAGCAGCGCCGCGAGGTCGTGCACCTGACCGTCCATGCCGAACGGGCCGTCGTGCGGGTTCGACCGCCCGTAGCCGCGGCGGTCGTAGCGCAACACCCGGTACCGGTGGTCGAGCTTGCGGCTGAGCCGCAGCATGCCGGCCGCGCGGTCCATCGTGCCGTGCACGACGACGACCAAGGGCGCCTCGGGGTCGCCTGCCTCTTCGCTCCAGATGGGTGTCACTGGATGCGGACGATACGGAGCACGTCGGTGGCGGCACCACTCGGACGGTCGGGGGCGCCGGCCAACACCAGCACGGTCTGCTCGGCTGCCACGAGGCCGCTCTGCACGGCCCGCTCGACGGCGTGCCACACCAACTCGTCGGTGGTGGTGAATCGATCGAGCGCCATCGGGCGCACGCCCCACGAGAGGTTCAGTGCTCGTTGGACCGCGGGATCGTGCGACACGGCGATGAGCTGCGCGTGCGGACGGAACCTCGCCATCGCCAGTGCGGTGCGTCCGCTGCGAGTGCAGCAGATGATGGCGTCGACGTCGGCGTCCTCGGCCGCCAGGCTGGCCGCGTGGGTGATGGCCAGCGTGATGCGGTGCGGCCCTTCGGGCCAGCTCAGCCGCTGCACGCGGCCCAGGCGTGCCGCCCAGGCGCGATAGCTGGCCTCCACCTCGGCGCGACCAGCGATGCGGTTCATCGTCTCCACCACGGCCACCGGATCGGCACCCACGGCGGTCTCGGCCGACAGCATGAGAGCATCGGTGCCGTCGAACACCGCATTCGCGATGTCGCTCACCTCGGCCCGAGTGGGTGACGGCGAGGTGATCATGCTCTCCATCATCTGGGTGGCGGTGATGACGGGCACCGCCGCCTCCACGCACTGACGAACGATGCGCTTCTGGAGGTGCGGCACGTCCTCGAGCGGGCATTCGATGCCCAGGTCGCCGCGGGCCACCATCACCGCGTCGGCCTCGACGATGATCTCGTCGAGATCGGCCACGGCGCTCATCGTCTCGATCTTCGCCACGAGTCGTGTGGTGTGCGGCTCGATGGCCTCGCGCATCACGCGCAGATCGTGTGCCGAACGCACGAACGACACTGCGAGGAAGTCGGCACCCGCCTCGGCCATCGCCCGTCCGAGCACGAGATCGTCGTCGGTGGGCGTGGACAGTCGAAGCCGCTCCGACGGCAGATGCACACCCGGGCGCCCCTGCACCCTGCCCCCCGTGAGCACGCAGCAGGTGGCACCCTGGTTGTCGACCTGGTCGACCCGCATCGAGATGGCGCCGTCGCCGAGCACGATGCGGTCGCCGGGCTGCACGTCGTCGAGCAGCGTCGGATAGTCGACCGTGATACGACCATGATCGCTGCCACCCTCGCCCGGCACCAGCGTCACCGCTGCGCCGCCGCGCAGTTCGTCACCACCCTCGGGGAACTGACCCGACCGCACCTTCGGACCCGGCAGGTCGGCCAGCACGGCCACCATGCGACCCGTTCGGGCCGACGCCTCACGCACGAGGCCCAACGTGTGCAGATGGGACTCCAATGTGCCGTGGCTGAGGTTCAGGCGCACCACGTCGGCGCCCGCGAGGAGCAACCGGTCGAGCACGTCGGGCGACGTGCTGGCTGGGCCGAGGGTGGCCACGATCTTCGTACGGGTGTCCATAGCTGCTTATCTAGTCGGGATGGAGTTGCTGCTGATACGTCATGGTCTACCAGTCCGCCGCGAACTCGAGGACGGCATCGCCGATCCCGAGCTGTCCACGGCGGGGCTCGCACAGGCCGAGCACCTGGCCGACTACCTCGAGAGCGAGCCGCTCGACGCCGTGTACGCCAGCCCGCTTCGCCGGGCGTTCCAGACCGCACTCCCCATCGCGACGCGGCGCAACCTCGACGTACACGTCATCGACGCCGTGGCCGAATGGGACCGCAACAGCAGCGAGTACATCCCCATCGAGGAGCTCAAGGCGGCGAACGATCCGCGGTACCACGCGATGATGCGCGGCGAGTGGACCGCCCGCGAGGAGACACCGGAGGAGTTCAGCGCCCGTGTGGTCACGTCGCTCGACGGCCTGATCGACGACCACCCCGGCCAGCGCATCGCCGTGTCGTGTCACGGCGGCGTCATCAACGCCTATCTGCTCCACGTACTCGGACTGCCCGTCGGCCCCGGCTTCTTCTATCCCAATTACACCAGCATCCATCGCATCGCTGCGTCGCGGGGCGGCGTGAAGAGCATCCTCACCGTCAACGAGACGGCGCACCTGCGTGGCACGGGTCTGCCGATCGGACTGATGCAGTGATGCAGCTCGACGACCTCATCGCCTATCTCGACGCGTCGCCCTCGCAGTGGCATGCCGCCGCGTCGTCGGCACGGCGTCTGGCCACCGCGGGCTTCACGGAGTGTTCGCTCGCCGACCAATGGACTGCGGTGCCCGACAAGGGGTTCGTGCAGCGGGGCGCCGCCGTCGTGGCCTGGCACCGGGGCGCCGACGCCGGACCCACTTCACCGGTCCGCCTCGTCGGTGCGCACACCGATTCCCCGTGCTTGCGCGTGAAGCCACACGCCGACGCAGGTGGCTTCGGATGGAAGCAGCTCGCCGTGGAGGTGTACGGCGGCGTGCTGCTGAACTCGTGGCTCGACCGCGACCTCGGCGTGGCCGGCACGCTGGTGCTCCGCGACGGCAGCACCCGCCTGGTGGCGGTGCACGACCCCGTGGCCCGAGTACCGCAGTTGGCCATCCACCTCGACCGCGACGTCAACGAACGCGGCGTCGTGCTCGACAAGCAGCAGCACCTCTCCCCCGTGTGGGGCATCGGCAACCCGGCGGCGGGCGAATTCCGCGAGTGGATCGCCGCCGCGGCCGGCGTGTCGGGCGCCGACGTCACGACCTGGGATCTGTCGCTGTTCGACCGCACGCCCGCTGCGGTGCTCGGTCCGCAGGGCGACCTGTTGGCCTCCGGGCGCCTCGACAACCAGGCCTCGTGCTGGGCCGCAACCGCGGCGCTGTGCGCCGCCGACCAGCCCGGCGACGCCACCGCCGTCATCGCCCTGTTCGACCACGAGGAGGTCGGCAGCGAGAGCACCACCGGCGCCAGCGGCCCGCTGCTCGAGCACGTGCTCGAGCGCCTCGCACTCGCCTCGGGGGCCGACCGTGCGCAGTACTTGGCCCAGCTCGCGTCGAGCGCGTGCATTTCCGCCGACAACGCGCACAGCGTGCACCCGAACTACCCCGAACGCCACGAGGCGGCGCACCGCCCGCTCGTGAACCACGGCCCCGCCATCAAGCTGAACCACAACCAGCGCTACGCCACCTCGCCCGACACGGCGGCACTCGCGCAGCAGGTGTTCGAGGCAGCCGGTGTGCCGTGGCAGGTGTTCGTGAGTCGCAACAACATGCCGTGCGGCACCACCATCGGCCCGCTCACCGCCACACGACTCGGCATCGCCACCGTCGACGTGGGCGTGCCGCAGCTGAGCATGCACTCGGCACGCGAGCTGTGCGGCACGAAGGACCCCGCCTGGTTGGCCCAGGCACTACGCGGCTGGTTCGGCCGCTGACCGTCAGTTGCCCGACCGCGCCTGGGCGAGGTCGAACAAGCGCTGCAATTCGGTGTGCAGCTCACCGGTGACCATCCGCATCGCTTCGCGCTGTTCCTTCGACGTCCCCACTGTGGGCACCGTGATGGGTGCGCCGATGATGACGTGCAACTTCTTGGGATGGATGAACTTCGCGCCCTTCGGCATCGCCTTCTCGGAACCACCGATGCCCACCGGGATGATGGGCGCGCCGGTCTTGGCCGCGATGTAGGTGGCCCCCTCGAACAGGGGCTGCACGATCGGGCCGCTCTTGCGCTCTCCCTCGGGGAACAGCACCAGCGGCTCGCCACCCTCGAGCAGCGAGATGCACCGCTTCAGCGCCTCGCGATCGACCGAACCGCGGGTGACCGGGAAGCCGCCCAACATGCTGAGCAGCTTGCCGAACCACTTGTTGCTCCACCACTTGTCGGCACCCATGAACCGCATGCGGCGACGGGTCACACCCGACGAGATGGGGGTGTCGAGGATGCTGCGGTGCGTCGGGGCAAGGATGAAGATGCCCTCGGCCGGGATGTTGTCGCGCCCCTCCACCTTCATCCGGCACCACGTGAGGCAGAACCCGGTGACCAGGTTGCGCACGATGAAGTACGCGATGCGGTGCGACAGCGCATCGGACTGCGCGAGCTCGGTACGGACCTTGGTCATCAGTGCTCCAGGAGACGGACGATGTGCTGGAGGACCTCCTCGACGGAGAGCCCGGTGGTGTCGACCAGTGTGGAGCCAGCTGCTTCGGTGAGCGGGCTGTCGGCCCTGGTGCTGTCGTAATGATCGCGCGCCGCGATGGCGCGTTCGATCTCTTCCACGTCACCGCCTGCCTCGGCCACACGACGCTCGGCCCGCACCCTTGGCGACGCGGTGAGGTACAGCTTCAACTCGGCGTCGGGGAACACCACCGATCCGATGTCGCGCCCCTCGATGACGCCGCCCCCGCGTTCCGCCGCCCACTGCTGCTGGCGTGCGCGCATCTCGGTGCGCACGCCGCTGTTGGCGGCCACCTTGCTCACCGCACCCGTCACCTCGGCGGTGCGGATGGCGGCCGTGGCGTCGACGCCGTCGACGAACACGCCGGTGTCGCCCACCTCCAGCATCACGCGACGCGAGAGGTCGGCCACGGCCTCGGTGTCGTCGAGCGGCACGTCGCCGCGCAGCGCGGCGAAGGTGACGCCCCGATACATCGCCCCGGTGTCGAGGTACTGCAGACCCAGACGCGCCGCGAGCGCACGCGCGATGGTGCTCTTCCCGGCACCCGCCGGGCCGTCGATGGCGATGACGCGCACTACCAGCTCGTTCCGACCGGCATGCCTTCGCTGTAGCCGGCGGCGCTCTGCACGCCGACCACGGCTCGCTCGTGGAACTCGGGGATGCTGGCCGCGCCGGCGTAGGTGCACGACGAGCGCACACCGGCGACGATGTCGTCGATGATGTCCTCCACGCCCGGCAGTTCGGGGTCGAGGTACATGCGCGAGGTGCTGATGCCCTCCTCGAAGAGTTCCTTGCGAGCACGCTCGAACGCAGTCTCGCTGCGGTTGCGGCTCTTCACGGCCCGGTTGGAGGCCATGCCGAAGCTCTCCTTGTACAGGCGCCCGTCGGGATCGCGCAGCGTGTCGGCCGCCGACTCGTAGGTGCCGGCCAACCACGAGCCGAACATCACGTTCGCCGCACCGGCGGCGAGTGCCAGGGCCACGTCGCGCGGGTGTCGCACGCCACCGTCGGCCCAGATGACCTTGCCGTGCTTGGAGGCCTCGCCGGCGCAGTCGTGCACCGCGCTGAACTGCGGGCGACCCACCCCGGTCATCATGCGCGTCGTGCACATGGCACCTGGGCCCACACCCACCTTCACGATGTCGGCGCCGGCGCTGATGAGATCGCGGGTGCCCTGCGCGGTGACCACGTTGCCGGCCACGATGGGCGTGTCGGGCGCAACGGCGCGCACTTCCTCGATGGCGTGCAGCGTGCGCTGCTGGTGGCCGTGCGCCGTGTCGATCACCAGCACGTCGGCGCCGAACGACAGCAACGCCTTGGCCTTCGTGGCCGGGTCGCCGTTGATCCCCACCGCGGCGGCCACCATCAGCCGCCCGTTCGCATCGACGGCCGGACGGTAGATGGTGCTGCGCAGCGCACCCTTGCGGGTGGCGCAACCGATGAGACGGCCGTCGCCGTCGACCACCGGCGCCACCGACAGACGCGCCTCGGTGAGCACGTCGTAGATGTCGGCCGGCTCGGCGCCCGCCTCGATCACCACGAGCTCGCGGCTCATCACGTTCTTCAGCTGCGTGAAGCGGTCGAAACCCGCGGCGTCGTGCTCGGTGAAGATGCCGGCCGGCGCGCCGTCGTCGTCGACCACCACGACGGCGCCGTGCGCGCGCTTGTGGATGAGACCGAGCGCATCGCCCACGGTGTGGGTGGGGCTGAGCGTGATGGGCGTGTCGTACACGAGGTGCCGCGTCTTCACGTAGTCGATGACGGTCTCGGTGATGTCGAGCGGGATGTCCTGCGGCAGCACGGTGATGCCACCGCGGCGGGCCACGGTCTCGGCCATGCGGCGACCGGCGACAGCCGTCATGTTGGCCACCACCACGGGGATGGTGGTGCCGAGTCGATCGGGCGTGGTGAGATCGACGTCGAACCGGGAGGGCACCGACGACAGACTGGGCACCATGAACACGTCGCTGTAGGTGAGGTCGTACGGAGGGTTGCTGCCGAGGAACCGCATGGGAAGCTTCCTTTGCTGAACGGGACACCCCGAGAAGGGGCCGACCAAGGCTACCGTGGTCGCGTGACAGCTCCGGTGGTACTCGTGCACGGTTGGGGTGGCTCGTTCGAGTCCACGTGGCAGCGCAGTGGCTTCACCGAGCTGCTCGCCGACGCCGGACGAGACGTGCTGGGCATCGACCTCCTCGGCCACGGCACGGCACCGAAACCGCACGATCCCGACGCCTACGCCGACCTCGGTGCCCACGTGCTGGCATCACTGCCCGACCAGCCCGTCGATGCGGTCGGCTTCTCGCTCGGCGCCATGACGCTGCTGCGCCTGGCCAGTGAGCACCCCGAGCGGTTCCGCCGCCTGGTGCTGGCCGGCATCGGCAAGAACGTGGTCGATCCCGACCCGGAGGACACAGGCGAGCGTGTCGCCGCGGCCATCGAGGGCAACGCCCCCGACAGCGACACGCACGCCCACGTCTTCGCGCAGTACGCCCACCAGCCCGGCAACGACCCGGTGGCCCTGGCCGCCATCATGCGCCGGCCTCGTCGGCCGATGACGGCGGAGGAGCTGGCCGCGGTCACCTGCCCGGTGCTGGTGGTCATCGGCGACAAGGACTTCGCGGGCCCCGGCGAGCCGTTGGCCGACGCGCTGCCGAACGCAACCCTGAAGGTGCTGCGCAACGTCGACCACTTCGCCACGCCCGAGGCGTTCGGGCTGTGGGACGCAGTCCTCGACTTCATCGACGCACCATTGCCGTGAGCCGCTCCCCCGTCGACGAGGCCCTCGAGGTCGTCCGCAGCGGCGGGTTGGTGGCCATCCCCACCGAGACGGTCTACGGCCTCGCCGCCGACGCGTCGAACGACGCCGCGGTGCGCCGCATCTTCGCCGCGAAGGGCCGCCCTGCCGACCACCCGCTCATCGTGCACGTCGCCGACGCC
>SXKB01000269.1 GCA_005778215.1 Actinomycetota bacterium | reverse complement strand
CGCCGGTCACCCTCGAGCTCGGCGGCAAGAGCCCGGCCATCGTGAGCCGCAACGCCAACGTCGACGTGGCAGCGAAGCGCATCGCATGGGGCAAGTTCGTCAACGCCGGCCAGACCTGCATCGCCCCCGACTACGTGTTGGTGGAGCGCGCCGTGCACGACCAGTTGATCGCGGCCATCGGCAAGGCCATCACGTCGTTCTACGGCAACGACGTGCAGGCCAGCCCCGACTACACACGCATCGTCAACTCGCCGCACTTCCACCGACTCGAGAAGATGCTCCACGACGGCACGGTGGCCGTCGGTGGCGAGACCGACGCCGACACCCGCTACATCGCACCCACGGTGCTCACCGGCATCACCAAGGACGACCCGGTGATGGCCGAGGAGATCTTCGGACCCATCCTTCCGGTCATCGCCGTCGATTCGCTCGACGAGGCGATGGCGTTCGTGAACGACAGTTCGGCCAAGGGCGACAAGCCGCTGGCGCTGTACACGTTCAGCGAGAGCGACGCCGAGAACGACCGCGTGCTCGCCTCGTGCACCAGCGGCGGTGCGTGCGTGAACGGCACACTGCTGCACATCAGCAACCCGAACCTCCCGTTCGGCGGCGTGGGCGAGAGCGGCATGGGCGCCTATCACGGCAAGTTCGGCTTCGACACGTTCAGCCATCACCGCTCGGTCCACTCGCGCAGCACGAAGCTCGACCCGGCGCTCATGTACCCGCCGTACACGGCCAAGAAGGAGAAGCTGTTGCGCAAGGGCATGGTGATGCCCGATCCGCGCGACGTGGCCGCGAAGGCACGCGGCTGGTTCCACCGCGACTGACGGCGGACGCGCCGGCCGTCAGACGGTGAGCAGCATCTGCACGTGCTTGGCGAGTTCCTCGATGCCCGTGCCCTTCGACGCGCTCACCCACATCACGTCGCCCGGGTCGAGCTCGGCACCCTTCGCCAGTTCCTTCTTGCGGGTTGCGAGCTTGCTCGGCTTCACCTTGTCGAGCTTGGTGGCCACCACCGTGTGGGGCACGCCGTTCTCGCGCAACCAGATCAGCATCTGCACGTCGAGCTTGGTGGGACCGATCTCACCGTCGACCAGCACGAACACCAGCTCGAGCGCTTCACGGTCGAGCAGGTAGTCCTCGATCATCCGTTGCCATCCGGCCTTCTCGCGACCCGGCACCTTCGCGTAGCCGTACCCGGGCAGGTCGACCACCGTGGCACCGTTGGGCAGCTGGAAGATGTTCAGCAACTGGGTGCGGCCCGGCGTGTTCGACACCTTCGCGAGCTGTTTGCGGTTCGCGAGCGCGTTGATGAGCGACGACTTGCCCACGTTGCTGCGCCCGACGAACGCCACCTCACCCGGTGAGGTGGGCAGGTCGACGTGGCGTTTGGCCGAGGTGACGAACTGGAGTTGCAGCGGCATGCACCGGCCATCCTGCCAGCGCCACCGGGCTTCTGGGTGTGATTCGTCCCGTTTCGGCTTCTGGCAGCGATGCGTCCCGGTTTCCGGGACGAATCACGCCCGGTTCTGCCGACTCAGTGGACGAGGAAGGTGTCGAACCGGTCGGTGGTGAACACCTCGCCGGCGTGGGTGATGGCGCAACCGCCGTACTCGGGGAAGCGGGCCAGCCATGCCAGCCCCTCCACCCCCATCACGTAGACGGTGGTGGCGAACGCGTCGGCCTCGGCCAACGACGGGCCCACCACGGTGACACCAGCCAACTCCGTGACGGCAAGGCCATCACGCGGGTCGACGATGTGGGCACCGCGTTCGTAGCTGCCCGACGTGGCGATGCCCAACGGCTCGTCACCTGCCAGCACGAGGGCGAGGCCCAGCGGGTCGTCGGGGTTGCGCACGCCCACCCGCCACACCGCGCCGTCGTGGTTGCGACCACCGACGGCGATGTCACCGCCGGCGTTGATGCAGTAGTCGCGAATGCCTCGTTCGACCAGCACGTTGCGCGCCCGCTCGACCGACCAGCCCTTCACGTAGCCGCACGGATCGAACCGGGTGCCGTTCGGCGAGGGCAGGTTCCACACGTCGAACACCCCGTCGGTCTCGGCGATGAGCCGCTCGCAGCGGTCGAGCACCTCGAGCACGTCGCCGGTGAGCGCCGGGTCACCAGGGCCCACCTCGCCGCGACCGATGCGGCTGATGGTGCTGTGCTCCTTGTACGGGCTGAACACGTCGTCGACCTCGTGGAACCACGCCACCAGCTCGTCGACGACAGCACGGTCGTGCGAGTCGACGATGTCGATGCTGATCGACGTGCCCATCACGGCCTCGACGTGGTGCAGCGCCATTCGGGTCAGCCCGCGATGCCCGAGGCGGTCTTCGCCGCATCGATGGCCGACTGCAGCGAGGCCTTGTAGCTGTTCGACGTGTACGTGGCACCCGAGATGGTGTTCACGTCGGCGCTCTGCGCCGCGATCGCATCGGAGATCAGCGTGGGCAGCGAGCGCTGGTTGATCCGCACGCTCTTGTTGTCGCCGTCGGGGAACTGGAGGATCTGCACGTCGACCAGTTGCCCACCGCTGTACACGGCTTGCACCTGCACGGCGCCCCACTTGTTCGAGTCGGCGACACCGACGTAGGTGCCGTCGACGATGGCGCCCGACGCCACGGCCACCGTGGTGGTGGGCTCGACGGGGGTGAGCGTGTCACCGGCCACGGTGGTGGCTGCCGCCGTGGAGACCGTCGCCGCAGTGGTGGCGGTGGCCGCCGTCGTGGCGGTGGTGCCGAGCGAGTCGGTGCCGCCCGTGAGCACCACGGAATCGGTGGTGTCGGCGTCCTGGCCGGCGAACATCGCGGCGAGCGCGGCGGTGGTGGCCACGCTGAGGGCGAGGGCACCCACCTTGCTGGCCCGAGCGGGCTTGGCACGGCGACCCGGGTTGGGCGCCGTGCGCACTGCGGTGCCGCCCTGCTTGGCAGCGCGTGCTGCGGCCGCACGAGCTGCGGCGGCCTCGAGCTTGGCGGCCTGGTCGGGCGACGCACCGAGGCGTGCCGCGGTGCCACGCTGCGGCGGCGGCAGTGCCGCGCCGGCGGCAGTGCGGTCGTTCATCTGCTGCAGGCGCTGCGCCACGAGCGGATCGATCGGCGGGCGGGGGTGCTGGTTCGACATGGGGGGTGTCGCTTTCGGGTCAGGCCGTGACGGGACGGCGGCGGCCCTGGGCGAGGCCGATGAGACGGATGGTGACGGGGTAGACGGCGAGGCCGACCAGGAGGGCGAGCCCACGGGTGAACCACGAGACAGTGGCGTCGGAACCCGACTGGAAGGCGTGCACCATGCTGAGCACGACCGCCGGGATCGAGATCAGGTGCACTGCGTGCCAGGCCTTGCGGGGCAACCGACGACGGATGCGGGCCATCGACGGCACCACGACGAGGACGAACATCCATGTGGCGACGACACCCCACCCGATGGCCCACCCTGCCGTGCCGTTGGGGACGAACAAATCGACGACGCGCAGGCCCGTGTCGGTGTCGAGGAACGAGACCAGCACGTGGATGCCGACGAACGCGAGCGTGAGGCCGCCGAGGTAGTTGTGCAGCGCGAGCCACCAGTTGGGCTTCAACCGGCTGCCGGTGTTGCGGCTGGAGAAGAACAGCCCCCAGACCAACGCGGCAACGGCGAGCACCGCAGCGACGATGCCCGTCGCCCGAGTGAGGTACCACCACCAAGAAGTCATGTCGATGATGATGTGGGTCGTCCGTTGGACCCGGGTCGCAGCAAGGTGAGAGTTGGGTGAGAGCCCTCGTTCAGCGTGTGATGCGCTCGGCCGCTGCCACCACTTCGTCCTCGCTGAGCAGCACCAACTTCGCGGCGTCGCCGAGCGGGATGAAGCTGTCCTTGCTGGTGACCCGACTCATCCGGCCGGCATAGCCGTTGTCGACGAGCGCGGCGAGCACGCCTTCCGACACGCCACCCGACCGCCGCGTCTCGTCCACCACCAGCACGTTGCCCGTGGCGCGAGCCTCGCGCAGGATGTCGTCGACGGGCAGGGGCGCGATCCAGCGCATGTCGACCACCCGGGCGCGCACGCCCTGCTGCTCGAGTCGGCGGGCCGCCCGCCACGACAGGAACAGGCCGTTGCCGAACGTGAGAATGGTGAGGTCGTCGCCGTCACCGTAGGTACGAGCCCGACCGATGGGCACGTGCGTGTGCGGATCGGGGACGGCGGCCCACAGCTTGTCGCCGGGTTCGAGCAGATCGGCGGTGTGGTAGCGGGCGATCGGCTCCACGAACACGCTCACCGTGCCGTCCACGTGCGCAGCCGCCACCAGAGTGCGCAGCATCGCGGCCGCATCGTCGGGACGGGCCGGCACCGCCACCACCACACCGGGGATGTCGCGCAGCACCGTCAGCGAATCGTCGTTGTGGAAGTGGCCGCCGAACCCCTCCTGGTATCCGAGGCCGGCGATGCGCACCACCATGCCGTTGCGGTACTGCCCGTTGGAGAAGAACGACAGCGTGGCCGCCTCGCCGCGCAGTTGGTCCTCGGCGTTGTGCAGATACGCCAGGTACTCGATCTCCGGCACCGGGAGGAAGCCCGACACGGCCGCACCGAGCGCCAGACCGAGGATGGAGGTCTCGTCGAGCAGCGTGTCGAACACCCGCGCCGCGCCCGACTGGGCGAGCAGCCCCTTGGTGACGCCGTACACGCCGCCCTTCGCGGCCACGTCCTCGCCGAACAGCAGCATGTTCGGGTGTTGCTGCAGCAGGTCGGCGAGCGTGGTGTTGATGGCCTGCGCGAGGGTGAGCTTGGCGGGCGCCTCGACTGCGGCCGTCGTTGGCCGGTGCTGCAGCACCACCTGCGCCACGTCGTCGGGACGGCGCGGCGCGAGCGGTGCCATCACCTCGGTGGCCGTGGCCAACTGCGGCCGTTGCGCGGCTTCCTCCGCCACGCCGTACACGTGCGCACGCAGCTCGTCGTGCCGGGCCAGCAACGAAGCCGGCGTGGCACGACCTGCTGCGACCAAGCGGGCGGCCGTGGCGACGATGGGGTCGCGAGCGGCATCAGCGCGGATCTCGGCCGCGCTGCGGTAGGCGGCCTCCACGTCGGTGCCGGCGTGGCCGCCGTAGCGCACCGTGCGCAGGTGCAGGAACGCCGGGCGACGCTGGGTGCGCACCCAGTCGCCGAGCTCTCGGGTGAGGTGCAGCACGGCCAGCGGGTCGGTGCCGTCGACCGACTCGTACCGCAGGTGCGGGCGGTGCCCGTAGGCCGACTCCACCCAACCGGCCGGGGTGCGCACGCTGATGCCGAGCCCGTTGTCCTCGCACACGAACAGCAGCGGCAACGGCAGTCGCTGGTGTGCGCAGTGCAACGCCGTGTTCACCGCACCGGTGGACACCGAGTGGTTCGCCGACGCATCGCCGAACGAGCACACGGCCAACGCATCCGGCGCCCACGGGCTGGGCAGGCCGAGCTTGGCCGAGCGACCGATCGCGAACGCCACCCCGAGCGCGCGCGGCAGGTGCGACGCGATGGTGGAGGTCTGCGGGATGACCGCCAGATCGTGACGGCCGAACACCTTGTGCCGACCGCCCGCGATGGGCTCGTCGCTCGCGGCCACCACGCCCGCGAGGATGTCCTCCACGCCGTGCACGCCGGCGCGTGCGAGATAGAAGCCACCGCTGCGGTAGTGCAGCAGCGCCGGATCGTCGGGGCGGAGCCCCATCGCCACCGCGGCGTTGCTCTCGTGACCCGACGAGCCGATGGTGTAGTAGCCCTTGCCCTTGCTGCGCAACCAGCGTGCGGCGAGGTCGCTGTGCCGGCTGGCCACCTGCACGTCGAACAGGCGCACCAGGTCGGCGGCGTCGGCGTCGGTGAGCGGCGCACCCCCGTCGGAGCCGAGGGCCGAGAGTCCGTCGACCAGTTGCTGTTCCAGCGGCGCGCGCTCGATGGCCGTCACAGGGCCAGTGTGCCAGACCGGCACCCCGGCCGTTCAGACGTCGATGCGGTACCGCACCACCAACGGGTCGCCACTGCGCTGCACGACGGCCCGGTACCGGTTGATGAGGGTGCGCATTCCCGTGTTCTCGCGGAGCACGTCGGCGATGATGCGCTGCACGCCACGTTTGCGGGCGAGCGCGAGCAACGCGTCCATCAACCGTGCGCCGACGCCCATGCCCTGGTACTCGTCGATGACCGTGATCGACAGCTCGGGTGGCCCGTCGTCGCCCGTCATCCACCGCGCCACACCGATGGCCTTGCCCTCCGGGTGGTCGGGCAACATCACCGCCGCGTCGAACGCCACGACGGCTGCATTGCGGTACCCGTCGACGTCGGCCAACCGGGCGCGCACGTTGTCGGGCAGCTCGCGGATCGCGGTGAAGAACCGGAGGTGTCGCGACTCGGGCGACAGTTCCTGGAACGCCTCGTCGAAGTACCGGTCGAAGTCGCCCGGCGCCGCTTCGCGAGTGATGATGGCGGGCACGTGATCGATCGGACCATGATGCCCTGCCGCCACGGCCCGATGGGGCGAGTGCGACGTGTGCCACGCGAGGCAGGTGTCACACGACCAGGTCATGACGCGGTCGCACCCCGGCACGCGACCGGGGTGCGACCTGCATCTGTTGGGTTCTGGCGATCAGTCGATCTTGTCGACGACGTCCTTGACGACGTCAGCGCCCTTCTCCACCTGGGCATCCACCGAGTCCGGCGTCTTGGTCTGCACGAGGTCGGCAGCCTTGTCGACACCGGTCTTGATGGTTTCCTTGTTGCCCCCGATGAGGCCCTTGATCTTGTCCGTGAAGCCCATACGCGTGGCTCCTCCTTTCCCCAGGGCGGCTGCTGCGCCGACGATGGGAGGACATTTGCACACGGTGCCGAGAGGCGCCAGCAATTTCGCGGCGGGAGAACCACGATCGCTCAGGCCGGGAGACCGCACCCCTCGACACCTTGTGTGGCGTCACCGTGCGCTGCGAAGGTTCGGAAAACCTTCGGAAAAAACGCAACAGCGGCCCGAAGGCCGCTGTGGTGGTCGAGACCGGCGTCGATCCGGTGACCCTACGCTTTTCAGG
>SXKB01000268.1 GCA_005778215.1 Actinomycetota bacterium | reverse complement strand
GAGACGGTGTCCACCGACTACGACACGTCCGATCGGTTGTACTTCGAACCCCTCACCCGTGAGGACGTGCTCAACGTCATCGCCGCCGAGACTGCGGCAGCCGGGGGAGTGGCACCGAAGGTCATCGTGTCGCTCGGCGGACAGACGCCGCTCAAGCTGTCGGGCCAGCTGCCGGCCTCCATCATCGCCGGCACGGCGCCGTCGTCGATCGACCTCGCCGAGGACCGCGAGAAGTGGAACGCGCTCTGCAACGAGCTGCACATCCCGCAGCCTCCCGGCGGCACTGCCACCGACCTCGAGCAGGCGCTCGGCATCGTCGAGCAGGTCGGCTTCCCGGTGCTGGTGCGGCCGAGCTACGTGCTCGGTGGTCGCGCGATGCAGATCGTCCACGACCGCAACCATCTCGCCCGCGCCATGGCCGAGTTGGCCGGTTTCGGCAGCCTCGGCAAGGAAGGTGGCCTGTCGGCCGAGCGGCCGGTGCTCGTCGACCGGTTCCTCGAGGACGCCACCGAGGTCGACGTCGACGCCATTCGCGACCACACGGGTGAAGTGCTCATCGGTGGCGTGATGGAGCACGTCGAGGAGGCGGGTGTGCACAGCGGCGACTCCGCCTGCGCCATCCCGCCGCAGACCCTGCCGTCATGGGTGGTGGAGGTCATCGAGCGCTACACGAAGGCCATCGCCAAGGCGCTCGACGTCCGTGGTCTCATCAACGTCCAGTACGCCGTGATGGGCACCACCGTCTACGTGATCGAGGCCAACCCTCGGGCCAGTCGCACGGTGCCGTTCGTGGCGAAGGCCACGGGCGTCCCGCTGGCGAAGGTGGCCAGCCGAGTGATGCTCGGTGCCACGCTCGCCGAACTCCGCGAGGAGGGCCTGCTGCGCCCGCCCAGCCGTCACGGTCACGTGGCCATCAAGGAGGCCGTGCTGCCCTTCAACCGGTTCCCCGAGGTCGACACCGCCCTCGGCCCGGAGATGCGCAGCACGGGCGAGGTGATGGGCATCGACACCACGTTCGGCAAGGCGTTCTTCAAGGCCGAACTGGCGGCGGGCACCCTGCTGCCGAAAGAGGGCACGGTGTTCCTGTCGCTGGCCGATGGTGACAAGCCGGCCGGACTGGTGGTGGCGCAACGGTTGCGCGACCTCGGCCTCGGCGTGGCGGCCACCAACGGCACCGCGCAGTACCTCGAGCGGTTCGGCCTGATGGTCGACCACGTGGTGGGCAAGATCTCCGACGGCAACGGCATCAACGCGGTGCAGCTCATCGAGAGCGGCGAGATCGCGTTCGTCATCAACACCCCGCAGGGGCGTGGTGGCCGCACCGACGGCGAGCAGATCCGCAAGGCGGCGAACTCGCACCGGGTCAGCTCGGTCACCACGGTCGAGGCTGCACTGGCAGCAGTGCAGGGCATGAACGAGATGCAGGGCGAGGAGATCGCCGTGCGCTCGCTGCAGGAGTTCCACTCCTGATGGACACCTCGGTCCGGGTCGGTTCGCTCACCCTGCCGGGCCCCATCACCACCGCGTCCGGTACCGCCGGCCACGGTGCCGAGCTCTCGCGGTTCTTCCCGCTCGCCGAACTGGGTGCCGTGGTCGTGAAGTCGTTGGCCGCCTACGAATGGGCGGGCAATCCCTCACCGCGCGTCCACCCGGCCGGCGAGGGGATGATCAACGCCGTCGGCCTGCAGGGGCCCGGCGTCGCGAGCTGGTTGCGTGACGAGCTCCCCGACCTGGCGGCCACCGGGGCCCGCGTCGTGGCCAGCATCTGGGGGCGCAGCGTCGACGACTACCGCGCCGCGGCCGAGCAGCTCGCCGACGCACCGGCGTCGGTGGTCGCCGTCGAGGTCAACCTGTCGTGCCCCAACCTCGAGGGCCGGCGTGGCATCTTCGCCCACGACAGCGATCTGTCCGCCGAGGTCATCGCGGCAACGGCCGCCGTCGGCCGACCGAGGTGGGCCAAGCTCAGCCCCAACACCGATCGTGTGGTCGAGGTGGCCGCAGCGGTCGCTGCGGCCGGGGCCGAGGCCGTCACCCTGTCGAACACGTTGCTCGGCATGGTCCTCGACCCGCACACCGGCCGTCCGGTCCTCGGCGCGGGCGGTGGCGGTTACAGCGGTCGACCGGTGCACGCCGTTGCCGTGCGCACGGTGTACGACGTGCACGCTGCATTGCCGACCTTGCCCATCGTCGGTGTCGGCGGTGTGAGCACCGGTTGGGACGCCGCCGAGCTGTTGCTCGCCGGGGCCGTCGCCGTGCAGGTCGGCACCGCCACGTTCGCCGATCCGCGGGCGCCGCACCGGGTGCAGGCCGAGCTGATCGCCTGGTGCCGTGACCGCGGTGTGACACCTGCCCAGCTCGCCGGGATGGCCCACCAGGGCGGATTGCCACCACGAGGGTGACGAAGGGGAGTAGGGTCCTCGTATGGCAACACCTCCGCAACTCACCCCTGAACAGCGTGCGAACGCCCTTGCCAAGGCAGCCGAGGCTCGTGCAGCTCGCGCGGAACTGAAGAACCAGCTCAAGATGGGTTCGGTGTCCCTGGCCGAGGCACTCTCGTCCACCGACTCGACGGTCGGCAAGCTGAAGGTCCAGTCCCTGCTCGAGTCGCTCCCGGGCGTCGGCAAGGTCAAGGCCAAGAAGATCATGGAAGACATCGGCATCGCCGACAACCGTCGCGTGCAGGGCCTCGGCCAGCAGCAGAAGGCAGCACTGCTCGAGCAGCTCGGCAAGTGAGGCCGTGACGGCATCGGCCGCCGTGTCCTCCTCGCGCATCTTCATCGTGTCCGGCCCGGGTGGTGTGGGCAAGGGCACCATCGTCAACGCCCTGGTGGACCGCGATCCACGGCTCTGGTTGAGCCGTTCCTGGACCACCAGGGCACAACGACCAGGCGAACGCGACACGGCATACGTGTTCACCGATCGCGCCGCGTTCGAACAACGCATCGAGGCAGGTGGGTTCCTCGAGTGGACCAACTTCCTCGGCAACTACTACGGCACCCCGTTGCCCGAACCCCTCGAGGGTCGCGACGTGGTGCTCGAGATCGAAGTCGATGGCGCGCGCCAGGTGAAGGCGCTGCACCCCGAGGCCGTGCTCATCTTCGTGCTCCCGCCGTCACGCGAGGAGCAGCAGCGTCGCCTGCGCGGTCGCGGTGACCCGGAGGACAAGGTCGATCAGCGCCTGCAGAAGGCCGTCGACGAGGAGCCCGTGGGCCTGGCCATCGCCAACCACGTGGTGGTCAACGACGACCTCGAACGCACCGTGGCCGAGATGATGGACATCATCCGCCAGCATCGCTCTGCCGATTGACCCTTTTCCGGTAGACTGCACCGCTGCTTTCAGGAGGGCCCACTCGATGTCCACGCGTTCGTACGACACCATGATCAACCCGCCGATCGAGAACCTTCTCGATCGTGTCGACTCGAAGTTCAGCCTGGTCACGCTGGCCGCACGTCGTGCCCGCCAGATCAACAGCTACTTCAACCAGCTCGGCGACGGTCTCGGTCAGATGGTGCCGCCGCAGGTCAGCTCGGTCGCCCGCAAGCCGCTCAGCATCGGGTTCGAGGAGATCGCGGCCGACAAGATCGTGCGCGTCCAGGGCCACGAGGGCGACGAGACCGACGAGACCGACGAGTCGGTCGCCGCCGACGCCTGAGTTCACACTCGGCCGTTCCACCATGCTCGCCGGCAAGCGCATCGTCCTCGGTGTCACCGGGGGCATCGCGGCCTACAAGGCCGTCGAGGTCTGCCGGCGACTCGTCGACGCAGGGGCGCACGTCGTCCCGGTCATGACCGCCGGTGCCGAGCACTTCGTCGGCCGCACCACGCTGTCCGCACTGGCCAGCGAGCCGGTGCAGACGAGCCTGTGGAACGAAGCCAGCCCCATTCCGCACACTCGGTTGGGGCAGACGGCCGACCTCATCGTGGTCGCGCCGGCCACTGCCCGGTTGCTGGCCGCCTATGCCGCCGGTCTCAGCACCGACCTGCTCACCAACACGCTGCTCGCCACACGGGCGCCGGTGGTGGTGTGCCCGGCCATGCACACCGAGATGTGGGAGCACCCTGCGGTGCAGGCCAACATCGCCACGTTGCGGTCGCGCGGCGTGCACGTGGTCGAACCCGAGTCGGGCCGCCTCGCCGGTGGCGACATCGGTCACGGCCGGCTGGCCGCCCCCGAGGTCATCGTCGCCGCGGTCGAGCAGGTGCTCAGCCAGGGGCCGTGGGCCGGTCTCCACGTCGTGGTGTCGGCCGGTGGCACCCGCGAGCCCATCGACGCCGTGCGCGTCATCGCCAACCGCAGCAGCGGCAAGCAGGGGTATGCCATCGCCGCCGAGGCTGCAGCCCGCGGCGCCCGCGTCACGCTCGTGTCCACCGTCGATCTGCCGGTGCCGCCCGGTACCGAGGTGCAGGCCGTCGAGACCGCGGCCCAGATGGAGGCCGTGCTCACCGAGCTGGCGCCCACGGCCGACGTGGTGGTCATGGCTGCCGCGGTGGCCGACTTCCGCCCGGTCGCGGCGGCCGAGGGCAAGATCAAGAAGCACGACGGTGTGCCCCAGATCGTCCTCGAGCCGACCCCCGACATCCTCGCCGGGCTGGGTGCCACCAAGCCGCAGGGGCAGGTGCTCGTCGGTTTCGCCGCCGAGACCAGCGACCTGCTCGCGAATGCTCAGTCGAAGTTGGAGCGCAAGCGCCTCGATCTCATCGTGGCCAACGATGTCGCTGCCCCTGGTGTCGGATTCCAGCACGACACCAACGCGGTCACACTGCTGCGCGCCGATGGCGTTGCACACCACGTGCCGCTCACCGACAAAAGATCCATCGCGCGGGCCGTACTGGATACTGTGTCCGAGATCCGTGGCGAAGCCCACACCCCAGCAACATGAGGAGCCTCACCCCGTGAGCAGCTACACGTTCACCTCCGAGAGTGTCACCGAAGGTCACCCCGACAAGATGGCCGACCAGGTCAGCGATGCCGTCCTCGACGCCATCCTGAAGGAAGATCCCCACGGCCGCGTCGCCTGCGAGACGCTGCTCACCACGGGTCTGTGCGTCGTCGCCGGTGAGATCACCACCGAGGCCTACGTCGACATCCCGAAGCTGGCGCGTGAGGTCATCAACGGCATCGGCTACGACAACGCGCTGTACGGCTTCGACGGCAACACCTGCGGCGTCATCGTCAGCATCGACGAGCAGAGCCCCGACATCGCCCAGGGCGTCGACAAGAGCGAAGAGGTGCGCTCGGTCGGCAGTGCCGAGGACCAGCTCGAGCTGCAGGGCGCGGGCGACCAGGGCATGATGTTCGGCTACGCGTGCGACGACACGCCCGACCTGATGCCCATGCCCATCTGGCTGGCGCACCGGCTCAGCGAGCGTCTCACCGAGGTGCGCAAGGCCGGCGTGCTGCCGTACCTGCGCCCTGACGGCAAGACCCAGGTCACCCTCGAGTACGAGAACGGTCGCCCCGTGCGCCTCTCGCACGTGCTCATCAGCACGCAGCACCAGGACGGCATCGACCGCGACACGGTCATCCGGCCCGACCTCATCGAGCAGGTCATCCGCCCGGTCGTGCCGGAGCAGTTCGCCGGCGACGGCTACGACGTGCACGTCAACCCCACCGGCAAGTTCGTCAT
>SXKB01000267.1 GCA_005778215.1 Actinomycetota bacterium | reverse complement strand
CGTCCGCGTCGACCGCGAAGTGCCGTGGAGCAAGGTGCCCCGCAACTGACCGGCATCCCGCTGTCCTGACGTTTCGAGGGTTTCCTGCCCACCTGTGGCGCAGGAAACCCTCGAGACGCGTGTGGGCCGTGATTGCCGATAGGTTCCGGCTCGGCTTCCCCCTCCTTCCCTTCCGTCGAAGGAGGTGCCGTGCGGCAACTCACTGCACCGGCGCTGCTGACACTGCAGCGTCAGCAGAATCTCATCTCGTTCCAGCAGCTCGCCGACGCCGGCGTGTCGAGACGAGTGCGTGACCGGCTGGTGGCCGAGGGTGCGCTCGTGCCGGTTGCCAAGTCGGTGCTCACCGTTCCTGGCAGCACCCTCACGGTCGAGCGGCGCGCCATCACCGCGTGTCTCCAGCATCCGCAAGGCCACGTGTCGGGCCCGGCGGCCGGTCGCTTCGTCGGTCTCCGGCGAATGCCTGCGTTGACCGACATCGCGTTCGTGGTGCCGCACGGCTCTCGGATCGACGTGCCGCCGGGCATTCGGCTCCGTCAGTCCAGCTTGATTCCGCCGGATCATCGAAGGTGCCTCGACAACGGACTGGTGGTCGCACACTGGGCACGGCTCGCCTTCGATCTCGCAGTCGACCTCCCGTGGATGGACCTTCTCTCCGTGATCGAACAGATGCTGCACGAGGGGCACACGTCGATGGCCGAGCTCGCCGCCGTCGGTCGCCTGCTCTGCCGTCCGGGACGGCCCGGTTCAGGACGGTTCGCCAGCGTGTTGGCACAGCGCGTGGCGCAGGCGCCGGCGGAATCGCATCCCGAACTGAGGGTGTTGCACGGACTCCAACGGCTCGGTGTGCCGGTCATCCCGCAGCTCCGAGCGTTGCACCTGCCGAATGGACAGAGGATTCGCATCGACATGGCGGTCGAAGCGATCCGTTGGGCCGTGGAGGTGGATGTGCACCCCGATCATGCACAACTCTTCGGCACGACAAAGGACAAGCGCCGCGACCGGCAACTGCACCTGATCGACTGGCAGGTCGAGCGGGTCACAGCCCTGGATCTGCTCGATCTGCGCGGCGTGCTCGATGAGCTCAGGTCGCTCTACCTCGCCCGTATCGTTGCCGTCAGCGGCCGCTGACATCCCGTTTCGAGGGATCGCAGCCCACCAGGGTTGCAGGAAACCCTCGAGACGGCTGACCCAGTGGGTCAGGCACCGGTGTGCAGCAGCACGCCGAGGAACATCGCGGCCAACGAGGTGAGCAGACCGAGCGCCCCGCCGACGGCGAGGGCGACCTTGGTCTTGCCCACGGTGTGCACGGCAGCGAAGACGCCCGACAGGATCGCGAGCGCGATCTTCAGCAGCACTGTCGCCTGATAGGCCGAACTGGCCTCCGTGATGTCGACGGCCATCAGGTTCCACATGCCCGTGAGCACGGTGATGGCGAACGCCGGCCATGCCACGCGGGCGAACGCCTGCGCCGCCGTGGTGAGCGCCTGCGGGTGCGACCGCCGCAACGGGGGCACGAGGCCGGCCAGTGTGAGCTGACCGCCCACCCAGACCGACGCGGCGAGGACGTGCAGGAAGATGCGGATGGTGGCTGCCGAGGGCGAGAGCATGCGACGAGGTTAGGAAGCGCGCAGGGTCGCGAGCACATCGCTGGCGGCGAGGCCGCGATCGTCGAACGACGACGAGGCCTCGGCGGGGCCACCCAGCAGCGCCGCTGCTGCCACGCCGACGGCGCTCTGCAGTTCGCGGATGTTGCGCGGCGGCGGAAAGTATTCGTCCTCCTCGGTCACGCGAACGGTCTCGACGCCGTGGGCTGGGGCGAGGAAGGCGATGATGGCCTCCACCAGCTCCTCGGGCGCCGACGCGCCGGCGGTGACGCCCACCGTGCCGGTGAGTCCGGGCGGCAGTTCGTCGACACTGTTGACGCGGAACACCTGCGGGCAACCGGCCTCGATGGCCAGTTTCTCGAGGGCGCGCGTGTTCGACGAGTTCGACGAACCGATGACCACGATGGCATCGCAGCGGGGTGCCATGGCCATGAGGGCCGACTGGCGGTTCGTGGTGGCGAAGCACAGATCGCTGCGGCCGGGCGACCAGGTGTCGGGGAAGCGACCGCGAACCGCCACGGCCACATCGCTCCAGTCGCGGTGCGAGAGCGTGGTCTGCGCCAGCAGCGCGACCGGTTCGTCGAACTGGGGGAGGGCGGCCACTTCCTCCACGCTCTCCACGCGGCTGATGGCGTGCGGTGCCACGGCCATCGTGCCGACGGCCTCCTCGTGTCCTTCGTGGCCGACGTACACGATGCGGAAGCCCTTCCCGGCTCGGACCTTCACCTCGTGGTGCACCTTGGTGACCAGTGGGCAGACCGAATCGACCACGTACGAACCGCGGGCACGCGCAGCGGCCACCACCTCGGGGGCCGACCCGTGGGCCGAGAGCATGATGGGGCGGCCCTCGGGCACGTCGGCGATGTCGTCGACGAACACCACGCCCTGCGCCTCGAAGCGCTGCACGACGATCTTGTTGTGCACGATCTCGTGGTAGCAGTACACGGGCGGCTCGAAGCTGCGCACCATCCAGGCGAGTGCCTTGATGGCCATCTCGACGCCGGCGCAGAAGCCTCGGGGCTCAGCCAGCAGCACGTGGTCGACGGTCACGCAGGGCAGGCTAGCGGCGGGCCCACCTGCCCCGCCGGTAGCCTGGGTGCCCATGTCATCGCCCACCGTCGTCGCCGTTGTGCCCGAGTCCGCTGCACAGCGGGCCGGCATCGCCGTCGGCGACGTCGTGCTGTCCGTGAACGGCTCCGTGCCGCGCGACATCATCGAGTGGCGCTACGCCGCCGATGACGCCGAGGTGACGCTCGAAGTGCTGCGCGGCGGACTGGAACTCACCATCGAGGTCGACAAGCGCGCCGGCGAACCGCTGGGGGCCGAGGTGTCGAGCGCGGTGTTCGACCGGGTGCGCACCTGCGACAACCACTGCGAGTTCTGCTTCATCTACCAGTTGCCCAAGGGCCTGCGCCGCAGCCTCTACCTGAAGGACGACGACTACCGCCTGTCGTTCCTGTACGGCAACTTCACCACGCTCACGCGGTTCACCGAGGCCGACCTCGAGCGCGTGGTCACCGAGCGGTTGTCACCGCTCAACGTCAGCATTCACGCCACCGATCCCGAGGTGCGCAACCGCATGTTGAAGAACCCCCGCGGTGGCATGAGCCTGCGGTGGTTGCGTGCACTGCTCGACCACGGCATCGCCGTGCGCGGCCAGATCGTGCTGTGCCCGGGCGTGAACGACGGCGTGGTGTTCGAACGCACCATGGCAGGGGTGCTCGACGAGTACCCGGAGCTCGAGTCGGTGGCCGTCGTGCCGCTGGGGCTCAGCAAGTACAACGCCGAGTCGGCGATGCGACTGCACACCGTCGACGAAGCGCGCGCCATGGTGGCCGCCATCCACGACTGGCAGGACGTGTTCCTGCGCGTGTTGGGCAAGCGCATGGTGTTCGCCGCCGACGAGTACTACCTGATGGCCGACCTGCCCTTCCCGGAGGCCGAGCAGTACGAGGGCTTCCACATGCACGAGGACGGGATCGGCATGGCCCGCACGTTCGAGCTCGAGTTCCTCGGCGAGGCCGCCGCGCCCACCGGCGTGCAGAGTGGCTTCTTCGCCTGGGTCGACGGCGCACCCGCCGCCGGGTACCGCGCGCCACGCAATCCGGCCGGCGACACCGGCCTGCGCGGGCCGTCGGCCGCAGTGGAGGTTGGCGTGCAGCTCACGGCGCGACGCGACGCCCCCATCGGCATCCTCACCGGCGAGTACGGCGCCCGGGTCATCACGCCGCTGGTGCAGTCGCTCGGCCGCGACGACGTGCGAGTGCTGCCGGTGCGCAACGAGTTCTTCGGTGGCAACACGTCGGTCACCGGTCTCATGGTCGGGGAGGACATCGCCCGCGTCCTCGCCGACCAGCCGGCGGGCCACCGTTACCTGTTGCCCGACGTGTGCCTCAGCGAAGGCCGTTTCCTCGACGGCACGACCATCGAGTCGTTGCCGCGCCCTGTCGAAGTGGTGCCCACCGATGGCATCGCCCTGCGTCGCGCACTCGGTGCGCCCATTCTGGAGTCCGTGTCATGAGCCTTCCCACCGTGGTCGTCGTCGGCCGCCCCAACGTCGGCAAGAGCACGCTCTTCAACCGCATCATCGGCGAGCAGGCCGCCATCGTCGAGAACCGACCTGGTGTCACCCGCGACCGCAAGGAGTTGGAGGCCGAATGGCTCGGCACCCGCTTCCTCCTGGTCGACACCGGCGGATGGTTGCCCGGCGGCACCGAGCTCGACGAGAAGGTCAGCCGCCAGGTGGAGGCCGCCGTGAAGGAGGCCGACGTCGTGCTGTTCGTCGTCGACGCCTCGGTGGGTCTCACCGACGACGACCAGTCGGTGGCGCTGTGGCTGCGACGCATCAAGTCGCCCGTGGTGCTGGTGGCCAACAAGGCCGACAACGACCGGCGCGAGAACGACCGCTGGGAGTTCATGGCGCTCGGCATGGGAGAGCCGGTTCCGGTGAGCGCGCTGCACGGCCGCCGCGCCGGTGACCTGCTCGACGAGGTGTGCCGACTGCTGCCCGAGCAGGAGGCCGACGACGCCGACGATGGCATCCCGCTCGACGACGACGGCGAGGCACTGTGGAAGATGGGCGACACGCCGCCGCCCCGTGTGGCCATCGTCGGCCGCCCGAACGTCGGTAAGAGCACGCTCTTCAACCGCCTTGTCGGTGAGGACCGCTCCGTGGTGCACGACATGGCGGGCACCACTCGCGACGCGATCGACACCCTGGTCGACACGCCCGACGGTCCCATCGTGTTCGTCGACACGGCCGGCATGCGCCGCCGTTCGCGCATCGACGACTCGGCCGAGTACTACAGCATGGTGCGTGCACTTCGGGCGATCGACGGTGCCGACATCGCGCTGCTGGTCATCGACGCCACCGAAGGCGTCACCAGCCAGGACCAGCGGTTGGCCGAGCGTGTCGACGCCTCGGGTTGCCCCATCGTGGTGATGCTCAACAAGTGGGAGCTCATCACCGACCCCGAAGCTCGCGTGGAGGTCGAGGCCCAGGTGCGGCGGATGCTCTACTTCGTGGGCGACGCCCCGTTGCTGAAGATCTCGGCGCTCACCGGGAAGAACGTGCACAAGCTGCGCCCGGTGCTGCAGGAAGCCATCGAGCAGTACCACCGCCGTGTGCCCACCCGCGACGTGAACAAGGTGATCGCCGAGGCGCAGCAGCGCCAGCCCGCCGGCCATGGCCTGCGCGTGCTGTACGCGCTGCAGGGCGCCACCGATCCGCCCACGTTCACCCTGTTCGTGAACCGGGAACTGCCGCAGACGTACATGCGTTATCTCGAACGCTCCATCCGCGAGGCGTTCAACTTCGGCTCCACGCCCATCAAGCTGCGCGTCCGGAAGCGCAGCGAGTAAGGCGGCCGACGATGCCCTGGTGCGAGGAGTGCGCGAAGTACTGGACGCCGTCGGCGATGAACGAGGACGGCACCTGCCCCAGCTGCGGTCGCGTGGTGGAGGCCCAGAAGGCCACGCCGAAGAACATCGACGTGAAGAAGCTCGCCGCCGGCGACGACGAGGAGGATGCGACGGCACCCTGGCACTTCAAGCTGCTGATGGTGTTGCTCGCGCTCTATCTCGGCTGGCGGGTGGTGGACCTGTTCCTCTAGTCGGTAGAGTCGACCGTCGACATACGGGCTGTGGCGCAGCTTGGTTAGCGCGCTTGTCTGGGGGACAAGAGGTCGTGGGTTCGAATCCCGCCAGCCCGACACTGAAGCAGATCCCACCCGGTTCGCCGGGTGGGATCGTTTCGTTTTCCCGGGAGTGCTTGACTTCTGTGTAGACAGGCGTAGAACAAGAAGCAGACAAGTGCACTACAAATCCACTTCGTCTGGTGTGCCGGGAAGTCTGGTCGGCGAACACGCTCCACCTACGCGGGGAAACCCGAGAAAGGGGGTGAGCGATGTCGACCGTCGGCATCGTTCTCCTTGTCGTCATTGCGGTCCTCGTCGCGAGTCTCGTGCTCGTGGCGCTGCGATCCCTCCACAGCATCGGCCCGTCGGAAGTCGGGCTCGTCAACAAGCGCCTGGCCCGGCGCAGCCTCGACGAGGGCAACCCCGTCGCGTTGCAGGGCGAGGCCGGCTTCCAGGCCACCCTGCTGATGCCGGGCCTGCGATTCAAGCTCTGGCCGATCCACTCGGTGTCGAAGCACCCGTGGGTGCAGGTACCCGCCGGCGAGATCGGCGTGGTCATCGCGCAGGTCGGTGAGCCGGTGCAGATCGGTGCGAAGAGCGCCGAGTACCAGCCGGAGTTCGGCAACTTCAACGACCTCGGGGCCTTCCTGTCCCACGGTGGCCAGAAGGGCGTCCAGCGTCCCGTGCTGCCTCCGGGCACCCTGGTGCCCATCCACCCCGCTGCGTTCCTGGTGATCACTGCGAGCCGCGTGTACGGCGAGCCGGTGTCGAGCGAGCTGCAGGCCGTCGTGCGTCAGTACGGCGCGATCACGCCCGAGGTGTTCGGGCTCACCCCCGAACAGCTGCAGGTCACCGTCATCGCCCCGAACGGTGCCGTGGACATGGTGGGCATCGTCACCACGCTCGACGGCGAACCACTGCCGGCCGGCGACATCGCCAGTCGCCTCGGTGGATTCGCCGACGTCGAGGCGATGGAGGACGGCGGTGCGACCGACGCGGAGATCATCGACACCCTGCTCGGCCGCAAGAACGAACTGCACAACAACTATCAGGACTTCCAGGCCTTCATGGCGCACGGCGGACGCATCGGCCTGCAGCACGACCCGCTGCTGTACGGCGCATACCTGTTGAACCCGTTCCTGGTGCGTGTGGAGATGGTGCCCATGCTCGTGGTGCGCCAGGGTGAAGTGGCCGTCGTGAAGAGCTTCGTGGGTCTGCCCACGCTCGACACCAGCGGTGCCGAGTTCAAGTTCGGCTCCATCGTGCAGCCCGGCCGTCGTGGCATCTGGCAGGAGCCGCTACGCACCGGTAAGTACCCGATCAACCCGCGCATCTACGCCGCCGAGATCGTGCCGACCTCGATCCTCACCCTCAACTGGGCGAGCGCGACCAGCAAGGCGCACGACCTCGACTCCTCGCTGAGTGCCATCGACGGCAAGAGCCGAGAAGGCTTCGTGTTCTCCATCGACCTGCAGGTGCAGATCCACGTGAGCGACACCAAGGCCCCGAAGGTGATCTCGATGGTGGGCACGATGCAGAACCTGGTCAACGAGGTGCTGCAGTCGGCGGTGGGCAACCACTTCCGCAACACGCTGCAACGGCTGGAAGCCGTGCGCTTCATCGAGACGCGCGACGAGGTGCAGCAGGCGGCACTCGAAGCAGTGACGCGCTATCTCGCCTCGTACGACGTGGAGACGCGTGGTGTCTACATCCAGGACGTGGTGTTCCCGGTGGAACTGGTGCAGGTGCTGACCGAGCGGGAGATCGCCAAGCAGGAGAAGGCCACGTTCCACGAGCAGCGGGAGGCGCAGTCCGCTCGCATCGAGGTGGAGAAGGCTCGTGGTACCGCCGACATGCAGGGACAGCTCGCCAGTTCGCAGGTGAGCATCGAGATCAACCACAACGCAGCCGAGGCTCGTGCCGAACAGGCGCGTGGCGAGGCCGCGTACGTGGAGACGACGGCGCGTGCCGAGGCGACGAAGGTGGAGGTGATGGGCAAGGCCGATGCCTCGCGCATCTCCAACATCGGTCTCGCCGAGGCGACGAAGGTGCAGGCGGTCGGTGCTGCCGAGGCGAGCCGCGCCGAGGCCGTGGGTCTCGCCGAGGCCAAGGCGGCCGAAGCGCTGGGCCTGGCTCGAGCCGAAGGGTTCGAGAAGCAGAAGGAAGCGCTCGGTGCGGCGGCAACGGCCATCGTGGCGGCCATCAACGCCATCGCCGAAGGGGGCGTGGACGTGATGCCGAACGTGCTGGTCACGGGCGGCGGGTCGAGCCTCGATGGGCTCGCGGCCACGCTGATCCAGCGGCTCGGTCCGGACGTGGCGACGATGCCGGCCGTGCTGGGTTCGTCGGCGGAGGTCACGCCTGCGGCGTGACCCGAACTCGGGCGGCGTGGGCGCGCCCAGCGCCCACGCCGCCCGCCGAGGGTGATCGCGCCGGAATGTTTGTCACAAAATGGTGAAGAAACCTCGCAGAGTGGCGGAATCGGGTGTTCAATGGAGGTGCGAGCTCATGCGACGGGCGCGCGAGGAGACTCCATGGCGGCATTCGAGTCAGTCGACATCCAGAGCGAGGCCTTCCAGCTGCGGCTGGCGAACCTGCTCGTGGCCACACGCACCCGCAACGGGTTGGGCGTGGGGCAGATGGTGCGCGCGAGCGAGGGGCGCTTCTCGAAGCGCGACCTCAAGGAGTTCGAGGCCGGCACCCGTGCCCTCGACGACGTCACGGTCGACGAGCTGGCCACGCTCTATCGGTGCGACCTCGGTGTCATCCTCCCGCTGCGGCTGCCGGTCGTGATCAGCGCCAACCGAGTCAGCGCCGGCGGTGTGCACGAGGACTACGACAACAGCGATCCCGATGCCCTCCTGGCCGCCTACCTCACGCTGGTGCGCACGCTGCGCCGTCAGCGTCGGGCCCCGGTGGTCGACCTCCGCCGAGACGACGTCGAGGTGCTCGCCGGGTTCCTGCAGCAGCCGCACGAGAGTGTGGTGCACCGCCTCGCGACGCTGATGCACGCAACCCAGACCAAGCGCACCGCGATGGTGGGTGTGCTCGCCACCGGTGCGGTGGTGGTGGGTCTGGTCGGCACGGCGGCGGCTGTCGGCGTCGGCGACGCATCACCGACCGATCCCACCGACACCACCACGGTCGTCGTCGAGACCACCGTGCCCGACACCACCACGACCGTGGTCGAGACCACGGTGCCGGTCACCGACGAGACCACCACGACCACCACGGTCGCGCCCACGACCGTGGTCGAGACCACCACGGTGCCGGTCACCACCCAGCCGCCGGTCACCACGGCGACACCGTCGACGGTGGCACCGCCCACCACGGTGCAGAGCATCGAGACCAACCTGCCGCCCGAAACCACGCAGGTGGGCACCGGCGGCCCGCCGATCCCCACGCCGCCTGCTCCCTGACGTCGGGGAGTCTCTGCGGGCGTCGGCCCGATGCACAAGAGTTCCTCAAATCGTGCGTTCTCCGTGCTCAAGTCGAACCCGGTTTCAACCGATGTTGATCCAGGCTTGACATTGGGAGTGGGCACATGGACGAGAACTCGATGCTGGATCTGCGTTCGGATGCGTTCGCCAAGCGACTGGCGAATCTCATGGTCGCGACGCGTTCACAGCAGGGCCGGTCGGTCCGCTCCATGGCGAAGGCCAGCGATGGTGCGTTCTCGGTCGCTCAGCTGAAGGCGTTCGAGCAAGGCGTCGTACAGCTCGACGACGACACGGTGGAGCGCATCGCCGAACTCTACGGCTGCGACCTCGGCGTCATTCTCCCCACCCGGTTGGCCGTGGTGATCGCCAGCGGCGTCATCAGCGCAGGCGGCGTGTCGACCGCCTTCGAGCCGAACAACTCCACCGCATTGCTCGAGGCGTACCTGAAGCTCGTGCGCACACTCCGCCGACAGAAGAAGGCACCGGCGGTCGATCTGCGTCGCGACGACATCGAGGTGCTTGCCGGCTTCCTCCAGCAGCCCGGCGCCACGGTGGTGGATCGCCTCGCAGCACTGATGGGTGCCAGCCGCTCGCAGCGCACTGCGATGGCGGGTCTGTTCGCGTCCGGCGCAGTGGTGATCGGGCTCGTCGGCACGGCAGTGGCCGGTGGCGGGGGCATGACCTCGCGCAGTGCGCTGGTGCGCGGACCGTTGCACGACTCGATCGGACGACCCGGTGTGCATGTCGACGGCAGCGACCACGTCGCCGGTGCCGGCAACGGCCGCGATGTCGGCGGCACCGGCTGGACCTACGGCGACGGTGGGGAGGGCGAAGGTGGTTCGGGCCAGGCCACCGGCCGGGGTGGCGTCGAGCAGACCTCGGTGCGGCCGGGCGGCAGCAGTGGGTCGAACGACGTCGATGATGACGGTGCGGACGACCTGATCGACGAGGACCTCGGTGGCGACCCCGAGGTCGACACCGACCTGGGTCTCGGCGACGGCTCCAACCCTGACACCCCCGACACGAACACCGGCGACCAGGGCACGCCCGACGGCAGCCCGGCCGGTGGCGGCGCCTCCCATCAGGGTGGCGGCGGCGGTGACCAGGGCGGCGATGACGAGTCGGGTGACGACGAGTCCGGCGATGACGAGTCGGGCGATGATGAGTCCGGTGACGACGAGTCGGGTCACGGCGAGTCGGGTGACGGCGAGTCGGGTGACGACGAGTCCGGCGATGACGAGTCGGGTGACGACGAGTCGGGCGACGACGAGTCGGACGGTGACGACGAGTCCGGCGATGACGAGTCTGGTGATGATGGCGAGTCGGGCGATGACCGGGGTGGTGACAACTCCACGCCCGATCACGTCGAGCACGACCACCAGGGCGGCGATGACGAGTCCGGTGACGACGAGTCGGACGGTGACGAGTCCGGCGATGACGAGTCGGGTGACGACGAGTCGGGTGATGACGAGTCGGGTGACGGCGAGTCGGGTGATGACGAGTCGGGTGACGGCGAGTCGGGTGATGACGAGTCGGGTGATGACGAGTCGGGTGACGACGAGTCGGACGGTGACGAGTCGGGTGACGGCGAGTCGGGTGATGACCAGTCCGGCGATGACGAGTCCGGTGACGACGAGTCTGGTGATGATGGCGAGTCGGGCGACGACCAGGGCGGCGACGACAAGGACTCCGACGACGACCACGACCACGGCCGCGGCAACGACGACCGCTCGGACGACGACGACAAGGACGACAAGGACTCCGACGACGACCACGACCACGGCCGCGGCAACGACGACCGCTCGGACGACGACGACAAGGACGACAAGAAGGACAAGGGCAAGGGCAAGTAGCTCCGGTCGAGGTCCGACGGTGTCGGCCGCACATCCCCGCTACCGTGCGAGGGATGTGCGGCCGTTTCGTTTCCACGCAGTCACCCGACGCGATCGCCGACTTCTTCGGTGCGTCCTTCGAGGGTGAGGCCTTGCCGCCGAACTACAACGTGGCACCCACCACCGACGTCTACGGGGTCGTCGCGTCGGCGGAGGGTGAGCGGCGTGTCGAGGCGTTCCACTGGGGGCTCGTGCCGGTGTGGGCGAAGGACACCAAGATCGGGTCGAAGATGATCAACGCTCGCGCGGAGACGATCGCCGAGAAGCCAGCCTTCAAGTCACTGCTGAAGAAGCATCGGCTGATCGTGCCGATGGACGGCTTCTACGAATGGCAGGCGCCCGGCGCTGACGCGCCGGTGGGGAAGGCGGGCAAGCCGATCAAGACGCCGATGTTCATCCATCGCCTCGACGGCGAGCCGTTGGCGATCGCCGGCCTGTGGGCCACGTGGCGCGACAAGGAGCTCGGTCCAGAGGCGCCGTGGCTGCACAGCTGCACGCTCATCACCACGGCGGCGAACGGCACGATGTCGCCGGTGCACGACCGCATGCCGGTGATCCTGCCGCAGTCGGCCTGGGCGGCATGGCTCGATCCCACCAATGCCGACATCGATTCGTTGCGGGGGCTGCTCGTCCCTGCTGGCGACGACATCCTCACCATGCATGCGGTGAGCACATCGGTGAACAACGTGCGCAACAAGGGGAGCGAGTTGATCGACCCGGTGTGAACCGGTGCACGACGCCTCAGTCGAGCGCAGCGAGTGCGGCAATGATGGAAGCGGCGGCGGCGTCGAGTTCGTCGCGGGTGACCGAGGCAGCGGCGTTGGCGAAGTTGAGCTCGCGCATGTCGTTCGTGGGCACCAGGTGGATGTGCGTGTGGGGCACCTCGTATCCGGCGATGATGACGCCGACACGTTCGCAGCCGAACGCGCGGGCCTGGGCGCGGCCCACTCGATGTGCCACTGCGAAGAGGTGCGCAGCCAGATCGGCCGGCACGTCGACCCAGTGGTCGTGCTCGGCGATCGGCACCACCAGGGCGTGGCCGTGCGCAAGCGGGTTGATCGACAGGAACACGACGCACCAGTCGTCGCGGTGGACGAACGTGCCCGGGATGTCACCGTCGATGATGCGGGTGAAGATGGTGGCCATCAGACGAACCCGCCCGAGGCGGCGAACACGTCGCCGTTGCAGTAGCTGCTCTCAGGGCCGCAGAGGAAGCGCACCAATTCGGCGAGTTCGTCCGCGGTGCCCAGGCGACCGCGGGGGATCTGCATCACGATGCCGGCCATCAGCATCGGGTCCATCGGGGCGAGCAGTGGGGTGTCGATCCAGCCGGGGCACACCGCGTTGACCCGCACGCCGTACGGAGCGACCTCCTGGCCGGCCGACTTGGTGAGGGCGATGATGCCCGCCTTTGCCGCCGCGTAGTGCGCGGCGCCCGACATGGGGCGCAGACCCAGCACCGACGACACGTTGACCACTGCACCTGTACGTGCAGGCGTCATGTGGCGGAGCGCGGCGCGGGTGCCGTAGAAGGAGCCGTGCAGATGCACGCGGATCATCCGGTCCCAGTCGTCGTCACTCAGACTCACCAGCGAGTCGGGCGGCACCATGTCGGCGAGGCGACCCTCCATGCGGGCCATCTGGTTGGCGATCATCTGCTCGGTGCGTGACGGGTCGCTGGGTGGTGCGATCCCGGCGTTGGTGATGAGGATGTCGAGGCGACCGTGGCGTTCGACCGCCTTGTCGATCTCGGTGTCGAAGGCCACCGAGTCGCACACGTCGAACACCGCGGTGTCGCCGTCGAGTTCGATGGCGAGCGAGGCGGCGGCCTCGGCGTTGAGGTCGTTGATGATCACCTGTGCGCCGTCGGCGGCGAGCCGACGGGCGAACGCGGCGCCGAGGCCCGAGCCGGCACCGGTGATGAATGCGACGTGCCCTGCGAGGGCGCCTGCTGTGGTCATGGCGCCGATCGTACGCATCGGGGTGGGCCGCACTTGTACGCTCCGCACCGATGGAGTCCGACGCCGCGCAGCTCTCGAGTCACAAGTACCTCACATACCCGAATCTGTTCACGTTGTTGCGGCTGTGCTGCATCCCCGTGTTCCTGTACCTGCTGTTCGGGCGCGACAACGTGGCGGGTGCCGGTTTCCTGCTCGGGGTACTCGGCGCCACCGACTGGGTGGACGGCTGGCTGGCCCGTCACTTCAACCAGGTGAGCGAGTTCGGGAAGATGTTCGATCCCACGGCGGATCGGCTGATGTTCATCGTCAGCATCGCCGGCATCCTCGTGTACGGCATCCCGCCCGCATGGGTGTTCTGGCTGATCGTGGTCCGTGAAGTGCTGTTCGGCGGCACGGTGGCCGTGTGCACGCTGTTCCTCGGGATGGAGCGTTTCGACGTCACCTGGTGGGGAAAGACCGCGACCTTCCTGCTGATGTTCGCCATCCCTGGTTTCATGATCGGCGCATCCGACTTCGTGCTCCATCAGGCGTTCCTGGTGGCGTCGTGGCTGGTGGTCGTGCCGGGCCTGGCGCTCAGCTACTACACCGCCATCACCTACGTGCCCACGATCCGTGCGAGCCTTCGGGCGGGACGGGCTCGTCGCGGCTAAGGTCAGCACCATGCAGGTTCCGAACCATCTCCGGTACAGCAGCGACCACGAATGGATTGCGGTCGAGGGCACTCGTGTGCGCGTCGGCATCACCGACTACGCGCAGGATGCACTCGGCGACGTCGTCTACGTACAGGTCCCGACGGTCGGTCAGGTCGTCAGCGCAGGCGACAGCTTCGGCGAGGTGGAGAGCACGAAGTCGGTCAGCGACGTGTACGCCCCCGTGTCCGGCACGGTGGTGGCGGTCAACGACTCGCTCAGCGCCACGCCTGAGGCGCTGAACCAGGACCCGTACGGCAGCGGGTGGCTGTGCGAGATCGAGATGTCCGACGTGGCGCAGCTCGACGGACTGCTCGACGCCGAGGGCTACCAGGCTCTCACCGCCGGCTGAACGGAGCGCAGATGGCGTACGTGTTCTGCAACCAGTGCGGCCACCGCAACCCGCCCGAGTCGAGTTTCTGCTCGTCGTGCGGCGCCGTGCTCGATCGTCTCGACGACAAGACCATCACGCTGTCGAAGGTCGACCCGTTGCAGGACGCCGCTGGTCCAGCCGACGACGTCGTGGTGAACATCGGCGAGTTGCCCGACGACCACGCCACCCTCGTGGTGCGCAACGGCAACCAGGCAGGCACGGCACTGTCGTTGGCGGCACCGATCACTCGGCTCGGCCGTCATCCCGACAGCGAGATCAGTCTCGACGACATCACCGTGTCGCGACGTCACGCCGAGATCACGCGCACCGGCGACGGCTACATGGTGCAGGACGCCGGTTCGTTGAACGGCACCTATGTGAACCAGCAGCGCATCGAGGAGCCCGTCTTCCTGTACCAGGGTGACGAACTGCAGGTCGGCAAGTTCCGTCTCGTCTTCTTCCAGAAGGCCGAAGGGTGACAGTGACCGAACGGCCATATCTCAGCATCGGTGAGGTACTGGCGCTCCTGCTCGAGGAGTTCCCCGACGTCACCATCTCGAAGATCCGGTTCCTGGAGAGCCAGGGGCTCATCGACCCCGAGCGCACACCGTCGGGCTACCGGAAGTTCTACGACGGTGACGTCGAGCGCCTTCGCGTCATCCTGCGCGAGCAGCGCGAGAACTTCCTGCCGTTGCGGGTCATCCGTGACCGGCTCGAGAACGGTCAGATCGACGACTCGGGCGCGCTCACTCCGCCGCGTGGTATCCGCAACGTGACGGTGCTCGACCGCGGTGATCGCGACCTCGACGAGACGGGCGATCACACGCTGCCGGAGGGGGTGGAGGTCACCACCTCCAACCATCCTGCCGCACAGCACCGCGCGGCAATGGCCGCAGTGCCGTCGCCGGCTCCCGCCGTCGCATCAGCCTCGGAGAACGCCGCCGTGCACTTCTTCGCGCCGGCCGAACCGGCTGCGCCGCAGCTCGACGTGGTGCCCGACACGTTCGTGGCCAGCGAGTTGTGCAGCCTGGCCGGGCTCACGTCGAAGCAACTCGGCGAGCTCGAGTCGTACGGTCTCATCACCGGCCGCGGGAGCGGCTCCACTGCGTTGTACTCGTCGAGCGATCTACTGATCGCGAAGGCCGCGGCAGGTTTCCTCGCCCGCGGCGTGGAGGCGCGTCACCTGCGCGGGTGGAAGCAGTCGGCCGAACGTGAGGCGGCGTTGTTCGAGCAGCTCGTCCTGCCGCTGCTGCGTCAGCGCAACCCGCAGAGCCGCCAGCAGGCGGCGGCCACGCTCACCGAGTTGTCGTCGCTGGGTGCCGACCTCCGTGGGGCGTTGCTGGGTGCGGCGTTGCGGCATCATCTCGAGAGCTGATCCCCGCCGCACTCGGGTACCATCACGCTCGTGATTCGGATGGAATTGCTCGGGGTGCGCGTGGAACTGCCGGCGAACACGCCGGTGGTGATGCTGCGCGAGGAGGCCGAGCGGTCGCGTGTGCTGCCCATCCTCATCGGCGGGCCCGAGGCGTCGGCCATCCACACCGCGCTCGAGGGCATCACGCCGCCACGACCGCTCACGCACGACCTGTCGGTCACGGTCTTCCAGGCACTCGGCGCCACGCTGGAACGTGTGGTCATCACCGAAGTGCGCGACCACACGTTCTTCGCCGAGCTGCACTTCAGCACCGCCACCGGCCAGACCATCGTGTCGAGCAGGCCGTCGGATGCGATTGCGCTGGCCGTGCGCTCAGGTGCCCCCATCTTCGCCGAGGAGTCGCTGCTCGACGAGGCGGCGGTCGAGGCCCCCGAGGTGACGGCGGGGGAGGACGACGAGGAGACGATCCTCGACGAGTTCCGCGACTTCCTCGACGACATCACCCCCGACGACTTCGCCGAGTAGATCGCGCGAACCGCGCGATTCTTCGCGCACAGAGTGCTTGACGGCGCGCGCGTCGGGTCGTACCATGAGCAGCCGGTTACACGTGCGTAGTTACGCGCGTGTGAGCACCCAGGAGGCCGGGACATGAGCAACGAAGTGGGATTCAGCGGCACGAAGGCCGCGTCCATCGTGGGGATCACCTACCGGCAACTCGACTACTGGGCCCGCACCGATCTCGTCAGACCGTCGCTCACCGATGCCAGCGGGAGTGGCAGCCGCCGCCAGTACAGCTACCGCGATCTCCTCGAACTCCGGGTCATCAAGTCGCTGCTCGATGCCGGCATCAAGCTCGAGTCCGTTCGCACCGCCTTCGAGTACCTGCGTGAACACGTCGACACCGACATCGCCGCGGCACACCTCGTCATCTCGGGCAGCGACGTGCTGCTGTGCGACGGCGACCAACTCATCGACGTCATGCGCCGGGGCCAGGGCGTGCTGAACGTGCTCGCGATCGGCGGCCTGAAGGTCGACCTCGACGAGCAACTCGTGCAGTTGGCCGCCGACGCAGCGGTCGTCGACACCGCACAGGCCGTCTGATGTCGTCGCTGCGCTACAGCCCACTCGACTCGGTGCACCGAGCGCTCGGGGCGAAGATGGTGCCCTTCGGCGGCTGGGAAATGCCGGTCAACTACGCAACCGGCACCATCGAAGAGCATCTCGCCTGCCGCCGCGACGCCGTGATGTTCGACGTGTCACATCTCGGCACCGTGCGCGTGGAGGGTGCCGGCTCGCTCGACCTGTTGCAGCGCACCCTCACCAACGACCTCACCAAGGTCGGGCCGGGCCGAGCGCAGTACACGCACCTGCTCGACGAGGCCGATGCCTCCGTGCAGGACGACATCATCGTGTGGTGGCTCGACGACGACGTGTTCGACGTGATGCCGAACGCCTCGAACACCGACGGCGTGCGCAGCGCGATCGGCGGCACCGACACCACGACGTCGCGAGCCGTCATCGCCGTGCAGGGCCCGCGAGCCAAGGAGCGTGTGGCCACGGTGTTCCCCGAGGCCGCGGCCGTCGGCCGGTTCCGTGTGCAGCGGTGCACGTGGAACGGTGCCGAGTGCACCGTCGCCGGCACCGGCTACACCGGCGAGGCCGGCGTCGAGATCGCCGTGCCCGTCGATGCGGCAGTGGCACTGTGGCAAGCCATCGAAGGCGCGGGTGTCACGCCTGCCGGTCTCGGTGCCCGCGACACGTTGCGTCTCGAGGCGGGCTTGCCGTTGCACGGCCACGAGCTCGGTGCCGGCATCACCTCGCTGCAGGCAGGGCTCGGTTGGGTGGTGGCCTGGGACAAACCCACCTTCCGTGGCAAGGAGGCGTTGGCGGCCGAGCGCGATCGTGGTGTCGCCCGACGACTTCGCGGCATCGCCACCGACGGGCGGCGTCCGCCGCGAGCAGACTGCGCGGTCCTCGTCGACGGCAACGCGGCGGGTGTGGTCACGAGCGGCAACTTCTCGCCGGTGCTCGAACACGGCATCGCGTTGGCGTTCCTACCGCCCGATGTCGCCGACGGCACCGACGTGGTGATCGACGTGCGAGGTTCCTCGCTGCCGGGCCGCGTGGTGGCGCTGCCCTTCGTCGAGAAGCACTGACTCAGCGCTTCGGCGCGGCCTTCTTCTTCGTGGCGGGCGCCTGCTTCGCAGCGGCCTGCTGCTTCGCTGGTGCCTTCTTCGTGGGTGCCTTCTTCGCCGCTGCCGGCGCCGGTTCGGCGGGCGGCGCGGGTGCCGGACGTCCGCCGCCGACGCGTAGTGCGGCCAATGGCCGCAGCCCGAACACACTGCCCGCCGACTCGGCGAGTTGGCCGAGCGGCTGGAGGCGACGGCTCACGTCGTTGAGCACGTTGAGGAACGTGGAGAGATCGGTGGGCAGCGCCGCGAGCGCGGGGGCGACCTTCTCGACCGGGACGCGCAACTGCTCCACCAGCGCGTCAGCGGTCTTGATGGTGCGCGTCACCTGCGGGACCAATGCCTGAACGGGTTCCTCGACGGTGTCGAGCAGGCCGTTCACTCGACGAGCGACCTGGTTCAGTTGATCCATGGTGTCGTTGAACCGCTCGATGCTCTCGAGGAACTGGTTCACTCCGTGCTGGAACTGCGCAACGGACTTCTGCACCCCTGCGAGCGGGTTGTTGGCGCTGAGGAGTGCGAGCAGATCCCCGAGGCCGATCGACGCGTAACCACCTTCGGACATGGCTGCGACCGTAGCGCAGCAGCAGCTCACGCGTCGGCGTACGCCTCGAGTGGTTCGCACGTGCAGATGAGGTTGCGATCGCCGTAGGCCGAGTCGATGCGCGACACGTGCGGGAAGTACTTGGCGGCGCGGAGCGTGGGGAGCGGATAGGCGCCGAGTTCACGTGAGTACGGACGGTTCCACTCACCCAACAGATCCTCGGCCGTGTGCGGTGCGTGGCGGAGCGGACTGTCGTCGACCGACCATTCACCGGCCGCTACGCGTTCGATCTCGGCACGAATGGCCAGCATCGCGTCGCAGAACCGGTCGAGCTCGCGCAGTGTCTCGCTCTCGGTGGGTTCGAGCAGCAACGTGCCGGCGACCGGACAGCTCAGCGGGGGCGCGTGG
>SXKB01000034.1 GCA_005778215.1 Actinomycetota bacterium | reverse complement strand
CTCCGGTGGTGCGCTGGTCAACGGCAATGGCGAGCTCGTCGGTCTCAACTCGGCGGGCATCCCCGACGCACAGAACATCGGCTTCGCCATCTCGGTCGGCACCATCCAGCCACTGCTCGACGACCTCAAGGCCGGCAAGCAGATCACGGCCGCTCCCATCGGCTACATCGGTGTCTTCCTGTCCGAGACCCCCGACGGCATCGTGGTGTCGACCGTGCAGCCCAACACCCCGGCCTCCGGGGCTGGCATCGAGGAGGGCGACATCATCACCGAGGTCGACGGCACGCCGGTGGCGACCGCCGAACAGCTGTCGTCCGTCCTGCGTTCGCTGGCACCGGGCACCGAGGTGTCGATCACGGTGAACCGTGACGGCACCGACACGGTGGTCACGTTGACGCTGGCCGAGCGGCCCACCGACTGAACCGTCTCCCGTCCCGGTTCGGTCCCGTCCCCACCGGGTGGGCCGTCACCGCTGGGGGCGCTGGTCGACACCGACGTCGGCCGGCGCCTCCGAGCGGTGGAACGCCTGCTCGACCTCGGTGTAGGTGAGCGGGAACTCCTCGTTGCCGGTGATCTCGGCAGTGGGCATGCGGTTGCCGCGACGGTACGTGCTGCCATCGGCACCGCGGCCGAAGCGGCGGAAGAACATGAAGATCACGATGGTCCACAGGTACAGACCGCCGAAGATCTTCATGATCACTGCGGCGATCTGCTGGTCGTCGATCGGGCTGATGCCCCACACCCGCACTGCCTGCTCGCCGTAGTGGCGGTACACCACGCCGTCGGCGAACGTCAGCCACGCCGCCGGCAGGGTGGGCACCACGCTCTGCAGGAACAGGTAGATCATCTTGCCGCCGTAGCTCATCTGCAGCTCCGGGAGTGGCCCCACCACGGGCATCCACATCAACACTGCGGCCAACACGACGAACAGGTGCAGCGCGAAGTGCAGCGTGCCGTTCTCGGTGGAGGCGTTGACCACGCCGGGCACGTGCAGCACCATGACCATGACGTTGAAGATGACGGCGGCCACGACGGGCTGCGCGAAGAAGCGGACCACGCGGTAGACGCGGCCCTCACCGATGAGTGCGCGCAACAACCACTCGGGCGTCGCCAGCAGCACCAGTGGTGGCAGCACGTAGCTCAGGGCGAAGTGCTGCACCATGTGCATGAAGTACAGGTACCCCTCGCCGATCTGGTGCACCGGCCACGTACTCGCGACGAACAGCACCGCCATGGCGGCGACGAAGCAGATCTTCTGCCGACGGGTGACCACGGGGGCGCCGGGTTCCACCGCGTGCGGACCGATGTTCCGCACCATGTACAGGTACGCGCCGACCAGGAACCCGACCAGCAGGTACACCTCGACGTTGGGCTCGAACGCCCACGGGTCCGCGAACGTGGCCGCGGCCGTCATGAGTCAGCTCCGGAAGTACTGGAAGGTGAAGAGGAACACCATGTACACGAAGATCGCCAGGACGAGGCCCGTGTAGAACATGAAGCTGAAGATCTTGCTGTCGAACTTCAGGTGCATGAAGATCGAGACGATCATGAAGAACTTGATGGCCATCATGATGAGCAGCGCGGGAATGGCCCACGACTGCGCACCCTCGGGCCACCAGTAGGTCGACGTCTCGAGCGCCGTCACGATGGCCAGGATGATGGCGATCTTGATGAAGTAACCGTCGCTCGGCACATGGCCGTCGTGACCGTGGTGCTCGCCCTCGGCCGCGGCATCCTCGACGTGTTCGGTGGTGCTGCTCATGGTGCGAACCTCAGGCGGGGATCAGGTAGACGAGGGTGAAGATGATGACCCACACCACGTCGACGAAGTGCCAGTACAGACCGACCAGCTCCACCACCTCGGCCTTGTCGCCGGTGATGCGGTCGCGGGTGATGATGGCGGCGAGCGCCAGCAGCATGATGATGCCCAGGGTCACGTGCACACCGTGGAAGCCGGTGAGGGTGTAGAAGCTGGAACCGAACAGGCTGGTCGTGAAGCCGAGACCCTCCTGGTAGAAGGCCGTGAACTCGTAGACCTGACCGCCCACGAACAGCGCACCCAGGAGGGCGGTGACCACCAACCACAGGTTCGTGTTGCGGTCGTCCTTGCGCTTCGCCGAGTTCACCGCCAACACCATGGTGAGCGAGCTCATCAGCAGGATGAAGCTGCTCACCGACGTCAGCGGGATGTCGAAGATCTGGTCGGGGGCGGGGCCACCCTCGTGGCGGCCGCGGTACAGCATGTACGTGGCGATGAGGCCGCCGAACAGCAGGCACTCGCTGCCGAGGAACAGCCACATGGCCAACTTGTTGTTGCTGAGCCCCGTCGACGTGGCGTGAGGAGTGTGGTCCTCGTAGCCCTCGTGATGAGTGTGCTCGTCGTGCACCGCGATGTCAGCCAAGGGTCGCCAACTCCTTCGTCGATTCCCCGCCGGCCGGCGGGTCGTAGTCGCTGTCGTCGGCCACCGACGGCTCGAGGCACCAGCCGAAGATGGCCAGGATGACGAGCGCCGTGCCCGCGACGGACAGCAGCAGGTTGAAGATCACGCCGTAGGCGATGATGGGCAGCGCCAACGCCAGCACGATGGGCCAGTACGACGGCGACGGCAGGTGGATGTGGTGATCGGCGTTCGCCTCTTCCTCGGCGAGGATCTCCTCGGCGGTCTTCACCTTCACCAGACGCGGGCCGGCATCGGTGTCGACCTCTTCGTACTTGCGGTGGAAGAACTCGTCGAGCGCGTGCACCGTCGGGATGCGATCGAAGTTGTGCTCCTTCGGCGGGCTGGCCGTGATCCACTCGAGCGTGCGGGCATCCCACGGATCGAGCGGTGCCGTCTCCTTGCGCTTCGCCGTCACGAAGATGTTGATGACGAACAGCAGCACACCGAGGGCGATGACGAACGAACCGACCGAGGCGATCTTGTTCCAGAACGCCAGGTCGAAGAACCCGTCACCGGTGAGCTTCTCGGGCCACACGACCATACGGCGCGGCTGACCCTGCATGCCGAGGATGTGCATCGGGGCGAACGTGAGGTTCACGCCGAAGAACATCAGCCAGAAGTTCCACTTGCCGAGACGCTCGCTGAGCATCTGGCCGAACATCTTCGGCCACCAGAAGTAGAAGCCGGCGAACAGACCCATCACGGCGCCACCCACGATGACGTAGTGGAAGTGAGCGACGATGTGGTACGTGTCGGTCTGCTGCGTGTCGGACGGCGCCACGGCGTGGGTGACGCCCGACAGACCGCCGATGGTGAACAGCACGATGACGCCGATCGAGAACAGCATCGCCGTCGAGAACAGCAACTTGCCGCCCCACAACGTGAGTGTCCAGTTCACGATCTTCACGCCCGTGGGAATGGCGATGAGCATTGTCGCTACGGAGAACACCGCCACCGACACCGGCCCGAGGCCACTGGCGAACATGTGGTGCGCCCACACACCCCAACCGACGAAACCGATGGCCGCACCCGAGAAGACGACGAACTTGTAGCCGAACAGCGGCTTGCGTGCGAACGTCGGGAGCACCTCGGAGATGATGCCGAAGCTCGGCAGGATGATGATGTACACCTCGGG